>JAGWZB010000111.1 GCA_018969045.1 Planctomycetota bacterium | reverse complement strand
GTCCCTTGCCATGGAATGGCTCAGATACAATAACAACTACTACGCCGACATGCGGAATACATTTGCTCTGGCTGCGTAGCGCACCTGAAAACGTGTGGAGCTATTTAGCTCCAAGCGTACGGATCTTAGTGAGATATCATCTATCCAGCCGTGAAATTGATTATACCTTAAACCAATACCCACGGATCGAGTTTTTCTTCGGAATAAATTCCAGATGATACGATCTTGCTTATTGCAAAGCAGATACGCTAGTGGTCGTGGCAAGTTTGCACAGTAAAATTCTTCTCGAAATCGCCAAACGATCGAAACCATGTCTCGAAGCTCCGTTAGATGTGTGGTTAATTTCCCAGCCTTAAGCTACCCGCCACCTAATCGGCCGCAGGTATAATGCCAGTACGCCCTGCAAACTTCTTGCTCCACTCCTGAAAGGGAAAGTCACCAAGCATCTAGCAACGGGCACGGCAAGCCAGCCCTCAAGCATACTTGTGCACACGCTGTCCGATGACCGGCTGTCCCACTGTTGTCCGGTTCGTCGATGTAGCTCGCATAGCCCGTCAGACGATCCTCGAAGTCGTAGAACGTCGCCATTTGGACTGGATTCCCTTGGAGACTATGTCATCCGCTTTCGCAATTGTGCTTGCAGCTCGGTCACCAAGGACTCAAGTTCGGTCCTCGATCTGGAGTGCAGCACATCGTCGGTCGACTGAGGGAGACTCAACAAATTCTGCAACATGCGTATCTTGCCGAATAGTTCGCCTTCTTCACGCCCTTCTTCGCGGCCTTCCTCGAAAGCTGTTTGGATACGAGTGTTCTCGTCAAGTTCCCATTTCAACCGTGCATCGTAGTGACGGCGTTGGTCCGGTGTTCGTGAAATCATCTCTAGCACTCCTACGGCTCGTTGAAAAACGGGATCAGGCAACCGATCTAGTAACTCCTCGACGCTCGAACCCCTGGCTCGTCGAAAGAAGTACATCCATTGATCACGCGGATCGGCGATCAGGTCATTATCGTCTACTGGAGTGTACTTGGGCAACTCCAGCAAATGGATTCCCCAGAAGTAACTTGCACGCAAAATCCACCGTTGGATCTATCTCGATGAGCATTCCGATTACCTCCGTCTAGTGAACTCCGTCTCCTCGCCAATAGGGCAATTGTACACGATAGGTGCAAAGCCTACCCAGCGTGCAATTCCGGTTTTTGAATCGGCAAAACAAGCTATCATTTCGGCGCACCGCCTTGTTCACGAAGCACCATCACCTTCGCCATGCCGGGCGGCTTTGCGCAAGCATCCTCGGTAACCAAAAGGTGGCTCTGTTTTACCGGCAGGATCTCAAAGTAGCAGGCACACTCCGCTGTGCCGTCAGCCAGAGATTATTGGGTAACTGATTCGATCTTCAGAACGGCACATGGAATGTGCCTAATACCATGTGCTGCCGCACTTCCTCCCTTGGATTCGGTTGAGCATGCAATAAATCCAAATGCTGGGATCTTGAAGATCTCAAAACCAACGAGTGACCGTTAACCATTTCACGCTAAACCAAAACACGTGATCGATTCGGTAGTATCGAGACCATGAGTTGTTGGTTATAGTGGTAGCCAGTGTTCGTCTACCTTTTGCTCCATTGCACACCGCTGCGTTCTATGACCATCATGAAAAACCAATCACTGCACCGAAGAAACTTTGTCAAAGCCACAGGTTCAGCGATCGGCGGGGTGTGGATCGCTAATCGCACTGGACGCGCAGAGGGTTTCTGGCAAGCCAACGATCGGCCCAGGGTCGCTGCCATCGGGACCGGAAGCCGTTGGTGCCAAAAAGCTACGGGACTTCAAGGCTCCTACGGATCGGCTCCAGACTTCAAAAAGTACGGCGACTATGTCAGTGTTTTCGATGCCGATCGCAGTCGCACCGAACTCGCAGCGGCTCTGGTCAAGGAATGGACCGGCAATCAACCCGCAACACCCAATGACTATCGTGCTATTCTCGAGGATCCCAAAGTCGATATTGTCCATATCTCCACTCCCGATCATTGGCACGCAAAGCTATTGATCGAAGCGATGCTTGCTGGCAAAGATGTCTATTGCGAAAAACCGATGACACTGACGGTGCCCGAAGGGAGAGCGATCTGCGATGTCGCCAAGAAAACAAGACGTGTGGTTCAAATCGGCACACAGCAGCGCAGTAGCAAGCAGTTCATCCAAGCCGTTGCGATGATTCAATTGGGTCGAATCGGCAAAATCATTAAAGCGACTTGCCATATCGGCGGGGCACCGACGAGCCCTGAAATACCGCTTGCCGATCCTCCCAAGCATTTGGACTGGAATCTATGGCAAGGACCCGCGGCGGTCGCTCCTTTTCGTTTTCTTGCCGGTGACAATGGGGAAACCAAAAGCTGGTCTCGCTGCCACTATGAGTTCCGTTGGTGGTACGAGTACTCCGGCGGAAAGCTGACCGATTGGGGTGCTCACCATGTCGATATCGCGACCTGGGCCATGGGCTTAACAGATACCGGTCCCAGTGAAATCATCCCAGAGATGGTCAAGCACCCAGTCGAATTTCGCGATGGATATCCGACCGATCCTTCGCGATACAACACCGCTACAGAGTTTTTCATCAGAGTCAAATTCCAATCGGCAAACCTTCAAAACGCCAATCTTCAGGAGGACGCCCAGATCGAAATCCGCCACGATGGGGATAACGGCATCATGTTCGAAGGCACCCAGGGACGCTTGTTCGTCAACCGTGGACGAATCGCAGGCAAAGCAGTCGACGACTTGAAAGACAATCCGCTGCCAGAGGGAGCACTTGAACAAGCCTACAAGAATCGGCCACTGGTCGACCACTTCAGAAACTTCTTCGAAGCGGCTCGCGATCGGACAGAACCGATCTCTGATGTGCATAGCCACCATCGAGCTTTGTCCACATGCCATCTTGCTGGAGTCGCTGCACGATTGAATCGCAAAGTCGTTTGGGATCCAAAGTCCGAGACCATCCTGGGCGACCCCCAAGCCCAAAACCTCCTTGGTCGTGAACCTCGAAAAGGTTTTCAAACGCAGATGAGCTAGCGATCCAACGATGAAAATTCGAGCCGGATTGATCGAGCTTTTGGCGATCTCCAACGCTGCTTGGGGTTTGGCTGGGGTTGGATTTAGATCATAATCTACGACGCCCCGGGTGCTTTGCCCGGATCTGTTTTCTATCCCCCCCACCCACACGAGTCTACAGATGAGTTCTTCGATCCCCGCCAAGTCGCCCTCTCGGACCAATCGTTCACGACGCGAATTCCTCATCCGATCCGCAGCCGCATGTGCTGCTGGATCCAGCATCCTTGGATTGTCATCCCAAGCTCTCTGGGCTTCGCATCCGGTTTTAGCCGCTCGCGAGACCGCCACAGGATTCCTCGCAAGCTTATCGAGCGATCAACGATCGATCGCTCAAATCGATTACAAGGACAAGAAACGCTCCGAGTGGCACTTCATACCCATGGAGACTCGCAAAGGCCTACCGCTGCGAGAGATGAACGATGCTCAACGGACTGCCGCGATGGGACTCATGGCTGCCATCCTAAGCGAATCGGGGTTCCGCCGCGCTGTGGATATCATGGCCTACGAAGCGATCCTGCTGGAACTCGAAGGGCCCTCGCAAGCCAAGCGCCGTGACTACCAAAAGTTCTATTTTGCCGTCTATGGAAATCCAGAGCCAAATGCACCTTGGGGAATCAGTGTCGAAGGTCACCATCTATCGATCAACATGACCTATCAAGGAGACACGATCGTCGATTCGACTCCTCAGTTCTTTGGCGTCAATCCTGCTCGATTGCTGAAAGACTTCGAAACTCCAGATCCATTGCAAAGCGGTTCCAAGACCAAATACACGTCGGGAACTCGACTGCTGCTGCCCGAAGAGCAAGCCGCTTATGATTTGCTCAATAGCTTGAGCAAAGACCAGCAATCCAAAGCGATCTTCGACGCCGAATGCCCCGCCGATATCCAATGGGCCGGAGAACCGCAACCCAAAAACGATAAGCCCGTTGGGATCCACGCTAGCTCCTTGCAAGGCGATCAAAAGGGAAAACTCAAAGCGATCCTCGATGCCTATTTCTCGACCATGCCGCAAGCCGTCGCTGCCGAGCGTTGGCAGATCGTCGAGAAGTCCGGCTTGGATCAAATCCATTTTGGTTGGGCCGGAGGCACCGATCCCAAAGACCAACACTTCATTCGCATCCAAGGCCCAACCTTCATTGCCGAGCTTTGCAACTATCAAACCGATCCGCAAGGGACTCAGGCAAACCACATTCATTCGGTATGGAGAGATCTCGGTGGCGATTTCAACCTGCCTATCGAATCAAGCAACTAGTCGATGAATACCCTGTTCCTTCCTGAACTGCGAGAGATGCTCGCGGAGGATCGCACCGACGAACTCCGCGAGTTTTGCACTGCGCTACACCCGGCGCGGACCGCAGAGTTTATGGAAGGACTCGACAACGAAGAAACTTGGAGAGTCCTCCAACATGCACAGCCTTCGTTGCAAGCCGAAGTCTTTCAGTACTTCGATGAAGATCGACAAGTCGACCTGATCGCTTCGCAAGATGAAAAGCAGATCGCGGTCCTGGTCACCCAACTGCCAGCCGACGACGCGGTCGATCTGCTCCGCAAAGTACCCGATGCCCGTGTTGACGCCATCCTGGCTCTGGTTCCCGCTCCGGACCGACGCGACATCCGTCGCTTGCAGACCTTCAAAGAGGGAACCGCCGGGGCGATGATGACCACCGAAGTGGCTTGTCTGTCGGAATCCTTGACCGTCCGCCAAGCTCTCGATGAACTCAGTCGCCAAGCCGAACGGCTCGAAACGATTTACTACATCTATGTCGTCGATGGTACCAACCATCTGCGCGGGGTCGTCAGCGGAAGACTGCTGATCTCTTCGATCGGTCGGCCCGAAACACCGTTGGCGGATCTGATGAAACGAGATGTTGTAGCTGTCAACGTCAATGACGACCAAGAACAAGTAGCCCAGAAGGTCGCCTTTTACAACATCTTGGCCGTGCCGGTCGTCGACGATAGCAACCACATGATGGGCATCATCACCCACGACGACGTGATCGACGTGGTTCGTGAAGAAGCCGCCGAAGACGTCCAGCGCATCGTCGCTGTGGAACCACTGAGCGAGTCTTACTTGAGAACGCCAATCCTGATCCTATCGTGGAAACGAGGGTTTTGGCTGATGATCTTGTTTTTTGCCGCATTGTCGACTGCATTTGCACTCAAGATGTATCAGTCGTGGCTCGACAGTTACGCTTGGTTGGTCCTGTTCATCCCCTTGATCATCAGTAGCGGTGGAAACTCAGGAAGTCAAAGTTCGACACTGATCATTTCAGCGCTGGCCACCAAGGATATCGAACTGAGCGATTGGGGGGTGATCGTTCGGCGAGAGATCATCATGGGGTTGCTTTTGGGCGGGATCATGGGTTCGATGGGGTTTGCCTGTGCGCTATTGCTAGCCCCAACGATGACACAAGCATTGATCATTCCTATCACGATCCTATGCGTGGTTTTATGCGGCACATGCATGGGAAGCATTCTGCCGTTGATATTCAAGCGGATGGGACTCGATCCTGCCATGATGAGCAATCAATTTGTCGCCGGACTGAGCGATCTGCTGGGAATTCTCATCTATGTCAACGTTGCGTTGCTATTCCTGAGCTAGGGATCGATAGCGATAAGTTCCATGTCCAGAATCAAAGCAACGGTTCGCCAACGAACATGGGGTAGTTACGGGCACTTTTTGAATCATCGCCAAGCCCTTTCTCATTGCGGTGGATTCCTGTATTACGACACCCGTAATGCCGACCCAGATATCGCCAAGACCACACGGATCGAGTCGTTGGATCTAGCTGACGATACGGTGCGAGTGATTTACGACACCTATAGCCTATCAGCAAATGGTCCTGGGGTCGGTGCTGTGGTCTGTCACCCACTTCGCTCCACGGTTTTGTTCATCCATGGACTTGCCCATTGCAACGACCATTACCCTTATTCGATGACTAGGCGCTTTGGAGCTTGGGCGAGTCTGGATCCTCGGAATCCCGTCTGCAAAATCCAAGCGTTAGAAGGCAGGGGGCTTCAAAGCAAGCTTCCATGGGGTTCGCTGGGCGGGGGAACGCATGCCCATAGTTTTTCCAAAGAGGGGAACTGGGTGAGTTTTACTTACAACGATGCGATGCAACCCCAGCGCCGCAGCGTCGGTTTTGCGTACGTCGATGGCTGGGACAGCGACCATGGAGAAAAGAACGCTGAGAGTCCTTCGAAATACGAAGATGAATTTCAAGGACGTGGCTGGGCCGCATTGGCATTGATTCCTGAGGATCCCATCCTCTGTGCTCGTGAGGAATGCTGGGTCCAAGGGCAAGTCGATGGCAAGGCTTACATGGCTCTTGCAATGATCGTCAGCGTCCAATCTTCTCAATCAATACAACCACCGGTCGATGAAATCTATTTGGCCGAGTTCCCCAGCGACGCAAAGCGATGGCCCAATGACTTGTCTGGACAGATGGCATGCCGGTCCGGTGCAGATTCTTGGAGGTTGGAGCCGCCGCCAGGGATTCGATGGCGCAGGCTTACAAACACGCAAGCATCTGAGTATCCAGGAATCGCTGGTCCGAGACATTGGTTGATCGCATCGGGATGTGGTCGATGGATCGTGGCGTTGAAGAAGGATTCCAAGGGTGTTGTACGACTGATACGGGTATCGGTCCAGGACGGTCAAACGGAGTGGATTTCCGGCAACCGCCAGTCCATTACCCACCCTCCGGCAATCGACCCCAACGGTGGGCGACTGACTTATTTGGTTTCAAATCGCTTGACCATTCTGGATTTGTACTCTTGCCAAGAGACACAGGTGGAATGGGACACCCAAGGCTTTCGCGAAGTGACCGGTCCAGTCCAGTTTTTGCCTGGCGAACAAGGGGTCTTTTGGAATGCACGTCCAAGCGGCTCACCCTGGTTACAGATATGGACCGCGTCGCTTGAGCCACTGAGACGCTAAGACACGCAGTTCCAACTCCGTATCTCTCCTTTACCTTCTGGGTCTTTGTGCCTCTGCGGTTTGCTTTGCCGTTGAATCGATGTTCTTGCAGAGACCAAGGCGATTTACATCCGCATCGCACCATCGAGTCGAATAATGGTTCCATTGAGCATTGAATTCTCTAGTACGCTCTGGACCATCGAGGCAAACTCTTCGGGCAGGCCAAACCGCTTAGGAAATACCGACGCATCCAACAAAGGACCTCGGACTTTTTGAGATGCCGCCTGCATCATTGGGGTCTGGAAAACTCCCGGTGCAATACTCACGACTCGAATACCAAAGCGTGCGAACTCCCTGGCCATCGGCAAAGTCATCGCTGCAATGGCACCCTTGGAAGCCGAGTAAGCGCACTGGCCGATCTGACCATCGAAGGCAGCGATCGACGATGTCATCACCACCACGCCTTGCTCTTGATCGGGTTCCTGTGGTTCCCCCTGAGCGATCGCTTGCACTGCAGCTCGTACGACTTGGATTGTGCCCACAAGATTCACATCGATCACCCTTCGAAACGCATCCAGTGACGCTAGGCCACTTGGCCCCAACACCCTTTCTCCATGCAGAATGCCGGCGCAGCAGACAACCCCGGAAAGTCTCCCAAACTTGGCAACCCCCTCTTGAACAACATGCTGCACCGAAGATTCCTGCGTCACATCGGCCTGCGCATGCATGTAACGGCCTTGCCAATTCTCCGGCCCATTCCATACCGGAACCCAGGCGGGATCAGCAGCAAGATCCAATCCAACGACATTGGCACCTTGGGCCAACAGCCTCTGGGCTGTTGCGGCTCCCAGTCCAGATCCACTCCCAGAAATCAGGATCGTTTTACCTGAGAGCTGCATGTTTGCACCTTAAGCTAGCGACCAACCGCTTCGTGGTTCACGCTCGATAAACTCCGTTGCCTCAGCGCAATTGGTTGCCCGCAAAGCCACCGGATCCCACTGGAGTTTTTTACCGGCGCGGTAAGCCACATTTCCTAAATGGTTGGCAATTGTCAGAAGACCTGCGTAATCGAAAGGACTACTGGTGGGTGTTCCGTTACGGATGGCTTCAAGCCACTCTCGCTGTTGCCCTGGAGACTCTCGAAGGAAAGGTTTGGGACCTTCAAAACCCTTGTATTTTTCCTCGGGCAATAAAACATGCTTGCCATAATCACTCAGGAGCATGCCATCTCTTCCGACAAAAAGGATGCCGCTTTCCCAAGTTGGGATCGCTTTTTCTTTCCACAACTGAGGTTTATCGGCACCTTGGTACCACGTCACCTTGCAAGCTGGCATGTCTGCCCTGGGACCGTACTGATAAACCGCCGTCATGGATGCTGGTGCGATTTCTTGATGAACCGGTGGACCAAACGACTCAATCGTTTGCGGATGATCGAGCTTCAATGCCCAAAAAGGTAAATCGTTGAAGTGACTCCCAAGGTCTGACATGGTCCCATTGGCAAAATCCCACCATCGATACCACTTGGGTCCCGGCAAGTACACATCATGAAACGGACGCATAGGTGCTGGTCCAACCCATAGATCCCAGTCGATTTCTTTGGGAACCGGCTTGGACTCGGCAGGTCGATCGGTGACGTAGACGATGTCACCATTCTTCTTGGCATCTTCTTGGCTTTGAAGTCCCCACGCTCTGGAGGTCCACACATGAGCCTCGCTGACTGGACCTATCGCTCCGGACTGAATCAATTCCACCACTCGGCGATAGTTTGCTCCTGCATGGATTTGGGTACCCATCTGAGTTGGTACTTTTGCCTTCTCCGATTCCTGCATGATTCGTCTAGCTTCTTGGATATTGTAAGTCAGTGGTTTCTCACAATAGACTGGTTTCTTCTGCTGCAAGGCTGGCAGTGTTGCAAACGCGTGCGTATGCTCGGTCGATGATACGACCACGGCATCGATGCCATTGAGGTCATCCAAGAGCCTTCTTAAATCACCGAAACGCTTGGCCTGGGTATGCCTTTGTCCAACCCCTTCGAGGGTATTGCTGTTGACATCGCAGATGGCCCCGACTCGAACTCCACCGGCCGACAACATCTCTTGGAGGTTTCCACCACCCCGACCGCCTACTCCCACGAAGGCTAAATTCAACATGTCGTTGGGACTGACCGCCTTGACCAGCTTGGGTGTGCAAGCGACACCGGCAAGCATCGCGGCCTGCTTCAATACCCTTCTTCGGTCGATGTTCTTCACGTGTTTGATGCGTCTGGATGTCATGGGAGGGAATTACCTTCGATAAATGTTGATCATGCCTTTTTTGGGGAAACTCTCGACCGATTCAGCAAGCCGATAACCATGCTTGTCCAGCAAGTCTTTTGCTTGTTGGCTTGAGTCATTGACGACGACCAAGCTGGGAAGTTGGTCGATCAATGTCTCCTCGAGCGCTCGGTCGTCTTGACAAAAGTTCAAAGCGCTTTGCGAGTAGAAGACCATGCTTGGCCGAAACATTCCCACCACTGCAAATTTGCCTTCCATGGGTTCAATATACTCAAGCGCAATCTGCTGAGGGGTCTGGAACCGATCGATTCGGGGCAGAATCCACTGCCATATCAAACTGACCCAAGCGATACTCAGACAGATCGCCAGGGCAACCCCATGGCGTCCACTTTCAAATCGCAGAAACAATAAACCAGCGATTCCGCTGGCAAAAAGCAAGGCTCCTAACCATGCGAAACTCAGTACCGCAGGGATGAGTTTAGGATCCATTGAAAGTTTTTCGGTCAACGTTGGAACGAGCCCAAAGGCCAATAAAATCGTAAGGCTCAGAACCAAAACTCCAGAAATTACAGTAAAGGACCAACCTGCAAATTGCCATCGGCTACGGGCTTCCCACGGACCACTTGGGTTGGAATCCAACCATCCAGAAAAGTAACTGCCGATCCATAACGCAAAAGCTGGGTACGCCGGGATGATGTAATTAGGTAGCTTGGTGCTGGCAACGGAAAAGATTGCGATGTAGAAAAACGCCCAAACAAGAAGGACCGACCAAGCAAACCTTCTGGGAGTGGATTTGAGTGCCTCCTTTGCATGCAAGCCGATCGGGATGGCAAACGAGGTCCATGGAAAAAAACCAATCAACACCGTCAATACGTAGTAATAGATCGGTCCGCTATGGTTGTCCATCGGCTTGGAGAATCTTTCAAGATGCTGCACCCCGAAAAACTCCGCTAGAAAAGCCCCGCCGGTTTTTTGATTGACCATGAGAAACCACGGAGCGGCGATTGCCAAGAGCACTGCTGCTCCTGCGAAAGGTCGCATCGACAAGGTTGCCAATCCAAACCTTTTGATCGAAACAAGATCTCCAAGAACGGACTTCTTTCCCTCAATCCATGGCCACAGTAGCGTCAGCGTTCCTAGGATCGCAATCGGGAACGCAAATCCGATCGGCCCTTTGGATAGCACGGCCAAAGCGATCGAAAGATAGATCCCAACCCAAGTGCTCATGCAAGTAACGGGGAATCCATGATCCTGCTTCAATCCCTGGGCAAGCGATCGCTTGGCATCTCGGACCCAAATCGTGATTGCAAGGAGGATAAAAAAACCCAGGTGCACATCCGCGGTCGCCGAACGCGCTACGACGGTGAACATCAAACTCGATACCAATACCAAGGAACCAAGCAACCCAGTGCGTCGATCGATCAGCATTCGACCCAACGCATAAGTCAGCAAAACCATACCGGTTCCGAAGATCGCCGAAGCCCACCTTGCAGCAAATTCGCAGACTCCAAAAAGTTGAAAACCAACGAGCATCCCCCAGTACATCATCGGGGGCTTGTGAGCAAATAACTCTTGATTGAAGGTGGGTACAATCCAATCCTGGCGATCGAACATCTCCCTAGCGACACTCGCGTAATAGCCTTCGTCCTGATCCCAAAGGTGGGTGGTGCCAAGCCCCAGCCAAAGGACGACTCCGCAGACTGTCATCAATAGAACGCAATCCCGTAATGCAAGATTGCGAGATGGAATTCGGGAATGCGATGGATCTGCCATTACCGGCTCTCAACCTACCTTCCTCGATGGATTTGGCAAAACAATCGGTCCATAAATCCGAGGTTCAACCCGCACGGGGGTCTGTCCATCGCTTGAGTCCAACCACAATGCCCTGGGCTGCTCGGGCGTTCGATCGATATTGCAAACTTCATTGACCACATACAATGGTCGACCCTTGGACTCCTCGAATACTCTGCCAACATAATCACCCAATAGACCTATGGCACACATTTGAATGCCACTGAGTCCAAGCATGAATGCGATCCAGGCCAAGCTTGTGGCAATCGTCCAGTGGCCAATCAATCCCAAGACGCACAGGCTTGCGGCGATCGCTGAGCCAACGACCATACCAAAGCCGAGATAGCTGCTGATTTTTAATGGGGCTGGGGACGAGGACGATATCGCAGTCCAAGCAAGCTTGACTAATTTAGACACCGGATACTTGGTTTGTCCTGCCGCTCGAGCAGGCCGATGAAATGGCAAGATCGCTTCTTTGAGACCAAGCCACGCGACAACCCCTCGCATGAATCGATGCTGCTCTCGAAAGGCTCGCAGCGCATCGACCGCACGACGCGTGTACATGCGAAAGTCACCCACCTCAGGCTCGATCCGCTTATCGATCCCATACCGCATCACTTGATAAAACGCTGTCGAACTCCATCTCTTGAAGATCGACTCACCATCGCGACCGGTCCGTCGGCATGAAACGATGTCGTAACCCTGATGGATCTTGTCCAACATCGCCGAGAGCATTTCGGGAGGGTCCTGCATGTCGCAATCCATGACCACGACGATGTCTCCAGTCACGCAGTCCAGACCAGCGGTGATCGCAGCCTGCTGTCCAAAATTGCGACTGAAACTGACCAGTTTTATGCGGCTATCCAACTGGGCTCGCTGACGAATGATCTGGTCGGAACCATCGCTGCTTCCATCGTTGACCAAAATGATTTCGTACTGATCGGTCAGCTTCGATAGAACTTTTGGCAACGAGTCCAACAGATATGGCAGGACTTCGCACTCGTTGTAAACCGGAGAAATAACAGATATTTTCACGATCAAAGCTCCGACCCAGGTACCTTCGGGCGAGTTGCTTATCCGTGCTCTCCCCCTCGTTGAAACCTAAGATAGATAGTGAAAATAGAGGATTTGCGTCAATAGCAGGCCTTAGAAAGCTTGCGTCAAAACAGCATTTGCTGAATTGCTTGCTTTTGAATTGGGTTCCGATCGATCCAACTTCGAAGAATCTCTCCGGCCATGGCTGCCCCAGATTCCAACGCCCTGGATAGCCCCGATGGCCTGCCCAATACGCCTTGTGGCTCGGCCGGTGTGATCCAATCACCACAGGCACCCAGCGACGCATCGATATCCCAAAGGTAAATCGCCCCGGAGAGATTCCCCAGATCGGTTCGCTTGGGCTGCGCATAACGCCAACGGTGAGCCTGCAGGCAGGCAACCTTGGGCAACGACTCAGAGTGTAAATCGACTAAGGACTCCAGGAGCAATCGAGCCACTTGCTCCGGTTTGCACTCCAAATGCTCGTGGGTCCATGAATGCGTGGCGTGCACGACCCATGCATCTTGGGCAGCTCGATTGGGCTTGCTCGATTCGCGAGAGATCCAGTCCAGGCATGGATGATTCTCAAAGGAAATTGCATCCCATGGAATTTGCCATGGCTGCTGGAACTCGATCAGCGCTGCCCAAACAGGTTCCATCGTCTGCTGGGTTGCACCCGATTTCCAAGAGCAATGACCAGGAACCATCGAAGCGGCCTGAGGAGCAGGAATCGCCAGCACTAGGCAATCATAAGGCCCCGATTCAAAACTCGAACTTGCGCGATCCTCGCCAACCTGAATCCCACGAAGAGTCCAAGTACTCTCGCGATGTTGCAAGGCGTCAACGGTCGCTTGGTAACGCACTGTGAGCCCCTCTGCTAAATGCTTACCCAACCGGTTCATTCCAGAGAGACCAACCCAGAGTTTGGAGTTGGCCAAGTCGCGTTGAGTCACTGCACCTGATGAACCCGATTGGGTCCAGATCCCAAATCGCGGTTGCCAAGGGCACACGACCTGATCTTGCTCCCATGAATGGGCAAAACGATCCCATAGCCTGCTTTTGGTTTCAAGGAAAGGTGCTCCATGGTCCAGTGACAGACCAGATTCCGTGCGACGTGTCGCGGCTCGCCCCCCAAGCCCCCTGGATTTCTCGAAGACTTCGACATCCAAGCCCATGTCATGCAAAGTCCTAGCGCAGATCAGTCCTGAAATACCCGCTCCTACGACCGCTACCCTGCAAGGTCTACTAGCAATCGAGCGAGAGACCTTGGCCTGGTACTTGGTCAAATCCAACCGT
>JAGWZB010000110.1 GCA_018969045.1 Planctomycetota bacterium | reverse complement strand
AGGTTTGTTGGCACTGCTAGGGGCACTTGCCGTTGCTGGCGAATTGGTCTTTGAAGCGTCTGATTTCGATGCACTTTGCGCCGTAGAATCCGAACTGTCCTTCGGGGGCTTGAGCTTTAGCCCTTCGAACCAACCAAAGAGTCTCTTGGCAAGCTTACCCGACTTGGGTGACTCCTCATCGAGGATCTCGAACGAATCAACAGTTTCGGGCTCTTTGGTTTTTACAGACTCTGGTTTCTTTTCCTGAGGTTTCGAAGCGGAACTTTGTGGCGGGGAAACCGCTGCAGGGGACTTGGTTGCATCAGAGTTCTTCTTACCCATCGAAAACCAAGGCTTCTTAACAGAGGGTTCTTGAGCCTGAGCCTTTTCGGCTTTAGGTTCCACAGGAGCGGGTTTGGCTGCGAGCGACTTGGTATCGGGTGACTGGCTTGTAGCGCCCGCAGCGGCATCCTTGGGTGTTCTGCGGATCATGGAGCCTAACCAGGATCGCTTGGTGTTAAGTTCAGAAGTGCTCTTCGTATCGAAGCCCTTGTTTGGGGTAACGGGTTTGGATGCAGTGGTTGAATGGGGCGTTTGGCGAGCATCGGTCGATGGGGTATTCGTACTTGCCGCAGTACTTGCCGCAGTACTTGCCGTATTCGCTTTACCTGATTTGTCTCTTTTTGCGAACCAGCTTGGTTTCTTGGTCAATCCTTCATCAACCGGGACTTGGTCCTCGATTCTCAAGGGTTCGTTGCCCGCCAATTGTTCGTTCCGCTCGCTCCGATGAGGAAACAAACCGAAGAGGCGCATCGGCCGTTTCGGTGGCTGCTGGGCAATTGCACCTGGATCCTCTGTTTCCAGGTCATCGCTGGAAGTGTCTTGGCGACGACGCCAAGGTAGCCATGACTTTTTCTCTGACTCCTGGTCCTGCTGGTTTTCTTCGGCCGAATCTGTCTGGTTTGGATCCTCCTGGAATTCCCAATCCAACTTGGGCTTGGCCAATACCGTTCGTTCCAGGAATCGTCGCTGGGCTTGCATGTAGCACCGCCTAAGCACCAGCCCTACGGCTTGGAAGACCGCTAAGACTCCTCCTAGCCAACATCCCCCAACGATCAGATCGATGGTTCCAGGATCCCACTGTAGCTTGAACAACCCTGTCCCCAGCAGTGCGGCGCAGCCCCAGGCGGCCAAACCACCGAGCCAAAGCCAAAGCGCTGATCGGGACAATCTCATTTCGCTCGATAATCTCAACCCCACCAAAGCGACGATCGAAGCATAGGCAGCTAGCAGCAAAGGCCATCCCCCATAGCCAATCTCGCGACGGGTCCACGGATCGATCGATTGACCCAGCAAATAAGTCGCCGAAGTGGCCGTGTCGAAACAGGAGAACAGTGCAAGCCCGATCATGACAAACCAGACTCGGTAAGTTGCAGTGAAATCATCCAGACGATACTGACGAATGCTGTAAACCATCCACGAAGCAGCGGCCGTCAAGAGCCAAAGTTGGCACGTCATCCAGTTAGCAATGCTGTGCGGACTTCTCAGATCCAAAAGCTGCAAAACAGGGATCGGCGAGCGACCCATCGAATTCGCCTTGGTGTGTAGCAAGTAGTGGGCTGCAAGTAGCAGGCCCCAAATCACCCAGCAGCCTGCAATGAATGTCCAAACCGCTTGGGCTCGCACCGGGATCCACTGCACAACCCGTTGCTGACAAGGCTTGCGAACATCCTGGCTGTAGTCAGGTGCATCCTCCCCATAGAGGTAGCCTTCAGGATCGGCTAAGTAGCTTTTCTTGGCTTTTTTTTGCAGACGCGCGTAGTCGGCAGCCACAACGGCATCGCTTGCCGCCGACTCGCGGACAATCCGCCTGCGTCGATCCATCCTTTGCGAACGAGAAAACACCATGTCCAGTGAATCGCAGTTTTCATCGTCGACGTCAAGCCCGATCGAATTGATAGCAATGTGCCAGTCTACGGCATGAGTCTACGGCATGAGTCTACTGGGATTTGAGTCGAGCCCCGGCAACTTGCATCTGGACACTGTAGAGCGATGTTCGTGCCGTGATGAACAGTGTTTTGTAGTCTTGGCCACCAAAACAGACATTGGCTGGACCTTCGGGAACACCGATCGACTCGATGAATTTCCCATCCGCATTGTAAATATTGACTTGATCGGCATGGGTGGCATAGAGATTCCCATGAATATCCATGCTCATGCCATCGCTGGAAGCCTCGATCTGAAAGAGCTTGGGCCCTAGCCGACCCTCTTGAGTGATCTGGTAGCAACGTATGCTAGGCGGCAATCGGTGAAAACTGGGGTCTGGATGCCTGGGGTGACCACCGGTATCGGCGATGTAGAGCCTCTTTTCATCAGGCGAGAACACGATCCCGTTTGGCATCGCTAGATCCTTGACCACCGGCTCGATTTTTCCAGTCGCCAATTCGAGTCGATAAACCCAATGGCCTGGGATCTCATGCTCGCCGACAAGCCCCCAGGGGGGATCGGTAAACCAGAGTGTGCCATCGGTTCGCAAGGCAAGATCGTTCGGTGAATTGAATCTCTTGCCTTCGTATCGTTCTGCTAAAACACTCTGGCTGCCGTCATTTTCAATCCGAATGACATTTCTCGCCTCGTGTTGGCAAGACAAGATCCTTCCTTGCTGGTCGACGATATTGCCGTTGGCTTGCTTGCTATCTCGATATTCCGACAACCCTTGCTGCGGATTCCATTGCATGAGCTTGCTGTTGGGGATGTCGGAAAAAACAAGGATCTTTTTCTGATCAAGCCACACCGGGCCCTCGGTGAACTTCATGCCCCCGGCAAGCTTGATGACTTTTGCACCGGGAGCTACCAGCGATTCCTTTTCGTCGGCAAGTAGGCCCTCGGGTGTTCCGAAGATTTGGAATATCGCAAGAAGGAGCAAGGAGCAAACGCATTTCATCGACAATATCTCCATGGATAAGGGGCGTGCACTTGTGATTTTTCTATCGCCCAATCGCAATCGAACACCGTTGTGGAACTAAGCTTTAGGGCTGCGTCTTGAGCCGCGTGTTTTCCATCCCCAAAACAGGATCAGCATCGCTGCGATCGCCAGGATTCGCCATGTCCATTGCTTGGCATCGCCGAGCTGCTGAGCGATGGGCTTTCCAACATTCGTCGCAACCGACTCGACGGTGTTCTCGACCAGCTGCCTAGTTCCATCGAGGAAAGGTTCTGGATTGGCAACAAAGGCAGCAAGAGCCGTTCCCCCGGCAAGGGTCAGTTTATTACGCCAGACGAAATCCATCGCGCGATCTCCATAACGACCCACCACACCCAAAAGATCCGAGCTCTTGGCCAAAGCAGCTGTCGAAGGTTCGTCGGCCAGCATCGCCATGCGTCGCACGCTCTGATCGGTCAGCTGTTTCATTGCACCGACTGCCGGAGAGCCTGCCGATGCGATCAACTTCTCAGCGACCACGCCATGCTTGATCAACGCCTCTCCGGCTTCTTCACCAAATTCGCGAACCATCCCCAATCGGACCGGGCTTTCCAATGCCCCGATGGCTTCATCCCCATACTTCGAGAGCAATCGAGCGGAGATCGCACCGTCGGCTCCCGAACCTTCCAGGATTCGCAAAGCCCGAGGCCCTCCCTTTTCGATGACTTTAAATACGTCATCCCCGGCACTTGCCATGACGGATTGAACCCGTGCGGTGAGCTTCTCGACCCCTTCGTCGGCAACTTCTTTGGAAAAGCGCCGAATCAATTGCTCGGCTACTTCCTTGGCCAGAGCCGCTTTGCCTTGCGCCCAAGCGGCACCTCCAAAAAGGACCAAGGTCGCCAAAAATGCTGTCGCAAGTCCCAGGTTCCTGGTTACACGGATCGTTTGGTTCATCAGTATCTCTCCCACTGCTGTTTCAACCTGTCGTTCAATCTTTCGATCAATGCTTTGCTTCGTTTGGGAAAAAGACGTTCAGGATCGCTTGGCGGCGAATCCCGTTGCGCTGGGCAGTCCAATTTCGAAAACGGCCATCAAGTCCCTCGGATTTCTCATCACCTTGGCAAATCAAATCATGGACAACCGACAACTGCTTGGCCAACTGATAACTGAGCTCCTCTTGTGGTTCAGACCACCAGTCCCAAATTCGTGTTACCAACTGATCGATCACAACACCGGCAACAAGTCCCACTCCAAAGGTAGCCCAGCCGCTTGAAGCCCCTGTCGAGAGGATTCCCGCCGACACACCCATCCTGATGGCTACTTGAGCCATGACTTCTCCTGCCACCAACGATACCAACTGGCTTTCGATGTTCGAAGAAAGATCCTCAGAGACCAACTCGGAGGCTTGTGCACGCACATGTTCAAACCGAGTCTCAAAGGCCTCGGCCCTGAGTGCATCAAAGAGAGCTAGTTCGGGTAAGCCTTCGATGTCCGCCCTCAGCGCTACGAGCATTTGGTTCTCGATATCGCGAACTTGCACGATCCGCTCTCGAACCGCTTGTTTGACTGCCGACTCCAGTTCCCCGGATGTGAAAATCTGCCGTTCGAATTGCTCTTTCAAATACTTTTGATGACGGTCTTTGTCGTTACCTGGAAGATTGTCCAGCACCAGTTTCCACTTGCTGCTCCAACCCAAGATGGTTTGGGCATATTTCGGAACATTGTCAAAGGCTTTGCTAAAGATGGTTTCAATCGCTGGATAGCCTTGCTGGGCCAGCAATTGCGTTTTCTCTTCGGCCCCGCGCAAGTGTTTCTCAAGAATGTCTCTGAAGTCTTCTGGAACACTCGGCACGCTGGGTTGCTTCTCGCGGGAGAACCATAGCTGGGGGTTTGTCCAACAAAATGCAAACACCACAAGCAAGGCGCAAAGCCCCCCGGCGATCCAAAACGATCGAGCTCCAGTAGTGTTTTTTTCCTCTGACATCCGATGATCGAAATTCGTTTCGGGTGATCCGCAAGTGGCTCAACGCATCCGGGTGGTCTGGAATTGCCCCAAGGCAAAACCCCCATCCTCGGAATAATAGGAAATTTAACACCTTCAGTTGCAAAGGTTGTGGGTTTTACATCATGAATTCAGGATCAATCCACAAATTCCAGCGTCAGAATCGCTAATGTTTGTCTTGATCTGCTCGTCGGACTTCTAAAATCGAAAATGTCTTTCTTTCAAAAGCCTTTAGGTGCCACGTTGCTTTTGGGGACAGCCCTTGGGACACCCTATGTCCTTTTCGAAACTGAATCGGGTACCCAGCTTCGCCAAGCCGTCGCGCCGGAACTGCCATCGCCAAACCCATCCCCCCAAAGCGATTGGGTCGACGTGGGCCCTGATTCCAGCCCCAAACCCAACGTGCCCTACCCGCAAATCGAACCAAATCGACAAACTCCCCAAGAGGGGAATTGGATCCGTGCCGTCCAACCCCCGATCGATCTTCGTCAAGTCATACGTTTTGATATCCCACCTGATTTCGTGTACCAGAGCTTCCCACGGGTTTCAACGGTTCTGTCGGACTTGAGCTTTGATGGACTCCGAGTCCCACTGGTTTCCGGCACTCAAGCCTACGATGTCGCAGGCTCGTTGACGTACTACTTTGACATCAACAAATCCGTGCGACGAATCCAATTTCAGGGGGTAACCGGGGATCCTGGACCACTGACCCAACTGATGATTCAGCACTTTCGACTGACCCCCCAAAAGAGCCTTGGGGGCCAACTCTTAACGATGCGCTGGAACAACCGCGTAACGAGCTTCATACACATCGCTCCAGCACCGGTGGTAAGTGCCCAGGAACCCAACGCGCGTTTTGCGTTTTTTATGGAAATCAATAAACCAGCGGATCATTACGGACTCAGTGCCCAAGCAGCCCAGATGCTCATGCAGGCGCAGGCAGCCCAGCGATGGTAGTCGCTCAGTCGAGTTTGTCGAATTACCGGTAGTACCCCGGTGGAAGCGACTGGCCTTGAGCCTGACCATATCCGTACCCTGGCGGCAAGATTTGTCCGTTGCCTTGAGGTGGCCAGTTGGGTGCTGGCGCGTTTTGCGGGGGTAGATTCGCAGGCGGGTAATACCCAGGTTGATAATTCTGGGGAGGGTAGTTCTGAGGGGAGTAATTCTGCGGCGGATAATAAGGTTGCGAGTAAGCAGGATCGCTTTGGTAGGACGCTTGAAATCCCGGCAGGCTTTGGATTGGAACCGGAACTTGCTGGCCATCGCCGCTAAAGACGACGCCTTGGGAGTTGCTGGTCCACTGGATGCCCTGCTTGTTGAACTCGTCTTTGACCTGCTGTGTAGCATCGCCGATTTTGTCTTTATGGAATTTCAGCTGAGGGATTCCATTTTCCCAATCGACCGACATCGCACCTGTGGCCAGTAGCCCGGCACCGACGGTTAAGATGATCCGTGAGCCCAAGGGGGTCGAAGCGATTCGGCGTATCGGTGCCGGAGCGAACATCATGAGCGTTTCAACAACGCGCTGCGAATTGGTCTTGTCAGGGAGCTTGGGGGGTTTTTTGGGTTTAGCCATCGCGCTGATTTTCCTGCTTACGCCGCAGCTTTCAAACGACACCTGGTGGCTTGTAGGGGATCGGCCGCTTAGGAAGCAAGGCCATTTGGAATGCTGGAAACGGGTATGTCTGGCCGGGCATGGAACAGTGGGTTGATCGCCCCCCAAGGTGGTGGTTTTTTGCCGAATCTGGCGAAAAATAGCGCAGTATTACTTTTCCTTGAGTCGAAACTTTGCATATAGTTGCATATAGTGCAGTGTTCAGTACACAGGCAGGCGACGATTTGCCTTCGACGATTTCAATCCGCAGTCATTTCATTTCCGGTTTTTCACCCGGTACTTTGGCTAGGAGGAGATCGATGTCTGCTGACTGGTACTTTATGAAGAAGGGTTTTTTTGGCGGTGCAAAAACTGTCGGACCGATTGCTGAGGCCACGTTTGTAAAGAAGATACAGACAGGCGAGATAGCACCCGAGACGATGGTATCGAGCACTTCCAAGACCCATGGGCATTGGTTGCACCTGAAGGATATTCGGGGCTCGGAACTGTTGCTCAAAAAGTCCCAATCGGGTCCGAAGTAGAACGTTGCAAAGCGTTCGAACTAGGGTAGATTGGCCGAATTAAAGAGGCGTGGGCTTAACCACGCTTTTTTTATGCGCCAACGGCCGAAACTTGAAGCATCCCTTATCGAAATCGCTTTCCCCATAAGACTTGCAAAGATGAAACTCAATCTAAAACGATCTTTCCTGATAACGATCAGCTCTTTTCTGTGGATCGGTAATACGAACTATGCTCAAGAACTCCGCGATTGGACTTCTTGGCGTGGACCCAACAACTCCGGCTCGGTCGAGCAAGGTAGCTTCCCCGGCTCACTGTCCAAGGACAAGCTGCGATGGGCCGCACCCTTGCCGGGCAAAGGATGCTCAACCCCCATCCACCTGGCAGGAAACATCTACCTGACCGCACCCCAAGACGGTAAAGATGCCGTGGTTTGCATCGGTGAAAATGGCAAGCAACTCTGGGCAAGAGTCTTCAACCAAGAAGATGCTGGTAAGCACCGCAACGGCTCTGGTTGCAACGCTTCGCCAATCACCGATGGCCAAGCCTTGTACGTGTACTTCAAAAGCGGAACATTCGCTGCACTGGATCTACAGGGCAACGTTCTCTGGCAAAACGATTTGGTAAAAGCCTACGGCAAAGACACCCTCTTTTGGGATCATGGCACTTCTCCTGTCCTCACCAAAAATCATGTCATCATGGCCAGGATGCACCAAGGTGAGTCGTGGTTAGCAGCATTCGATAAACGAACCGGCCAAGCGGTTTGGAAAGTTTCCAGGAACTATAAAGTCCCCACCGAATGCGATCACGGTTACACGACACCCCTTGTGATGGACTACCAAGGAAAAGAGTCGATCTTGGTCTGGGGCGCAGAGCATGTGACCATCCATGATGCTGCCGACGGAAAAGTGGTTTGGTCCTGCGGGAACTTCAACCCCGATGCCGCCCAACTTTGGCCTGCAATTGCAACCCCAGTGGTCGTCGGCGACACCGCCGTGATCGCTTATGGACGAAACGATCGTGGCATCCCTCGCTTATTCGGGATTCGACTCAGCGGTAGCGGCGATACAACCAACACCAATCACGCCTGGAAACGAGACGATGTAGGTACGTTCGTCCCAACCCCAGCAGTGCACCGTGGCCAAGTCGTCCTGGTGCGTGATCACGGGGAAGTCGAAGCCTTGGATCCTGCGACCGGCAAGTCCCTTTGGAAAGCCGAGTTCCCCAAAAGCCGTGCGAACTTTTACTCATCCCCTCTTGTGGCAGGCAACATGCTTTATGCCCCCCGCGAAGACGGTGTCGTCTTCGTCGGAAAGATCCAATCCGACGGGTTACAAGTCGTAT
This sequence comes from Planctomycetota bacterium, assembly GCA_018969045.1. GTDB lineage: Bacteria > Planctomycetota > Planctomycetia > Pirellulales > Pirellulaceae > JBKCUI01. Next base: position 5,081 of record JAGWZB010000110.1, on the reverse strand, counting down.
CGGAAACGGATCTGGAGCAGCCTGTCATCGGTTCACCGATCCCGTTTGGCCAAGGAGTACTCATCCGAGGCGAAAACCAGCTGATGTATTTCGCTGACTGATACGATTCGTCGGTCGACGCCGGCGACCGATTGACACACCCAAGTCCTATCGAGGGCACATGGAAAATGATGAATTACCCGTGTGCAGCCTTATATTTTTTGAAGGGTTGGGTTGTTTTTGCCGACAGACAAGATGGTTTTCTAGTTAAGATTCTCTTGTAGTTAAGGTAATCCGGGCCTTGGCTATAACGGGAACGCCTGTCTATTTCAGATCCCGGCAACGAGCAATCCACCGAGTTTCATCGAGAGTTTGCGCGATCCATGTGCGGGTTTCTGACAGCGTTCTACAAGCAAAAGATCCCGTTGGTGGGTCTGCAATCGGGTTTGGATCGCATGATCCATCGCGGCCCAGATGCCGCAGGAGTATGGGAGTCCCCATCGGCTTATCTAGGCCATCGTCGCTTGGCGATCATGGATCTTGACCAGCGTGCCACTCAGCCGATGCTTTCGGCCTGCGGGCGTTACCGGATCGTCTTCAACGGCGAGATCTACAATTTCCGCTCCCTTAGAGACAATCTTAAAAACCAAGGAGTCGTCTTTCGCACGACATCGGACACCGAAGTCATCCTGGAAGGTTTCGCGCGTGCAGGTCTGGACTTGCTCCCTCAATTGCAAGGCATGTTTGCTTTTGTTATCTGGGACCAGCAGCATAACCGAGGGTTTGCAGCTCGCGACCCGTATGGAATCAAACCCCTGTATTACGGGGATTTCGAAACTGGAGTCGTTCTTGCATCGCAGGTCAAAGCGATCCTCGATACAGGGTTGGTAGCAAAGGATCCATGCCAGGATGGTCAGATGGGTTTTTGGCTTCTAGGCTCCGTCCCAGAACCATACACCTGGTATCGAGATATCTCGGCGCTGCCGGCAGGCAGTTATTGTTGGATTGAGAATTCAAAAGTCACATCCCCACAAAAGTGGTGTGACATCGAATCGATCTGGCAGCAAGCACCCAAGTGCACCGAAGATTTAAAGAGTGTCTCCTTGGCCGTGAAAACTTGCTTAAAGGAAAGTGTTGAACACCACTTGGTCGCTGACGTTCCCGTGGGAGTCTTTCTCTCAGGTGGCATCGATTCAGGAGCCTTGTCCGGCCTCATGCATGAGGCCGGAGTGCAAGACATCCACGGCGTGACGGTCAGTTACGCAGAATACGAAGGCACCAGTTACGATGAGTCGCCCGATGCGGCCCTGATCGCCAAAACCTATGGAATCAATCACCATGTCCGAAGGGTTACCAAGCAGGAGTTCCTGAATGACTTGCCGGAAATCCTCGAATCGATGGACCAACCTAGCGTCGATGGAATCAATACCTGGTATGCCGCCAAAGCGACCAAAGAACTAGGTCTTAAAGTGGTCCTTTCGGGCGTCGGAGGTGACGAACTATTCCTGGGCTACGGTTCATTCAACACTCTTCCGCGTTTGGTCAGCTGCTGGAGATGCATCCAAAAAGTGCCGGGACTCAGCTGGTTCGCCAGACAAGCCGCTGGGATCCAAGCGGCCATCACCGGGAACCCTCGATGGTACTTTGCAACAGACCTGCTCTCGGACATGCAAGGAGCTTGGCTCCTGCGTCGCGGTCTGATGAGCCCCGCTGACGCAGTAGGCCAAATGGTCCATTCTGAGAATCCAAATTCTCATGCCAACGCATTGATTGAAAAATACGGAAAAGCCATTCCCTCTGAGCATCCACTGGACATGCAACTGTGGTTGGCTCAAATCGAATCGACCATGTATCTGCGAAACCAACTGCTGCGAGACAGCGACTGGGCAAGCATGCACCATAGCGTCGAACTCAGAACCCCGCTGGTCGACGCACAACTGCTGCTCAACCTACAGCCTTATCTAACTGCCTTTCCCAAGTTCCCCAAGAAGTCTCTCTTGGCAAACGCTCCGGAAAAACCGCTCCCGTTGGCAGTTCGCAATCGACCGAAAACAGGTTTCTCGATCCCGGTCTATCAATGGATGTCGGAAATCACCCAACAACATCGAGGAACCAAACCAGTTGCGTGGGCAAAATTCGTCGCCTCGAAATTCCCTTAACCCCCTGCGGCCCCCTACGTGTTGGAACAAACCCTCGTGGGTAGCTTAACAAAAGCGATCAGACCTAAGATCATCACCCACTGGAATAGAAAAAGATTCATCGAGAATTCAATTCCCAAGTGCAGCAGAACCCCCAGGCAGATGGCCAACCAACGAAGCCTTGGAATCCATAATCCAAACGGCAAAAAGCACTCGATCGCCAAAGTGCCATAGGTGGCCAGTTCCGACGCGTAAGGTTGGTCCAACCAACTAGCCGAGATCCACCTTCCAAAATTATCCGTCATGCGTGAGACATACCAAACCGCCGTTCCATCGTTCCAAGTAGATCCCTCGAGTTTAGATAACGCGGTTGAAGCATAGATCGCCGTCATCTGCACCTGAAACAACCTTAAGGCCCACGCATCGGCAGCAACGCAGCGACCGACACTCCGATCAGCCCTGTTCTTTGAGTCTTGCCTGGGCTCTAGGCTTTCTCCACGTTTGCGGATGGACCAATAAGCATCCAGCGGCAACCAAACCATCAAAAATGCAAAAATGCGAAACACCGTGTCTTCCCCGTCATGGATCGATGGGTTTCGGTTCTGGAACGACACAAGCCACACAAAAATCGCAGCGGCTTGCACGCGCGAATAGAAACCCACAAGCATCAAAGCCCCGTTGACGATCCATATCGCAAGCGCGCTTTGAACCACCCATGGTTCAGACGGCAAGTAATACAAGAGCGACCAAGACCCAGGACCCAAGATTTCCCGGGCCGTTTGGGTTCGCATCACTCCCGAATCGGTAAACCAATATCCTGCATCGGGCCACAGGACAAGCGCCTGGATAATGATCATCAAGGCAAACCCAATGCGCAAGATCGGCACAACGCGAGGGTCGCAGGATTCAAAAAGAAACCAATCCAATCCACGGACGATTCGATGCATCAACCCTTTCATGGCTGCGCATCACTTCGCGCAAGGAAATTGATTTGAGTACTCCAAATTGTCTGCTCAAGCCGCGGCAGGGCCTGACCCTCTTCAAGCACGATCGAATTGCGGTACTTATAGAGCTTAACCTCCCGCACCGGAGGTTCGATCGGTGCAGGGTCGAGCATTTGGTTGTCCTGGCTCCAGCGTATCGAGCCAACGGCAGACTCTCGGTCAGGAACTGCCAAACGTAGATACTCTGCAAAATCCACCGCTGCAAGATGTGTGTTGGTAAGTCGCTGATGATAGTTCATGTGCCGAAATCGATAAAACTTGGTCCACGCCGAAGCCTTCTCCCAATCGGTCGACGTCCATGTGGCAGGATTCCCATTACGGTCGGATAGTTCCGCAACGATTACCCCATTATTCAGAACCGGGTTTGGCGCAAACAGTGGCCAATCTCCTTGGGATAACCCCAATCGTTCCAGAACAGGATGAACCCAGGCTTTCGTACGCCAGAGCCATAGGATGGACTCAGGAGTCGTATCGATCAGAACACCGATGCAAAACAACACCGATGCGATTCGAATCGCAATTTTCTTCATGATAAAACGCCCAGCCAAACCGAAATCCAGTAATCGTTTACTCGTACAGTTTAAACAATCCTGAATGATCTAGGTCGCCATGCCCAAGCTCGCCGACAAACTTCTCCCACTGACTGCGGCAATGATCCAGCGTCTGAGACTCAAGCCCCACGGCACTGGCAAGCTCGCAGATGAGCCTTACGTCTTTGAGTTGCAATTCCGAACGTCCACCGGGTTGAAAATCCCGTCGAATCATGCGATCCCCATGCAATTGCAAAATACGGCTTTCGGCGAACCCACCTAGCAGCGCCTCGCGCACAATCGCCGGATCCACTCCTGCAAGCTCCGCTAAACGGATGGCCTGAGCCACCGCATCGATCGTCTGGGCAACAATCAATTGATTGGCTAGCTTGGTGACTTGCCCGGCTCCCGACGGGCCGACATGCGTGACTCGCTTGCCCACCGTTTGCAAGACAGGCAACGCTCTTTGAAAATTCTCCAAGCTTCCGCCTGCCATGATCGATAGACTCGCAGATTCAGCTCCGACTTGACCACCGCTGACAGGTGCATCAAGCCACTGTTTTTTTCTAGCGAACTCTCTTGTTGAAAGGACACTCGAGGTACCAAAGTCGATGTAGAGCGTCTCTGGGGATGCGTACCGCGAAAGTCCTTCTGGGCCAAAAACGACCTCCTGGACCGCTTGGGTGTTGGATAGATTCAAACACAGAACTCCACCCGAGGCGTGCTGCGCTAGCTCTTGAAGTGAATCCGCTGCAGACATGCCCAACGACATCGCCTGGGCAAGCGGTCCCTCGGAACGGTTCCATACCTTGAGGTTGGCTTGAGCCTGGTGCAAATGCCTAGCGCCAGGTAATCCCATATTCCCAAGTCCGACGTAACCAATCGCAAGACCTTCAAGACTTCCCATAGATACTACTCCGGCAAATCTTCCTCTTCCTCAAAAAGCTCGATGGATTGATCGTCTGAGTCCTCGAATTCATCTTCATCTTCAAGTGGAACGTCTTCAAAGCCGGTTGCTCCGTAGGTATCGGGACCTAGATCCTGGCCTGCAAAAGCTCCTTCCCATTGCTCTCCAGGCTTGGCACCCGCTGGGACTCGCTCGGTTTGGATCTCATCGCGCTGGTCGTCTCGCTTGCGAGGCTGCAGATATAGCTTGATCGGGATCTCTCCAAAGGGTAAATGATCCCTCAGAAAGTTCAGCAAGTACCTGCGATACTGGTTGGTGAAACCTTGGGGCTGATTGCAAACCAGCACGATGGTCGGTGGCTCTGAAGCGACCTGCGTTGCGTAATAGATCTTGGGTCGCTTGAGTTGATACAAAGGTGGTTCATGCCTTTCGAGTGCAGCCTTGACGAGCTTATTGAGCATGCTCGTGGGGATACGCTCCTTGGCTTGCTTGAACAGCATCTGAGCATGGTTCAAAAGCGTCT
>JAGWZB010000548.1 GCA_018969045.1 Planctomycetota bacterium | reverse complement strand
CGGTCGCATTCAAAGCCATGCAACGGGCTGTGAATGAAGGTTACGATGTTTGCATCGTCGACACCGCTGGGAGACTTCAGACTCAAAGCAACTTGATGCAACAATTAGAGAAAATCAAAAGAGTCATTCAGAAACATGTCGAGACAGCACCACATGAAGTTCTTTTGGTCCTGGATGCTACGGCCGGCCAAAATGCAATTAGCCAAGCCAAGGGGTTTTCCGAAGCGGCAGGATGTACAGGAATTGTGCTCTCGAAACTCGATGGGACTGCCAAGGGTGGAGTTATTATTCCAATCTCTCAGCAATTCGGATTGCCAGTAAAATTCATCGGACTGGGTGAGAAACTTCCTGATCTACAGGAGTTCTCTCCCGATGACTTCGCGGCCGCTTTATTCTCCTAGTCTCAGACAGCATCGAGCGAACAGTTGAGCACTGCGCTTTCCTCTTACGAGTCCAAATGCAACGAACTTCAAGCTCGAATTACCTCAGGTAGTTCGTTGTCACGGAAGCTTAGTATCGCACGCATCGCTACGGCTTTGCCAGGGTTGTTGTTGGTCATCGCAGGCTTGAGTGAGTCGCAGTTACCAAGCTTGATTTGGCAGGTCGGCGTCTTGCTGATTCTAGCATTCCTGGCCTTGGCTTCCTGGCAGGAGCTATTGCAGGACCAACTTGATTGGTCATCGCAGAAACTGGGTTTCTATCGAAGAATGCAAGCGCGTTGCAAAAGGCAATGGGACCAACTCCCCGCATTGCCAACCGAAAAAGCTGCCGTTGGTCATGCCGATGAACTTTCAAGAGACTTGGACCTCTTTGGTGATCGGTCGTTGTTCCGCTGGTACTCGCTGGCTGTTACTGAAACCGGTGCCAAAACGATCGCGCATTGGATGGGGAGTTGGACTCCTGTGCAAGTGATCCGCGATCGGCAACAAGCCGTTTCGGAGCTCAAGGAGCTTCGTCTGTGGCGAGAGGAGTTTTGGGATGCTGCGCTAGGGTTTCGTGGCTGCGATACTTCGCCAGAACGTATTGCTGAGTGGGGGCGTTCCCCATCGTTTTATGATAATCGAAAATGGCTTAGACCATTAACGTGGCTTGGACCCATCGTTACCATCCTGGCGATCCTAGGGATGGTGGCCAGTCTCGTCCTCAAACAACCTGAATTGTTTAACATCAGTTTCTTTACTTTCCTTGGGGGGGTGACGTTCAACCTGCTGGTGACGATTTCCATTGTAGGGCGAATCCACGACCTTTTTGTGCAAATAGGAAATGCCAATCGAGATTTATCTTCCCTTGCTCAATTGCTTCGACTCGCGCAGAAGTTAGAGCCTAAATCATCCCTCCTGAGGAAACTTAGCAGTCAGTTCTTCGATGGGGGAGTATCCGCTACCGACACGATTTCCAAATTGCAAAGCAGAATGCGTTTTGCCGGTATTCAACGCAACCCGTTGCTTTTTATCCCTTATTGGTTTCTTCAGTTGATCCTCTTCTGGGATGCCCGTATCCTAGAAATGCTCGAGTCATGGAAAGTCAAACACGGGAATAAAGTACAAGGATGGCTCGAAGGTCTCGGTGTATTGGAGGCTGTCGTTAGCGGTGCGGCCGTAGCCGATGAGTATCCGGATTGGTGCTATCTAGATTGCTCGGATACAGCGCAACGAAGTTTAATCGCGAAGGAATTGGGACATCCACTGATCCCGGATGCCAAACGGGTTGTCAACGATGTTCAGATCCATGAAAGTCATCCATTGCTACTGGTGACAGGTAGCAATATGGCCGGAAAATCAACCTTGCTCAGATCCCTAGGGATCAACTCCGTTCTCGGACGACTTGGAAGCCCCGTCGCATGCAGGCATTGGAACGGACCTAATTGCCAATTGGCATCGAGTATCCGAGTACAAGATAGTCTGGCAGATGGCGTCTCCTTTTTTATGGCAGAGCTCAAGCGACTTCGGGCCATCACCGATGCCACACGCGAGCACTACCATTCCGGAGACAATCGTGTTTCTATGGTTCTCCTGGATGAAATCCTACAAGGGACCAATTCCAGGGAGCGTCAAATCGCGGTGGAACAAGTCCTTGAGCAGTTCGTGCAGCTGGGTGCTTTGGTAGTCGCAAGTACCCACGACCTGGAACTTGCAAACTGTC
>JAGWZB010000109.1 GCA_018969045.1 Planctomycetota bacterium | reverse complement strand
CGGGGGTAACTGGCAATTCGAGGCACTTGAGGTCAGAATACGAGGTTCCATCGGTCTTTCTTGTTATTGATCTAGTCCCTTGCATTGAGATTCGGGATCCAGCGATGAAATTTACGCGTTTGTTCGGCTCAGGGAGCCTGTTGGGTTTGTTGTTGTCTGCACAGGGGTTTTGCGCCGAGCCGACGATGCAAGATGTGCTTCGGTCTTGTCCAAAAACGGCCAATGCGATCGTGCAGGGCGATTTGGTGGCACTTAGAAAGCTGACCCTGGGAACCCCGCTTCACGAGGACCTTCCCGGGAACGTATCTCGTGTTCGGATCGCAGCAGAGTTGGACTTGGAGTCTTTTCAGCCCGAGTGGGAGATCGGATATGCTGCGGTTGAAAAGATGGCCACTGCAGAAAATCTGGCTCAGCGTGAAGGAGGCTATGTCGATACGCTTCAGGGTCGCCCGATTGTTTGGACTCCCAACGAAATGTACTTGGTTCCGCTAGCCGACAACATCGTATCGATTGTGCGTCCTGCGGATCGTAAGTTTGTTGGCCAATGGCTGAAGAAGGATCGCAGCAATGTCGTTAGCAGTTATCTTCAAAAAGCTTCTGGGCGAATCGATGAGCGTCAGGCAGTGACGATTGCGGTGGACCTAGAGGATGTTCTCTCGACGGGAGTTCTAACCGACAGGCTCAAGCGGGCCAAGACCCTTCAAGGAAAGAATCTCAGTGCCATCGCAAACTCGATCGCTTCGATGCAAGGGATCACCATCAGCGTTGCAAAGGATGCGCTTCAGGCAACCGTGCTGATCGAATTTCAGGAACCACCCACAGAGCTATTGACGGTAGCCAAGCCTTTTTTTGGTGAAGCGCTTTCTGCGCGTGGGATTCAATTGGATCAATTCGCGGATTGGACTCTCAGCAGCACCAACGACGGCAAGGCACTTCAGTTGACCGGACCGATTGGCGCAGAAGCGTTGGACGATCTGTTGGGTATGTTTACAGTCCATCGAACCAGTGGATCCGTCGCCAAAGCCGACAAACCGATCGACGTTGCTAGTTCGCCGTCGGGAAATGCGGCGACTAGTCCAAGCGTCGTTGCAGACAACACCAGAGAGTATTTCAAAAAGGTAGTAAACACCGTCCACCGTGTTCGCGACTATTCGGCCAATAACACTGGCGAGAGAGCCCAGTGGAATTCCAACATGGCCAACCGCATCGATGAAATGCCGACCTTGGACGTCGATCCGCAGATGGTCATGTTCGGCGCAGAGGTCGCTAAATCGTTGCGAAGCAATTCGATGTCGATGACGCTTACGAACATTTCCCAGGGAGCAGCGGCGGTTGCTGCCGATGCCGGAACTGCAGGATTCTCAACGGCAACAGCGGTAGGAACGATGGCCGGGATGGGCTATGGCTACGGAGGTTACGGCAACTACGGTAGCTACGGAGGAAACTTCGTCGACCCAAATTCTCCTGTGAAATACTATCAGTTGGGCCAAGCTCAAGGAAACACGTCTTTTAAGGAATTGATGGCTCGGTTAGAACAATCGATCGCAGACATGCGACGTACGATGACCGAGAAATATAAGATTCAATTCTAAGTTATGATGCCGATTCTTGACGAACTCCATTGGCGAGGCTTGATCCATCAATCCACGGATCCCAAAGAGCTATCCGAGCAGTTAGCCAAACCCACGGTCGTCTACGCAGGGTTCGATCCGACTGCAGATTCGCTGCACGTGGGATCTTTGCTGCCACTGATGATGCTGCGAAGATTCCAGCAAGCGGGCCACCGTCCTGTCGCGCTTGTTGGAGGAGCCACCGGAATGATCGGGGATCCCTCTGGCAAAACCGACGAAAGGCAACTGCTATCGAAGGAGTCGTTGGCTGCCAACGTCGAGGGTATTCGCAAGCAGCTTGGGCATTTCCTGGACTTCACAGGGCCAAACGCAGCGGTTCTTGTCAACAATTTCGATTGGATGCAAGGATTCTCGTTCCTGGACTTTTTGCGAGATGTAGGGAAGAACTTCCCGATCAATGTGATGCTCACCAAGGATTCGGTGAAAAGCCGTCTTGAGCGAACCGACAGCGGGCTCAGTTACACCGAGTTTAGCTACATGCTCTTGCAAGCGTATGACTTTGTTTACCTTGCTAAAAACCACGATTGCGTGCTTCAAATTGGAGGCAGCGATCAATGGGGAAACATAACTGCCGGCATCGATTTGGGGCGACGGATGCTCAGTCGCACACTATTTGGCTTGACTTGTCCGCTGCTGACGACCAGCGACGGAAAAAAGATGGGTAAAACGGAAAAAGGCGCCGTTTGGCTCGCTGGAGAAAGAACCAGTCCTTTCGAGTTTTATCAGTACTTTATCAATGTCGCCGATGCGGATGTGCTTATGACACTGAGGTTTCTTTCGGATGTTACCGAAAGCGAATATCGGGACTTGGAGGCCCAAGTCAAGGAGCAACCCCAAGCAAGAGCGGCACAAACACGTCTGGCCGAATCGTTGACCAAACTGGTGCATGGCGCTGCGAAACTCGAATCGGCGCAGCATGCGACCAAGCTGCTTTTTGGAGCCGACATCACCACGCTAACCCAAGATCAGCTCAATACGATCTTTGAAGACGTACCGAGCCAAGAGGTTCCCCGAAGCCGGCTGGTCGAAGGCCTAGGGATCATCGATGCGCTTTGCACAGCGGGTTTGGCCGGCAGCAAGAGCGAAGCTCGAAGAACGGTCACCGAAGGTGCAGCCTACCTGAACAATCAGAAAGTCAGCGCGTTTGATAGAGTTTTGACTCAAGACGATCTAGCTGGTAAGTACTTGATCCTGCGGGCGGGCAAGAAGCGTTACGGACTATTGCGATTCGTCTAGCATGCGAATTGTACATATCATCACACGCATGATTGTTGGCGGTGCTCAGGAGAACACTCGATACAACTGCTTGGATCTGGTCAGAAATTTCGGTGATGATGTCACGCTCGTCACCGGACCAAGTTTGGGAGCTGAAGGCTCATTGCTTGACAAGCATCAAGATCCGGATCTGAAGGTCATCGAGTTACCTGAGTTGATTCGAAGCATCCGTCCTGTGATCGATTACCAAGCCCATCGCAAACTGAAAAAATTGCTCAGCGAACTCTCTCCCGATGTTGTCCATACACACAGTGCCAAGGCTGGGATACTCGGACGCAGCGCTGCTTGGCAACTGGGTTTGCCCTGCGTGGTTCATACGGTTCATGGTGCCCCCTTTCACCCTTATCAATCCTGGCCTTCAAGGAAATTCTACCAGTTGTGCGAACGATGGGCGGCCAAGAGGTGCCATCGGATGATTTGCGTGGCGGATGCCATGACCGATTTACTGGTCCAAGCCCATGTGGCTGATCGCTCGAAATTCGTCACCATCTATAGCGGGATGGACGTGAAGCCATTTCTTGCTGCCGATCAAGGCCGTCAACAAGTCCGACAGCGACTGGGAATTGAACCCGATGACATCATTGTCGGAAAAATCGCCAGATTGTTTCATCTGAAAGGGCATGAGTACCTGCTGGCAGCCGCAGGCGATGTGGTTCGTCGAAACCCGCACATCCGTTTTCTGCTTGTGGGGGATGGTATTCTCAGAGAGTCCCTCGAGCGATCGATCGAAGCTCAAGGGCTTGGGAAACATTTCTTATTCACCGGGCTGGTTTCACCGGCTGAGATTCCAGAGTTGATCGGAGCGATGGATATGCTGGTTCACGTGTCGCTTCGCGAAGGCTTGGCCAGAGCTTTGCCGCAGGCATTGCTGGCTGGCAAGCCAGTGATCAGCTATGACATCGATGGGGCAAGGGAGGTCGTTCTTGATGGCCAGACCGGCTTTTTGTTGCCCCCGGAATCGATCGGCCCGTTGGCTGAGTCGATTCTTCGCCTTGCAAGTGATTCACCGCTGCGGGAATCGCTCGGTTCCCAAGGGCGCCGTTTATGCCAAGAGCGTTTTTGTCACGAAACCATGACCAGCCAGATCCGAAATCTCTACTTGGAAGTCCTTTCGAGGTAAGTTTTCAGGTCGCAGGGCCTGTTTGGCCGTAGTCGAAACCCTTGGATTGTTGATAATTCCCACTTGCTGATCGCTTCCTAAAAGCATTTCGGCATTTGCATTTTTTTAGCTCGCGAAGACTCGCGTGGCGCAACTAACGTTTGGCATTTGCATGGCAATCACATACAAAGACAGTGGTGTCGACCTAGAGGTCTACGAAGAATCGATGCAACGCTTGCCCAAGCTGATGCATCGAACCTTCACACCGCGAGTGCTCCGCAACGACGGCGGCTTTGCTGGTTTGTTTGCGTTGGATTTCTCTCAGAAACTTTTTGCTCGCAACTACAAGCAACCGATCTTGGTCTCTGGCACCGATGGTGTGGGTACGAAACTCAAAGTTGCGATCGCTGCCAAGAAGCATTCGACCATCGGCATCGACTTGGTTGCCATGTGCGTCAACGATATCCTCTGCACTGGCGCAGAACCCTTGTTCTTTTTAGATTACGTTGCGATGGCCAAGGACGACCCGACGCTCTTGGAGCACTTGGTCCAAGGCATCTCCGATGGTTGTATCGACGCGGAGTGTAGTCTCATCGGTGGTGAGACCGCGATCATGCCCGATCATTATGAATTGGGTGATTACGAATTGGCCGGGTTTGCTGTGGGAGTGGTTGATAAGCAGAACATCATCTCAGGCAAATCCGTTCAACCAGGGGATGTGATCTTGGGGGTCAATTCCTCAGGTATTCACAGCAATGGTTATAGCCTTGCTCGAAAAGCGATTTTTGACGTGGGTAAGCATCAACTCGATAGTTACATTCCCGAATTGCAATCGACCGTTGCAGATGCCCTGTTGGAACCGACTCTTATTTATAGTCGCTTAACACGGTCGGTTCTTAGCCATTACAAAGTCAAGAATGTTGTGCATGGTCTTGCGCACATCACCGGTGGTGGGTTGCTTGAAAATACCGAGCGTATTTTGCCCGAGAGTGTTGATTTGGTTTTTGAGCGGGGGTCTTGGCCTGTGCTGCCGGTCTTTCAATGGATCCAGAAGCTAGGTGGTATCGCAGATTCCGAAATGGAGCATGTGTTCAACATGGGGGTCGGCTTTGTGTTGATCGTTCGGCCCTTTTTTGCCACTAGCATTCAGAACATGGTTAAGAACCTCGGTTTTGAGTGTTGGCCGATCGGCCAAGCGGCCCAGGGGACCGGCAAGAGTCGGTTTGCCAAATAACGCGTACTCGAATTTTGGAGTGGTCTAAAGTGAACGTAGGATTACTCCCCATCGCAGTATTGATCTCAGGTGGTGGTACCACATTGAAGAACCTCATCGATCGCTGCTCGCAAGGTGCCTTGCATGTTGACTTTCGATTGGTTGTGTCCTCGAATCCCAAGGCCAAGGGATTGCAGTACGCACAGCAAGCATCCATACCCACGCGGGTGATACGCAAAAGGGATTTCAAAGATGGGCTCGCTCACTCACAATCGATGTTCGATGCGATTCGAGAGTCCAAAGCGAGACTGGTCGTGATGGGTGGATACCTAGAGCACCTGCTGATTCCATCGGACTTTGAAAACCGAGTGATCAATATCCATCCATCCTTGATCCCGGCATTCTGCGGAAAAGGGATGTACGGATTAAACGTGCATCAAGCAGCGATTGATTTTGGTGTCAAAGTCTCTGGATGCACCGTCCACTATGTCGACAATCAGTATGACCACGGGCCGATTCTCATGCAGAGAGTTTGCGAGGTGTTTGAGGATGATACCGCTGAGACTTTGCAACAGAGAGTTTTTCAGCTTGAGTGCGAAGCTCTCCCGGCAGCGATTTCACAGATCGCTCGAAAGCCTTAGCTTCGCCCTGCCTGCTAGCGTGCCGTCTGGTGTTGCAGGTACTGCGTGATAGATTCCTGGTCATACAAAGGGATCACGGGTATTTTGGCTGCTATCAAGGGGCTTGCGTTCTCTAGATACAGTTCTTGATGGCAATTGAGCAAAACGGTCAGCGCGTATCCTCGGCGTCGGAACATTTCCAACGCAAACAACCCTGCTTGGTCAATCCGTTGGGCGATCACAATGAGCGAAAGCAACTTAGGTATTCGGCTCTCTGTTTCGATGAGCAACTGATCGAGTTTGAGTCCATCGGTACGTTCGAGCCTAGCTAACATGCGATGCAACTGGGCGAAATGCTCCGGAGTACGGCTTGCTCCCAACACGATCGGGCTTAGTCGATTGTTTTGGGATTTCATTTCGATGTTAGCGATTGCCGACGAGCGATCATTGTAGAGAGATCGTTTATTGAGCTCACGCATCCTTTCGGCGGCGTCTCGCCCGTTGCTGATAAGTCCGAATGGCTCTGCATTTTGGTACAGCCAGTGAGCGATCGAGGCCGCAGCGGTAACCGCCAAATCGGAACGCACCGGTTCGTTCCTTGATTCGTTGGTCGATTCGTGCATATCCAGCAGGAGCATCGCACCTTGGACGCAAGTGGGTTGGAATACCCGGGTATGCAGTGTTCCGGTTCGTGCGGTCGCTTTCCAATGGACCCGGTTCATCGGATCGCCGGAGCGATACTCCCGAAGGCCACTTAGGAGCGTTGGGTCTTCCAAGACCCGATCCTCGACCTTAAGGTCCCCCATAGGCCGACGGCTCGAAACTTCGAATCCTTCGAGCACGATCAGTTTGGGAAGTACGGTGATGTAATCAGGTTGGTTTGCGATCCGAAAACTGCGGTGCAACCCAAGCAAGTCGCCGGTTTCCAAAAGAGTAGGGCCAAGTTGATAATATCCACGGCGTTGAGTCTCTAGGGCATAACGGTACAGGGTCGTTTTTTTGGGTGAAAACGAAAGCAATTGCACCGTGGATACCAGAATTTGGAGCGCCACGGGAGGAAGCTTGGTGTATCGCTTAGAGATCTTCTCATCGATGAGCATCCATGGAATCCAGTAACCGGATCGGTTGGTGATTTTCATACCCACACCGACGCTCTGACCGACGGTGACTTCATGTGCTTCTACAAATCGCGCAACCTCGATGGCCTCGATCCAACGATTCGAAAAGTGCTTGGCAAGCTGGATGACAATAAGAAATGTACTTGCGCCCAGCGCAAAGAAATTCGCACCGGTGAGAATTCCAAACAGCAGCAACACAGCGATCAATGGGATGATGGCCATGATCAGCGACCATTTTCCTCGAGTGTCGGTACTGCGATTTGAGCGACGATGTCTTCGAGAACCCGATCGGAGGTCATTTTTCTGAGTCGCGCTTCTGGGCGTAGGATCAGACGGTGACTCATGACGGGTTGCAGAATTCGCTTGACATCATCGGGCTGGACAAAATCACGCCCTCGTATGGCCGCCATGGCTTGGGAGGCACGAAACAGCGCGATCGTCGAGCGAGGACCTGCACCTAACGCAAGATCCGAGTGGGCTCGTGTTTCATGAACAATTTGAAGGATGTACTGCCTGACTTTAGGGTCCACGTAGACCTTGCTTACCAATTGTTGAGCTCCAAGAAGCTCATCGATCGAGACAACGGCCTTAAGCGATTGGATAGGGTGCTCGGTTTCAAGCAATTGCAACATGCGAAGTTCTTCTTCCATGGATGGATAGCCCAAGGTGAATTTCATGAAGAACCGGTCGAGTTGAGCTTCCGGAAGCGGAAACGTCCCTTCATGATCGACGGGATTTTGCGTTGCGATCACGAGAAAGGGTGGTGGCAGTCTGTGGGTTTGGCCGTCGACGGTCACGCAGGCTTCGGCCATCGCTTCCAATAGAGCCGACTGAGCTCGTGGAGTCGTACGGTTGATTTCGTCGGCCAGCAAGATGTTGGTGAAAATCGGACCGGGTCGGAACTCAAAGTCCGACGTTTTCTGATTGAAGATCGATGCACCAGTGATATCCCCTGGAAGCAAATCAGGCGTGCACTGCACCCGCTTGAACTTACCTCCGACGCTTGCAGCAAGCGCTCGGGCCAGCATCGTCTTGGCGACACCTGGCACATCTTCTAGCAAGACATGGCCACCGGAGAACCAAGAAACCAAAGAAAACACCAATTGCTTTCTCTTGCCGACAATGCACTTCTCGACATTGCTTATGATTTTCCGAGAAGTTTCATAAACGGCTGTCGACATGGTTGGGATAGCCTATGCGAGATCTTCAGGTGATTTCGTGAGTAAACGAATGGTTTTTTGTGAGCTTTGGGTTTGGCTATAGAGTCGGGCCAATGGACCAGGGTGTGAACTCGTCTTCCCCGTAGCCTAGCAACTCGCTCTTGGTCTTCTTTCCGCTAGCGGTATCGAGGATTTCGTCAAAGAGACGTTGACCGGCTTGTTCGATCGATTCGCCTTGGAGTATGGTACCCATGTCAAGGTCCATGTCGTCGTTCATGCGCTCGAAAAGTGGGGTGTTCGTGGCTACCTTTAGGCTCGGGACTGGTTTGCAACCAAAGCAACTTCCTCGGCCTGTCGTGAAAACGACCACGTTGGCACCTCCGGATACCATGCCGGTAACGCATACAGGATCAAAGCCAGGTGCGTCCATGATCACAAGACCGCGCTTGTTGGTTTGCTCGGCATATTCGATGACGTCTTGGAGTGCAGTCTGTCCTCCCTTGACTGCGGCACCGAGCGATTTTTCGACGATCGTTGTCAGCCCACCCGCTTTGTTGCCTAGCGAAGGATTGTTGTCGATGTCTTCGCCGTAGTGTGCCGTGTACTCTCGCCACCAGACGAGTTTGTCAAGCAATTTTCTTGCGACTTCGATGCTTGCAGCGCGTTTGGTGAAAAGCTGTTCGGCACCGTAGAGTTCGGTCGTTTCCGATAGGATCGATGTACCACCGTGGGCTACTAGCAAATCCGAAGCGACCCCTAGAGCCGGATTGGCAGTGATGCCCGAATATCCATCCGACCCACCGCATTTGGTCGCAAGAACGATCTCGCTGGCTGGAACCGTCGTTCTTTGCATCGCGTTGACTTGGGGCAGCAACGACTGGACCATTTCCACCGCTTTTCGGATCGTCGCTTTGGTTCCTCCGCTGTCCTGGATCGACAGGACAGGTATGTCTTGGGTGGTAGATTCGGACCCTTGGGGTTTCCACCGTACGCCCTGGAGCGTGACGAGCTTTTGCGATTTCTGGAGATGACCAAGTGTGTTTTGTTCGCATCCGAGACCTATAAGAACATAGGCTGCGATGTTCGGATGTTTTGCGATCCCACCGAGAACGCGTCCAAGCGTGCGATGCTTGATCCCCTCAAGAGCCATCCCGCAACCGCTATCATGGGTAAAAGCAATGACGCCATCGACGTTGGGAAAGGGACTCAAAACATCGGCGTCGAAATGCCGAGCGACGGCTTTCGAAACCCCTGCCGAGCAATTGACGGTGGATATCACCGCGATGTAGTTCCGCGTTCCAACGCGACCGCTAGGTCTTACAAAGCCCTGGAAGGTTTTCCCTTGTAGCTTAGCCGGTGGTGTTGGAGTTTGACTCGCTAGCCCCTCGTAGTCCAGTTCGTGATGGCATTTGAGGTTATGATCGTGCAAATGATCGCCAGGGACGATGTTGGAGGTCGCAACTCCGATGGGCCAACCGTATTTGACGACAGGCTCTCCAATGTGTCGTGAAGCGATTGCGATTTTATGTCCCGCAGCGATATCTTTCCTGAGTTGGATCACCGGTTGCTCTGGCAGTTGCAGCGACTCGCCTTTGGCGAATTTCCGCAAAGCCACAACGCAGTGGTCGTTGGGATGAAGATGGATCCAGGCTGTTTGGTCACCGTTGCTAGTCAAGATGTGTCCTAATCGGAGGGATTGAGAGTCGTGAAAGCTTGTACTACCTGAGAATCATCGGCCGGATCGACGCTGCGGAGCACCAATTCGATATGGTCCGAGTAAACTTGTCCCCAAATGGCAGGGCGATTGGCTTCGAGCGCCTCGCTCAATTTGGCAACCGAGATCGCCTGGGGGTAGATCCGGACGATCGAGGTTGGAAGTTTCAGGGCGGTCCAAGGGCCGTTGCCGATGCGGTGGGGTTGGCCGAGGATCTCGACGCGGGCGATGGTAGATAGACCCTGCAACTGGATCGCAAGTCTCTGGGCGCGGTTCTCAAGATTCGCTGCGCTGGTCGATAGGACAGAACCCACGGGAGATTTGGTCCATCCATCGTTTTGAAGAGATTCCGTGAGCACCGAATGCAAAAGAGCTTGGGTGATTCGATCCGGATAAGCACCGAGCTGTTCGGCGATAGGGCGAAGGCGATCGATGGCACTTTTCTTGCCCAATATCACAGCCGCGTAGGGACCTCCTAGCAGATAGTTCGTCGGAGCGATGATCAGGTCAGGTCCTGAGTCCCATGAGCGACTCAGGGCGTTGGTGATGCTGTCGGACCACTGCAAGTCAACCAGGCTAGCATCCAAAGCCAGGGTGCATACGAGTCCCCGAGTCGTTTTGGCATGCTCGATCGCGGCAAATGCATCGTTTTGGGCGCTCAGAGGTGATGCTTGGAAGATCAGCGCGCCGGGATGCATCGCAGCGGCTTTTGCGTAGTCGTCGTGAAGACAATCCGAGTTGCTACCGATCTCGGTGACTTGGGCTCCAGTTGCATCGATCAAATGCCGCAGATGAACTCCGCTTGGGGTCCCAGCGACGGGCAGTCGCAGGCATGCGATCCTGGGTAAGATGACGTTCGGATTATCTTTAGCAACGATCTGAACTGCCGTGGGGAGGTTGGCGATAACCAGTGCCCCAGCAGCACCGCTAGAGGCAATCAGTAGACGTTCAACTTCCTGGGAGATGGCAGGATCCTGCGAATATCCAGAGTGCAGATACGCTGCAAGGCGGCTTGCACTTTGACTGATCGGTTGGCTGGTCCAGCGGGAGTGAAACAGTTCTCCGGTGGCATTGATTCCGTTTTCCAGATTTCGTTTGCTCGAAGCTGCATTGCTGGTAAAAAGTGGCTCGGTGGCTTGTTCGAGCCACTTTCCTGCTTGTTTCAAAACTTCCTGAACGTTGGATGCCGATGGGACCTCTTTGATACCAAGCTTCTGGGCGGCTTCTTTGATGGCATGGTTCAAGGCGGGGTTGCCTAACCACTGCGAGAGTTGTTTCATCGCCTCTGAGGGCCCGAAGCCAAAGGGTGGAATTTGCATACGGTTTAACCTCGTCCAGTAAGTCTCCAGCGACTTCTCAGTAGAACTGCTGTTAAGTTGAACAGGACTATTGTCATTACGGCGGTGATGGCCAGATAGGCCAGTACTAGAATCGGGTTTCCGAAATTGGCTCGGGACATCTCCAAGCCGGATTGGACGCTAGCCATCGGGACGCTCTTTGCGGCCATAAACGGGCTGGTGGTTCCTAGGTAATCCAGATTACGCAGAGCATCTGGGTCCGGAGTACTGCTGGTGATCAACGAGTAGACTGCGATCGGGAGCAGATACAGCGCAATGAGCGTGATGTAGGAGAGCATCAAAGCAGTGCTGGTCTTGCGAACAATCGATGAGATGAACAAGGAGAGTACCGAGTTGAAGACCGAGGCGAAGAAAATGATGATGGTGAATGCTAATACCGCTAAGATATTGCGTGCGACTTCGGGGTTGATGCATGCAAGTAGCATGGGGAACATCAGGAAACCAGTCAGCACGGCTGCGACGCGGTAACCCGAGAGGAATTTACCCCATAGGATTTGGCTGTTGGAGATCGTGGTTGTCAGCAGTAGATCCAGGGTCTGGCGTTCTCGCTCGCTGGTGATCGCTCCTGCGGCAAACACCGGGGCACTTAGGATATTGAAAACCAGAACATAGCTGACATATAGATAAGCCAAGTCGGGTTTCCAGAATAGAAATGCGGCCATCAGAGGGATGGCCAAGATCATGCTCAGTTGGATCACCAATCTGAGCATCAATGTACCTTGGCTGAACAGCTCTGCATGCATCTCTTTGTCGTAGATCGGATTGGCGTCGTCCTTCATGAGTGTTCGTCGTCTGGGTGGAGCGAACAGGTTGTCGGGGAATTGGTCGCGCTGGATAACCAATCCTACAGCCTTCTTTTGCTCGTTTTCCAAATCGACCACCTCGTCGCCTTGGCTACCGATATCTGGGGGATATAGCAACCGTCTTGCTGCTACCCTCAGCAGGATCAAACTAAAAACGATCGATATCGTTGGAACCAGCGTCGTGGTGACGATCAGTCGCAGGTCTGCTCTTGCCGATAGGGCCGTCCAAGTCAACACACCGACCATCAGCAACGGCAGGATGATGACATAACTGACGACCAGAGAGGAAGCGGTTCTCTTGAAGTAGGAGGAGCAAAAGACACTGATAGAACCGAAGAGCAAAATCGCGAACAAAAGTCCAATGTACGCTGCAAGAAGCTCATAGATCGAAACGCCACCTAGGGGCAGGCACAGCATGATGATCGGCAGAGAGCTGATCATTAGGACGACCAAATGAGTCAACGCCGCGGTGAGCTTGCCAAAAACGATGCTACCGGTGTTCAAAGGGCTAGCCAGCAGCATCTCATAGGTTTTGCGTTCTTTTTCGCCAGTGATCGCACCGGCCGAGAAGCTTGGTGCCATCAGCGATGCGATGGCGAATTGTCCGATGAAAAAAAAGTCCACCAGCTTTTGGGCTGCTGCCGATTCGGAGGTCAAGTCGATCCGAGTTTCCCGGGGGTAGGCCAGTATGATGACCGATGCCAAAGCGAGTTGGTACACAAGAAGCAGTACGAAGGCCCTTGGGGCTCGCAAGTTCGATAGCAACTCGCGTTGCAGAACTGGGTTATCGACAAGGAACATGATCTACCACCGGGGTCAGGTCTTGGTGGTCCACTCGACGGGATTTGGAGCAATCTCAGGGGCGCAAGCGGAACCGCAGTCCTTGCGTCCAGACCCTTCGAGTCGGCTGATGATTCGAACGGTCATGTCCTCTTGGCAAAGAATCTGGCAACTGAGTCTCACGCCGCTGAGCGAACGAGCTTCGAGCAGTTGTTTTTCCGCGACGGTCATGCTCGATGGTTCTCCGGCAAGGATTTCGACTCGGCATGTGGTGCATCGTGCATTGCCACCACAAGCGTGCAATTGATCGCTCTTGACATCTTCGCGAAGAGCATTAACAAGTCTTTTGCCGGCAGGGATTTCGAATTCACCGATACCTTCAACGGTCAGCTTAGGCATTGGAAACCTTTCGATGGGTTTGAGTTTGAGGTTATGAGCAGGACCCGCATCCGGTCGAATTGGTGCATGTATTTTCGGAATGGAGTGTCTCGTCGGGCAAGGCCACTTGGCCTGTGATTTCGAATCCCAAGTCTTGGATCATGCGATAATCATCCGATGGAGCTTGGCCTTGGGTGGTCAAGTAATCGCCGACGAAGATACTGTTGGCGATCATGAGACCCAGCGGTTGGAGAGATCGGAGGTGTCGTTCTCGCCCACCTGCAATCCTCAATTCGCTCTT
>JAGWZB010000108.1 GCA_018969045.1 Planctomycetota bacterium | reverse complement strand
GGAATCGATGACGAAGAATCCAATGCAAGCCAGGATTCGGATCAGCATTCCAAGTACCCTCAGCAGCGCGGTGGTAAGCTGCGAAGCGGCCGACCTAGATTCAAGCCGCCGATCCAGGAGATCTTCAAGCGGGGTGATGAAGTAATCGTACAGGTGATCAAAGAAGGGATCGGAACCAAAGGTCCGACACTCTCAACCTACGTGAGTATCCCAGGCCGCTACCTAGTGCTGATGCCTTCGCTGGGCCGGGTCGGAATCAGTCGAAAGATCGAAGATGAGGTGGAGAGAAAAAAACTCAAATCCACCATGCACGAGATGAACATCCCCAAAGGGGTAGGGTTCATCGTCCGGACTGCTGCGCAAGAGCGAAATCGTAAAGAGCTTCATCGAGACGTGGCGTATCTGCTGAGACTTTGGAAGGTTTTGGCCAAGAGGATCAAGAATCAGCCTGGTCCTTGTGATGTCTACGAAGAATCCGACATCATGATCCGAACCATTCGCGACACTTTCACCGAAGACATCGATTCGATCGTGATCGACTCCCCGGAGGCATTCCAGCGAGCTAAAGAGTTCATGGAATTGGTTATGCCTAAGTACGCCGATCGAATCCAACTGTACGACAGTCGGGAACCTCTGTTCCACCGCTACAAGCTTGAACAAGAAATCGCGCGGATCCACCAGCGAATCGTACCTCTGAAGGGTGGTGGATCGATTGTGATCGATCCAACCGAAGCCTTGGTGGCCATCGATGTCAACAGCGGCAACTTCCGAGGCGGTGAAGAGAATGCCGAAGAGAACGCATTCCATTTGAATCTGGCTGCGACCAAAGAAATCGCAAGGCAGTTGCGGCTGCGGGATCTAGGCGGTGTGATCGTCAACGATTTCATCGACATGAGGAAAGAATCGCATCGCCGCAAGGTTGAGAAGTCGCTACGTGATGCGATGAAACGAGATCGGGCCCGGACGAAGATTCTCCGCACAAGCCCGTTCGGGTTGATCGAAATGACACGTCAACGCATTCGACCAAGCTTCAAGAGAAGTGTTTACGAGGATTGTCCCTGCTGCCGAGGCCGAGCCTTGGTAAAGACTGCCGAAAGCATGGCGATCGAAGTCACTCGAATCCTGATGTTAGCCTGTCAGCATCAAGGCGTTGCCAAGGTAAACGTAAGGGTCAATGAGAACGTCGCTGCGTACCTGAACAATCGCAAACGTCGCGAATTGATCCAGCTTGAGGAGTCCAGCGGTGTATCGATTCTGATCCTCGGAAGCGATTCTCAGTTCCCCGAGTTCCTGGACGTCGAATGCCGGGATAAAGACGGTGGAATCCTATCGATTCCCTATTTACTGGCTCAGTAAAAGGTTAGGCTTAGCGATGGTGTTTCACTAAGGAGCGGTCCTTTAACGACTAAGGTATACACGAATGAACATCGAACTGCTGATCTTCGTTTTCATTTACCTAATCGGCACCTTAGCCATCGGTGCTTGGGCGGGAACCAAGGTCAAGAACACGGCCGATTTTGCGGTTGCGGGGCATACCTTGCCACTGTACATGGTGATCACCACGAGCTTCGCGACGTGGTTTGGGGCCGAAACCGTCATGGGGATCCCGGCTAAGTTTGTCAAAGAGGGATTGCAAGGGGTCGTCGAAGACCCTTTTGGGGCATCGATGTGCCTGGTGTTTGTCGGACTTTTTTTTGCGGTTCGCCTCTATCGCATGAAGCTCTTGACGATCGGCGATTTTTTTCGAAGGCGTTACGGAACGCCGGTAGAAATCCTTTGTTCGGTCATGATCATACTAAGCTACTTGGGGTGGGTTGCAGCCCAAGTTACGGCGTTGGGATTGGTCTTTACCATACTGTCTGGTGGGCAGATCAGTCACGAAACTGGAATGGTGGTAGGGACGGTTCTGGTTCTCGTCTACGTGATGATGGGAGGGATGCTGGCTGTCGCATGGACCGACTTCATTCAGATGATCGTGTTGGTTCTGGGGCTCTCCTACATCGCTTGGTACTCTGCGGGATTAGTCGGTGGAGCATCCAAAGTGATCGACTATGCGGCTGAGCGCGATTGGTTCAATATTTTACCTCCACCAACGCTCAAGGATTGGTCGTTTTTTATTGCTGCTGCGATCACGATGATGCTTGGGTCGATCCCCCAGCAAGATGTTTTTCAGCGGGTCATGTCGGCCAAGGACGAGCGATCTGCCAAGTACGGTGCGGTCATAGGTGGGCTGTGCTACCTTGCGTTTGCGTTCGTTCCCATGTTCATCGTAGTGGCAGCTTTGATCAAGATGCCCGAGCATTCCAAGGAGCTTTTGGACAGCGATCCTCAGCGGGTTTTGCCAAGGATGATCTTGGACCACATGCCGTTTTTTGCGCAGATATTGTTCTTCGGGGCATTGGTATCTGCCATCAAGTCTTGTTCATCCGCGACGCTTTTGGCGCCATCGACGAGCTTTGTTGAGAACATTCTCCGGCATATACGGCCCGACCTTCGGGACAAGCAACTCCTTTTGGCGATGCGAATCACCATCCTGGTCTTCACGGCTCTGGTATTGACGTATGCGATTTTAACCAAAGGCACTTCGATCTACGAATTGGTTTCAAATGCTTACCAAATCACCCTTGCGGGTGCTTTTGTTCCTCTTACAGCGGGTCTTTATTGGAAACGAGCAACGACCCAAGGGGCAATTTTCTCGATCTTTCTTGGCGTTATATCTTGGGCTGTGGTCACCTTTTCAGACAATATCCCTTTGCCGGGATTTGCCGGTTTGAGTGAAGAGATACCACCTCAATTGGTGGCCCTGAGCTTTGCCATCTTCGGTATGATTTTTGGGTCTTTGGCACCGCAGTGGATCAAGAATCGCTGCCATATCTTGATGGAGCATATCGGTCTGTGGCCCGAGGATAGTTATAGCGACGATCCTGCTCATGAAACCCATTGATCGATGCGATCGAGCTGCTGGGGATTTCAGTCGATCTGAACCAGTTTGGCCCCCAGAGCGTCCCAGATCAGCGATCGAACCTGTTCTAAAGTTCCGACCATCACCAGAACACGAAAACTGGCCTTGTTCTGAGTGATCCTAGGAAGTTGACGGTGTCGGAAAACAACATTCCATTTCACGACATTCTCCGTAGGGAAGCGGAACCGACCGTAGCCTGGAGCTGAGTCGATCCACTGGGGGTTTCCCATCGAAACGGCTCCCATGGCAAATCGATGGTCCTTGGTCGCCAATATCACAGGATCGGATTGCTCCCCGGGCCCGTCATCGAGTCTGAGCAATCGGCCGTCGGTAGTCGACACTTTCCAAAACGTAGAAAATTCGCTAGGCATGTACCCCGTTAAGACTTCATATTGTGCGAAGCGATGCGACTGATTCTCGGGCAGGTGGAATGTATTGTCCACCCGTATGACGTGTGGGTCTTCATAAGCCCCCAGGGTGATACGCTTGTCTAGGACATGATCCGAAATGGAGGAGGTATTCAGGGCCAAGCGTCCTTGAGATCTCTCGCCGGGATTGAGCCAAAAGGCCATTTGAGTCGATGTGCGTATTTCTCTTTCTGTGGATTCGATTCCGAGCAATCGACTGCTGGATCGATCTGAGTCACCGTCCCGCCGAGAGCCCGCTTCGGTGGGGTTGTACCGCTCTGCCCAAAACGGATCATCCGACATGGCATCAAAGCTGCAAGCCGACTGCAGTTGACGTCCATGATCGGCGCTGTCGATAAACTCTTTTGCTTGCCAGCGGATCGAATGCACAGCGCCTGCGAGTCGGTTCGTCGTCGTGACCGTCAACGGTTGGTCATCGACCATGATCGAAATGGATCTGTTTGCATCCAGTTGGTTCTGCTGGGGATCTTGAACAGAACAGAATCCAGCAATTGCCAGCAAGCCAGCCGCAGCGCCCGGTATCCTAATCCTAATGGCGCGACATTGGCATAACCACATAGGTATACCCATCGTCCGTGGTGTAGAGAGCTGGTTCGGTATTGGACTTTACCAGGAGCGTAAAAGTGCTCTCGGGTGGTAGAACCTTGAAAAAGTCCAGGACAAAGCGGTAGTCCATGGTCAGCGTCAGGGGTGTTTCATGGAAATCGATTGGAATCTCGATTCGGGATTGGCCCACGTCGGCAGTTTTCGCAGCGACGATCATGGTTCCGTTACCAAACTGAAATTCGATACCTCGGCTCTCTGGGTCGGCGACAATGGATGCTTGTCGAACCGACGAGAAGAAAGGACCAACCAAACCTGAGATACGAGTTCTGCCTTCTTGGTTGGGTATCACCGATTTCCAGTTCGGATAGCGGCCTTCGACCAACCTTGAAAACAAGGTGCATCGATCAGTTTTGAAAAGAATATCGCTAGTTCTGGCTGCGATTTTGACGTTTGAGTCCGAATCGGCGATCGAGCGTTCGATGGTTTGCAAGGTTTTCGTTGGAACGATGGTCGAAGCTCCTACGTTTTTGAAACCGTTGACTGAATTCCCTTTACCCTTCATGCATGCAAGTCGACGACCGTCGGTCGCCACCGTGGTGATATCTTCACCTTCCATTTCAAAAAGGACGCCTCCTAGTTGGTAGCGAGTGCTTTCGGTATCGGTTGCAAAGATTGTTCTTCGCACCATCTCACGAAAAGCGATCGCAGGCATTTCGAAGTAGGTATCTTCGATAAATTTCCCTACCGAGGGATATTCGTCTGGGTTCATCAGTTGCAAATGGAATTCGGAGTTGATCCCGTGAATGTCCAGTGCATTGGCGGTGGTTTCAAGTGTCAGAAGTTCATCGCTGGCTTCTCGTAGGATGTTTCCGATGCGTTGGACGTTCAGAAGCGCCTTGCCCGGGGTCAGGATTTCGACATCTTCGATCTCCAGTCGGATTCCGGCTTCTTGATCGGTCGCCATCAACACGACCTTGTCATCGATTGCTTCGAGCTTAATATGACTGAGGATATCCTTGGGACTGCGCGTGGGCACCAACCCTGAGACAATCAAAAACCCGCTCAGGAATTTCTCTCGTTTGCATACAATCTTCATGACGACGCTTTTTCGCTACAACAGACTCGAAAACACAGGTTGAACTGCTCTAAGTTGTAACGTTTTTGTCCGGGATTTGTAGTATCCATGAATCCCAGGATTTCCTTGACTTTTTGATTTATTCAGGGGTAACGTGACATCAGCCCAGGTGCAGGCCCGCAGTGTGGCCGGTGCTCCAAGCCGCTTGGAAATTGAAGCCACCGATTGGCCCGTCCAAATCGAGAATCTCCCCTGCAAGGAACAGACCGGGTTGAATTCGGCTTTGCATATCCTGAAAATTCACTTCGCCGACCTCAACCCCACCGGCGGTGACTTCGGCCTTCGGGTAACCCAACGTCCCTGAAATGGCAATCCGATGCTGCTTTAGGTTCTCGATCATTTTGATTCGAATGGACTTGGGAAGCTCTGCAAGGTGGGGATCGTAGGATGCGCCTATTTTATCGAGGATCGAACTGGCGAGACGTTTAGGAATCCGATTCCCCAAGACTGTAGAGAGTGCTCGATTGCTTTGCCGTGTTTCTTGAGCAATCCAATCTTCCAATTCCTGCTGGGTCGAATCTGGCAGCAAATCTACGACCAGCTCAAGTCGATCCTCAGGGCTTCGATCCGAGAAGCATCTCGATACGTTCATGCAGGTTGGACCACTGCATCCTTTATGCGTCCAAAGAAATCCTCCTCGGGACTCTCGACGCTCTAGTTTTTGCGATTTGGTTTGATTCACTGAAAAGACATCCGCACGCACAAGAACATCCTCTAAGGTTAAACCGCTAAGTTCGTGAACGGCAGAATCGGGGGAGGTCAGTGGTGTCAGCGCAGGTTTAAGCGGCGTGATCGAATGCCCCATCTGTTGAACCCAGCCATAACCGTCCCCGGTCGTTCCACAACCGCTGTAGCTTAGCCCTCCGGTCGTGATAAGCACTGTTTTACAAACCAGTTGTATGGCTTGCCCTTGAACCGAAGCGGTCACTTCGAAGCCCTGTAGGCCACTGGCAGCGGTCACCGAATCGACCGCACAACCACAGACAAGTTCAGCACCATAACGAACGAGTCGTCGAACGACAGCATCTCTGACATCGATCGCCCGATCGCTCACCGGGAAGACCTTGCCGGTCGCCTCGACCTTGGTAGCAACCCCCTCGGCTTCGAATTCGCGAACAACATCCGAGGGAGATAACCGCTGGAGAACTGACAGTAAAACTCGTCCCTGCTTACCGAACGCATCAGCGATCTTTCGGCTATCGCAGTGATGGGTGATGTTGCACCGCGTCCCTCCGGACATGAGAATTTTGACGCCTGCTTTATTGTTTTTTTCAAGCACCAGAACTTTCTTGCCCAGATGTGCGGCGGTGCCGGCTGCCCACAAACCGGCGGCTCCACCACCGACGATAATGGCATCCCATCGTGTCGAACAAAGTTTTCCGAAGTAGTCCTGATGATTCATGCTGCCGATAGCCCCATTTAGTTGGCTCCAAATACACGGTACCTAGATCCACTGCGATATAAGATCGGTTATACTTTTGCGGGTCACAACAACAACCCAAAAAGCGGCTTTCCTCGATGAATGCCCTCCTGTTTCCACTTCAGTTTCTTCCTAGCAAGGTTTCCTCTCGATGAACTCTCCAATCGCAAGAAGACAGATCCTAGGTGCCGGACTTGCCGCCACAGGCAGTTGGTTACTCCCTTACCGAGAGACCCTGGCTGCACTCCAAGACACACCTACCAAACGTGTGGGATTGATCGGCACCGGATGGTATGGCAAAGCTGATTTGTTTCGTTTGATTCAAGTGGCACCGGTTGAAGTTGTCTCGCTGTGCGATGTCGATAGTGTCATGCTCAACGACGCGGCTGACATGGTCAAGGAGCGACAGAAATCCAAGAATCGCCCGAGGACTTATGGAGACTACCGGAAACTATTGGCAGAAAAAGATCTCGATATTGTCCTGATCGCCACACCGGACCATTGGCATGCTCTGCCGATGATCGAAGCGGTCAAAAACGGAGCCGATGTTTACGTCCAAAAACCTATCAGCGTCGATGTTGTCGAAGGACAAGCAATGCTGGCGGCTGCTCGAAAATACAATCGTGTTGTGCAAGTTGGCACCCAACGGCGCAGTACCCCTCACTTGATCGAAGCCAAGGAGCAAGTCGTCGACAGCGGATTGCTTGGTAAAATCTCCCATGCTGAAGTCTATTGCTACTATCACATGAGGGCTCGAGAGAATCCACCCGACTCAACTCCGCCAGCGAACCTTGATTACCAGATGTGGACCGGCCCGGCTCCGATGATGCCTTATAACAAGCTGATCCATCCTCGCTCGTGGCGAGCCTTCAACGAATATGGAAACGGGATCGTCGGAGACATGTGTATCCACATGCTCGATACCGTCCGATGGATGCTGGGACTCGGCTGGCCGACTCGAGTTTCTAGCCAAGGAGGGATCTTTGTCGACAAAGCGTCTAAAGCCAATATCACCGATACTCAGACAGCTGTATTTGAGTTCCCCGAACTCAACGTGCAGTGGACCCATCGCAGTTGGGGGGATGCTCCCGATCCGGCGTATCCCTGGGGTGCTACCCTCTACGGAGAAAAAGGGACCCTGAAACTCAGCGTCAATAGTTTCGATTTCATCCCCCGAGGAGGCAATTCCAAGCCTATTCATCGCGATGTAAAGATGGAGCTCGAAGAATACCCAGAAGATAAAACGGAAAAGGATCTTGAACGCCATGTGGCTCCTGCCATCCGCGTCCACATGTTGGATTTTCTTAAGGCGATTGCAGAGCGTAGCAAGCCCATCGCAGATATCGAACAGGGCCACATCTCGACAGCCTCTTGCATTTTGGCGAATCTTTCGATGCAACTAGGACGAACCTTAGCGTTCGATCCTCTAAAGCATGTTGTTCCTGGCGATCCGCAAGCCACTGCGATGCTCCGCCGTCCGTACAGGGAACCATGGATCCACCCAGAGCCCAATCAGGTATAGCGTGTGCCTTATTTAAAGCCCCCTGATACCATCGTAAGGGTTCTGGAGACACCTCCTGATCCATCGGTTCTTTGGAGCCCAGATGCCAAGTGGGCTGTGTTGGCAAATCGCGATCCACTTCCGGATCTAGCGGAACTGGCTAGGCCCATGCTGCCGCTTGCAGGAATGCGATTAGATCCGGCGGCCAACTCGGGATTCCAAATCGATTTCTACAACGCCCTTGCACTTAGGGATCGCCACGGGAAGCAAGTTTTCCAAATCCCACTGCCCGAGTCCACTTGCCCATCGCCGACACGCATCGGCTTTTTATCGTGGTCTCATCGCTCCGATGCGTTTATCTTTTCAAGAAACATCGGAACCGCAACCGAGCTTTGGTACGTGCGATGCGATGAGCCAAACCGGCCTATCAAACTAACGGATCGACTGCATACGGTGCTCATGGGTATCGATTGGATGCCCGACGGATCCGGGATCCTGTGCGCGACAGTTCCCACGGACCAGCCACAACCACCATCTGCGTCGGTTACTCCTCATGGTCCTAGCATCCAATACGCAGATGGACGTAAATCTCCTTCGAGGACTTATCAAGATCTACTTAAAAACGCACACGACGAAGTGCTGTTGGAACATCACTCAAGATCCCGTATCACCATCCTTAAACCTGGGGCTCCTCCAGAATATCTGAGCGACCCCGATCTTTTCAATCATGTATCGGTCTCCCCAAACGGTCAATTTCTTCTGACGGTTCGTATCAAGAGACCCTTCTCCTTTGCACTTCCACTGGAGTTTTTTCCAAAGTCCATCGATGTAATGGATTTGACTGGAAAGGTTGTATCTCAAATCGCAGACGTCCCCCTTTCGGACAACATCCCTATTGAAGGTGTACGAACTGGTCCTCGTTTGATTCAATGGTGGCCAGGTTACCCGGCACGACTTCTGTGGAGTGAAGCTCTCGACGGAGGGGATCCAAGTCGCATGATCGAATTTCGGGAGCAGATTTGCTTTCATGATGCGCCTTTTAGCAAGCCACCAACGCCATTGCTACGCTTGCACCATCGCTATACAGGGAGCGTGTTTTTTAAAGAGCGTTCCCTGTGGATGACAGCTCAGTACGATCGGGATAGAAGGTGGACCACCTCCACATTGCATCGGCTTACAATCGACGATTCCGCGGAACCCCAAGTCGAATCCCAAGTGTTCTTCGATCGCAGTATTCGTGATCGATATGCAGACCCAGGCCGGATAATGCTTGAACCCGACTCCTCGGGCTTCTCAATCGCTAAGCAGATCCATGACGATGTGATTCTCGCGGGTGTCGGTGCAAGTCCCGAGGGAAATCGACCATTCCTGGACTTAAAGTCGCTGAGGACCTTAGAATCCAGAAGGATTTGGCGATGTTCAGACAAGCATTCGGAGAATGTGGTAGCGCTTTGGTCCGAGGATTCCGAAATCACTCTTTTAACACGACGAGAAAGCCCCCAAGATCCCCCGAATTACTTTCTGCGATCCGTTCCCTCTGGACAAATAAGCCGCTTAACCGATTTCATCGACCAATCGCCCCAACTTCGAGGGATTACCAAGAGAATCGTTCGCTATCAACGCAGCGATGGCGTTCCGCTATCGGCCACTTTGTATCTGCCTGCGAGCTATAAAACTGGAGAACGATTGCCGATAGTCCTTTGGGCTTATCCCATGGAATTCAACGATCCGGATACCGCAGGACAAGTCTCTGGGAATCCAAATTCATTCCTGCGAATCCTTTCCAGTTCCCATCTGGCGCTGTTGCTCGAAGGATACGCGATCCTCGACGATGCTGCGATGCCTGTGATTGGAAACCCAGAGACCATGAATGACACATTCATCCAGCAGATCGTCGATGCGGCTCATTGTGCTATCGACCATGCGGTGGAACTGGGGGTTGCCGACCCAAATCGTGTCGCCATCGGTGGTCACAGCTACGGAGCTTTCATGACCGCAAACGTACTTGCCCATAGCAACCGATTTCGCGCTGGCATCGCTCGAAGTGGTGCTTACAACCGCACGCTTACCCCCTTTGGATTCCAGAGCGAACGACGTCCGCTATGGGAGGCCAAATCGGTCTACATGGAGATTTCACCCTTGATCACCGCGGATCAAATCAAAACACCGCTTTTGCTTATCCACGGTGAATCGGATAATAACCCAGGTACGTTTCCCATGCAGTCACAAAGACTATTTCAAGCGATACAGGGCAATGGAGGGATCGCCAAATTGGTCATGCTACCGCACGAAGGGCACGGATATAGGGCCCTGCAGTCGGTCATGCATGTTCAGTATGAGACGGTCCGTTGGCTTGATAAATATCTTAAAGGGATCATCATCCACGATTGATCTGATCGATCACATACAAGACATCCAATGGATCCAAAGCTCCATCGCGATTCGGGTCCACCAGCGGCAATCCTGAATCCAGAACAGGATCTAGGATTCGAGACCCCCGGCGGTTGATCTCATCGATCAATACCAAGGCATCCAACGGGTTTAAGGATCCTGAGTTATCAACATCGAAAGCCAACGTCGGATTTGTCCAACGGGCTGGATCGTCATCCAGAACCAAAATACGTAAACTTCCGTCGATCAATCCCAATCCAACGGCTTGCACTAAAACTGAGCGAGGATTGGATGGTCGACTGTCATTGAAGACCGATACGGTGAAGCTACCCTGAGTACTTCCAGCCGCGATCGTAAGGGTGCTTGGAAGCATAAGAACTCCCGAGGGGCTCGACGACAATTGAACTTCAAGGCCACCGGTTGGGGCAGGCGAGCGAATTCCGACCGTGACCTGCATGCTTGAACGACCTGGAACACCTTCTTCCAACTCGGAACCCGTTGCCGTGAGTGCCAGGGGCTGATGATCGGTCACAACCAGCGATACCCCGATCGATTCGAAGCTTGGAACAAACGGCGTGAAAATCACGGTCTGAGCTCCATCGAACAACGCATCATCGATCGCGCTTACAGACACCGTAGTACTCGTTAGGTTGGCTGGTATTGTGACACTTGATGGAACAGTCGCTTCCGTGATATCGCTGCTGGTAAGCTGCACAACCAAGGGCGCGCTCAAATTCGAAGCCGTTCGAGTTACGGTCATCAATGCCGCTCCGGGCCCCGCGTTTTCAGCAATCGTCGCTCGATCTAAACTCAGTGAGATTCGTCCCGCCCAATTCACCACGATTTGGAATTGCCGTTCAGAGAACCCCCCATCGTCATCGGTGATTCGGACCTTAGCAAGGTACGTTCCGATATCGGAATAAGTATGCTGTGCATCGAAGAAGCCAACCGTAGGCTGTCCTGGACTCCCCAGGCTAAGGATGCTTGCTGCTCCTGTGCTATCGGGTGTCCCATCGCCCCATTGCACACGATAGGTGAATGTTTCAGTCGATGGTTGAATACTAAATGGCAAGCCAAACCCTGCGTCGGTAAATTGCCCCAAGGCTTGTAAGGTTAACGGGACACCGACTTGTCCGGCTTTGTCAGTAATCGCCGAGAGCACCGGCGCAGCATTGGTCACTGGAACCAAGGTGGTAGTAGATTTAGTACCCAGGGTTGCTCCAGAAAGCGTTACGCGAATGTTCGCATTTAAGTTATCTCCAAATACTTTACTTCCCGTTACGCGTACCGTCTGAGGGATCAACTGCCATCCGATATCCCTGAGTCCAGCTAAATCCAATCGGCTCGGCAAAAGCCTTTCACCGGTATTGAACACTTGAACCATGGTGGGTCGACGTCCATCCACGACGATCGAATTGGAGAAATGATCGCTATCTGAAAGTGGTACTGAGGCCCCGTGAACTGCAACAGCATGGGTACCTGTAAACGTGTTGTTAACCACTTTGCTATCCCAAACCCCAGTGGTACCAAACCCCATGACATGCATAAGTTCATGGGTTGCAACGGAGACAAAGTCCAGTTGGGTGCTCTGTAGACCGCTGGGATTTGTTCCGAAATACCAGTTCCGCCCGGAATCAAATGCGATGGATCCGCCCCAGGGTCCCACGTCCGTTGCAGGGGTGGCCGACGCACCAACTTGGCCTCGTGAACTGACCGCATTCAGGAACGCCGGTCTTGTCGATTGCGCTGTAAATCCGCCACGGTCGGCCAAACCGCCCTCAGAAGCTCCTAAATCCCTGGCCCCAACAAAAACTAGGATCTCATTGGCAGCGATCGTCAAATTGGGTTTAGATACCTTAAGTCCTGAAATTGGATGAAGAAACCGCGCTTCCCATGTATCTCCAGACTGCGGCTGAATCGCGCTCAAGGAATCGCTAAATTTCGACGAGAGCATATCGGCTGCCGTCTGAAGTAGAGTACGGCGTGCGACATCCGAAAAGAAACCTGATGAATCTAGGCTGTAGTCGAATCGAAATTTTATCGGACCAGAAACCGGCGCATTTTGAACCGTTGCCGTGGACTCCGTTGAATCTCCCCACGCAATCTTTCCAGAAATTGCCCCATACAAGTCAGACACATCGACATTCAGATCCAGACCGTAGCTTTGTCCTTCAACGGTCATCAGGGCTCGTGTTTCAAGCGACTCAAAGCACAAATGTCGCTTTGCTTTGGTATACCACCTCGACATACAAGTCCCGATTAAGCCAGAGGTTAGATTGATGGAGAGCGATCCTCGAACACTCACCAAATATACCCGCTGGTGCGACTACAAGTTAGGCTTCTGGAAAATCAAAAAGTAATTCTCGCTGAGGAAGTCATCTTTTTGCTCGACCTTCTTGAAACCGCAATCGAGTATCTCTTTCTCAAACTCCTCTTGTCCGGCCCGGACGTGTGACATCACCCAAGGAGTACTCTGGCCTGGGATTCGCTTGAAATCGATGATCACCACGCGCCCTCCGGTCTTCAAGGCTCGATAAAGCGACTTCATCGTTTTGGTCGGATACTCGAAATGATGGTACGTATCACAGATGAATACAAAATCAACGCTATCGCTGGGTAACTCGGTCGAATCTTCTTTGCACAACAAAGTGTCTACGTTGCGTAAATTCAATTTCCGATTGGTTGTCGAGATATGCTCCAAAAAATTCTTGGCAATGTCGACGGCAACCACGCGACCGTCAGGTCCAACCGCCTTGGAGAACATGCGAGTAAAGAGACCAGTCCCGGCTCCAATGTCGGCAACAACCGTACCTGGTTTAATCCCACAAGCTTCGACGATCGAGTTCCGCTTCTGGAACACCTCACGACTCTCGACCTCGAATTTCTCGACATACTCTTGCACCTTGGGATCTTTGAACGTGTCGTTTATCCCTGGCTTGACACTCTTGTCCTGCGCCAAGCATTCTGAGCCCAAAAGGAGGATGGACACGACAATCTGGACCACGATTTTCATTTTGCTACTCGATGGCTGTTTGAACCGCTGCGATGACGATGGTTGATCGAAGCGGCTTGCGGTAATTTGCAGACTAATTGGCTGA
>JAGWZB010000547.1 GCA_018969045.1 Planctomycetota bacterium | reverse complement strand
TCGGTCGAGGAACCAGCGGTCGTGGGTGATCACCACCACGCAGCCCACGAAATTCACGATGGCTTCTTCCAACGCCCGCAGTGTATCGACATCCAAATCGTTGGTCGGTTCGTCAAGAAGCAGAACGTTGCAGCCTCGCCTGAGTAGTTTCGCTAAGTGGACGCGATTGCGTTCCCCTCCGGACAAATCCCCAACCTTCTTTTCCTGATCGGTTCCCTTGAAATTGAATTTGGAAACATAAGCTCGCGAATTCATTCGCTTGCCCCCCATTTCCAACCAATCGACTCCACCGGAAATCTCTTGGAAGACCGTGTTGGTGGCCGTCAAAGAATCTCGGGATTGATCGACGTATCCAAGTTCGACGGTATCTCCGACGCGAATGGAACCCGTATCGGGTTGTTCTTGGCCGATCATCATGCGGAACAACGTCGTCTTGCCCGCACCGTTAGGACCGATGACTCCAACAATGCCTCCTGGGGGAAGCCGGAAGTCCAAATTCTCGATGAGCATCCGATCGCCAAAAGTCTTGGATACCTTCTCCGCCTCGACGACGACTTCACCTAGATGCTTACCGGGTGGGATTTGAATTTCCAGTTCGTCTGGACGATCTTCGAATTGCTGTGCTGCCAATTGCTCGTAAGCACTGATACGAGCTTTGTTTTTGGCTTGCCTAGCGCGCGGTGACATGCGAATCCACTCGAGCTCTCGATCCAAAGTCTTTTGCCTGGCGGCCGCTGATTTTTGCTCGATCTGCAACCGCTTCTGCTTTTGCTCAAGCCAAGAGGTGTAGTTTCCTTCGAATGGAAAACCCGAGCCACGGTCCAGTTCCAAGATCCATTGAGCCACGTTGTCCAAGAAGTATCGATCGTGAGTCACGGCAACCACGGTGCCTGAATACTGCGCCAAATGCTGTTCTAGCCAATGGACCGCTTCGGCATCCAAGTGGTTGGTCGGTTCGTCTAGCAAAAGCAAATCGGGTTGTTCCAGGAGCAACTTGCAAAGTGCGATTCGGCGGCGCTCGCCTCCGGATAGTTTGGTGACGTCGGCATCTCCGGGAGGCAAGTTCATGATGGCCATGGACATCTCGACTTGCCGATCCAAGTCCCAAAGATTCTGCGCGTCGATGGTATCTTGGAGCTTGGCCATTTCATCGCAAAGCTTCTGCATCTGCTTGTCGTCGGTGACTTCGCCGAGCAAGCCCGAGATTTCATTGAATCGATCGAGGATTTTTCGCTTCGGCGCAACGGCTTGTTCGACATTCTCCTGGACATTCTTTTGAGGATCTAGCTGGGGTTCTTGAGGCAAGTATCCAGCGGTAAAACCGTTGGACAGTCGAGCGGTACCCTCGAAGTTCTTGTCGATGCCAGCCATGATCCTGAGCAAGGTACTTTTACCTGCACCGTTGGACCCGAGCACCCCGATTTTCGCTCCTGGGTAAAAGGACAACCAGATATCCTTGAGAACCTCTTTTTGCCCGTGTCGTTTGGTTAGCTTTTCGATTTGATAAATGTATTGTCGGCTCATAGCAGTTGAACTCTGACTACTCCCATTCAATCGTTGCAGGGGGTTTGGAACTGATATCGTAGCAAACGCGATTGACACCTCGGACCTCATTGATAATCCGAGTTGAAACTCTCGCTAGTAGATCATAGGGTAGCCGGCTCCAATCGGCCGTCATGAAGTCATCGGTGTTGACACATCGAACGGCTACCGCATTTTCATAAGTTCGAGAATCCCCCATCACACCGACGCTTTGAGACTCTAGCAGTACGACGAACGCTTGAGACGTGTCGCGATAGAGATTGGCGTTTTTGATCTCGGTAATGAGAATCTCGTCGGCCTCTCGAAGCACATCGAGCTTAGCGCCAGTGACCTCGCCCAGGCACCGCACGGCAAGCCCCGGTCCAGGAAACGGATGCCTCCAGACCAGATGCTCAGGAAGCCCTAACTCCACCCCCAATTTTCGAACTTCATCTTTGAACAAGTCCCTGAGGGGTTCGACAAGATCGAAGCCTAACTGTTCAGGCAAACCGCCGACATTATGGTGCAATTTGATCGTAGCCGCTGGGCCATCGGGCGCCGCTCCGCTTTCGATGACATCTGGGTACAGGGTGCCTTGAGCAAGATACTTTGCCCCATTGATCTTCAAA
>JAGWZB010000546.1 GCA_018969045.1 Planctomycetota bacterium | reverse complement strand
TTGCATTCTTCGAGCCGCTTCCCGGGCGGCTTGTACCGCAGGTAACAGCAGTCCAACCAAAATTCCAATGATGGCAATGACCACCAAAAGCTCGACCAAGGTAAACCCATCTGGGTGTCTGACTCGCCGGGAACTGGATTTGGACATGACAAAAAACCTCATCAATGACGGACTATTTCGAAGCAGATGAACTCTCTCAAGAAATTATCGAAAGCCGATCTGTAGTTGTAGTCACAATCTTCATGGAAAACCACTTAATGGAGGTTTTTTTTCGATCTTTAGCCTTTAGCGGACTTTATAGCTCCGTTGAAGTTTTGGATGCTTGCCCCAAAGCTTGCGATCCTGTTATTTGTTAAACAGAAGATTTCTTGACGTCCGCCGACCCTGCATGTGGGGACTAACTCCAGTCGATACCATATGGCCTGCCCATTTCGATCAGTTGCAAATACTGATCGTCACAGAATCGATCTGTCATGCCCGCTAGGTAAGCTCCGATGGCTTTTGGGAGTCCCCATGGCTCAGACCATTGCTGAACTCTAGGTGGCAGTTTTTCCGGGTGGATCGATAAGTAGCGATACAGTTGTTTGAGTCGGACGGCGGCTCTATCTCGGACTTCCGTCAACCGTTCGTGCCGATAAACCTGCTCGAAGAGAAACTCTTCGAGTTGCAATTTTTCTTGTTCGAGAGTTGGGCTCATCCCGAGCATGACCCCGGCATCTTGCATCTGTTTGGAAGTCAGCCGACCTGCTTGCTTGAGCTCATCGCTGGAATGCTTCAGGAAATCCGCCATCTGCAAATCCAGCAGCGTATGAACTAGCATGGCCCGGCGCAGCGGTGGCTCGATATGATCCAGGGGCGCGGATCGTTTGGCTCTACAGACCAGTTCGAGTCGGTCGAGTTGCTCCCAATCCAAGAGCCCCAGTTTCAACGCGTCATCGACGTCGTGGGAATCATAAGCGATGCTGTCTGCGGCATCGACGACTTGGATCTCGAGCATCTGTGTCTGGGCCGTCTGCTTGTGGCTGCGAAACTGTTGGCCCGATAGGACTTCGTAGGTCAAATTCAACCCCGGCTCTTGGGTGTACCGCTGCTCGATCTTGGTCACCAGGTCGATCGCAAATTGATTGTGTGAAAACCCACCGTGTTCTTTCAAGCATTCATCGAGTACGTCTTCACCGCAATGGCCGTAAGGTGGATGGCCGATATCATGAAGCAGTGCCATGGCTTCGATGAGGTCTTCGTTTAGTCTTAATGTTCGCCCAATCGTTCTTGCCAGCGAAGCGACTTCGTGGGTGTGAGTCAGCCGCGTTCGATGGTAGTCTCCCATATCTCCGGTAAAGACTTGCATCTTTCCTGAGAGCCTTCGAAAGGCTGAGCTGTGAACGATTCGATCCCGATCGCGTTGGAAAGGACTGCGGTATGGATGCTCGGGTTCAAGACGAGTTCGTCCGAGCGAATCTTTCGAGTGCATCGCG
Organism: Planctomycetota bacterium; assembly: GCA_018969045.1. Classification (GTDB taxonomy): domain Bacteria; phylum Planctomycetota; class Planctomycetia; order Pirellulales; family Pirellulaceae; genus JBKCUI01. Next base: position 676 of record JAGWZB010000546.1, on the reverse strand, counting down.
TAGCATGCTAGCAGAACGCTCTCTCGTTGAATCCAACTGGTACTGGGCTGGCTTAAGTTGCTTTCCTGCATCGATTCACATCACGGTTAGGTTGTCGCGATGGATGACCTCTTGGTAAGGGCATTGGCCAAGGATCTGTTCGATACGATCCGAGTGACACCCGCGAATCATCTTGACCTGCGTCGCATTGTAATTGCTCAAGCCTCTGGCGATTTCATTGCCACTTGGATCCAGGACGGAAATCACGTCCCCTTTCCCAAACTCCCCCGAGACATCTTGAACTCCTATAGCAAGCAGGCTGCAACCACCTTTTTTGATTGCGGCACTTGCGCCGTCGTCGACGCAGATGCTCCCTGAAGGCTTGGTCGAAAACCCAATCCAACGTTTCTTCGAAACCAGAGACTTTGGCTGTGGTAAGAACAATGTGCCGATGAGTTCCCCTTGTGAAAGACTCAAAAGGACATCGGGCTGGCGACCCCACGCGATCGCGGCGGCTTGGCCGCTGAGTATCAGGAACTTGGCCGTCGAGAGTTTGCTGGCCATCCCTCCTTTGCTGATGCCTGTCTTGCGATCTTTCACAAGCTCTTCGATGCTCTCATCGATCTTCCGGACCGTCGGCAAGACTTTTGCACCGGGGGATTGGGGATCGCGATCATAGAGTCCATGCACATCGCTT
>JAGWZB010000545.1 GCA_018969045.1 Planctomycetota bacterium | reverse complement strand
GTTGACAAGCTCTCTCCCGCGATTCGACGCGTGCAACTTGAAAACAGTGTCTTGCCAACTTTTGGAGAAAAATTCAACCCGCTTCTTCGATGTATAGTTCGACGAACCCGAGGCTATCTTGAATCCACGATCAATCCTGCAACCGGCAGTTATTACCTTCCCCGAGTCGCTGTGCGTTTGTTTGGAGAAGATGAAAGTAGCGCGCTGACGCTTGGTGGCTATCTTTTGGAGGCTTATCAAGAAGCAGAGAAATTTAGCCAGTTGCTGCTACAGCGAATCAAGGGTGCCGGTTTCTTCAAGACTTTGTTGCTGCGAAGGCTCGGGAGTTCGATGGAAGCCGGTCGCAGAACTGTGATCAAACTGCTCGGTCAACAGTTCGAGGAAATCTCCGATGAAGAGGATGATTTTGACGAAGAATCCGAACGCGAAGAAGCAATGGCTATCGCGAGGATGAACCAATCCGATAGTGAATTCAAAAACTTTACCACCGAAGAAGTCCAGTCGCTAAATCGATGCCTTCAATTGCTCAAGCAAGGGGGGAATCGCGATCCAAAGTTGGAGGCAATCACTGGGTATCTGCTCGGCATGCGAACCGACATCGAGCGTAGGTGGCTCGACCTCGGTTGCATTCTATTTTCCCAGTACTACGACACAGTTCGATGGGTGGGCGATGAATTGTCAAAACGATCCGAGTTACAAGAATTGGAGATTGGCCTTTACGCAGGCAGTAACCGCTCGGGGGTTTGGAGAAACGGTGCTTTTCAACGAACGGATCGCGAGACGCTCAAGAAGCGAGTGCGAAGCGGTGAGCTCAAGCTACTGCTGGGGACAGATGCAGCCTCCGAGGGACTAAATCTCCAGCGGTTAGGAACACTGATCAATATCGACTTGCCATGGAATCCAACGCGATTGGAGCAACGGAAAGGGAGAATTCAACGCATCGGCCAAGTGCGAGACGAGGTCTGGATAGCTAACCTGCGATACCGAGGCTCCGTTGAGGATCGAGTGCACGAGGTTTTGGCAAGCCGATTAGAAGCCATTCACGATCTGTTTGGTCAGATTCCTGACACGCTAGAAGACGTCTGGGTTGAGGTGGCAATGAACAACGAAGAAGCCGCCAAGCAGCTGATCGATCGAACAGCCATCACGCGAAACCCATTTGATGCCAAGTACAGCAAAGTGGAGGACGCAGACTGGGAAACCAGTCCTTTGGTCATCGATCCGATCGCAGTACGAGAGTTGCTGCGAAAAGCTTGGTAAGCAATCCGCGTGTTCGACAGTAACAGCTGACAATTTTTGATATTTCGAAATAAAAAATGGAAACACAAGTACGCACACCCCAAGCAGTATTTATGCAGCCGCAACGGCTGGTCGTGCCTCTTTTTCAGCGCCCTTACGTCTGGAACGAAGAGAACCAGTGGGAGCCACTATGGAAAGACATGACTCGGATGGCAGAGAAGCTTGTGTTGCATCCTGGAATGAAGCACTATCCGCATTTCCTCGGTGCCGTGGTGCTTCAGCAAGTGCAGAACGCCAGTGGAACGATGCAAGAGCGAATCATCATCGATGGCCAGCAACGACTGACCACATTGCAGTTGCTTTTTGATGCCTTGCATGCACAACTCGTAGCTTGCAATGCCGAAGCCGCTGCGCTTCGGATGGAAACCCTGGTCGTGAACGCGGCACCTTTCTGCCGCAAACCGGAGGACCGCTTTAAAGTATGGCCAACGAATCGCGACCGTCCTGCTTTTAATGAAGTCATGGCGGCCGACATACCGACCGATTACTCGACGCTCAAGAACAAGCACGAGCGAATGGTTCAAGCCCACCATTACTTCTCTACACGTGCTGCCGAATGGCTTACATCTGACGGTCCCGAGCATGTTCAAACGCGTGCAATCGCGATTGAAACTGCAGCTCGCGAGCTTCTTCAGATGGTGGTGATCGATCTTAATGCTGAAGAGAATGCACAGGAGATCTTTGAAACGCTCAACGCCCGTGGCTCGCAACTGACTGCAGCCGACCTCATCAAGAACTTCATTTTTCAGCAGTTGTTGGAAGAAGGGAGCGATGTAGAGAAACTCTATGAGAAGCACTGGAAAGACTTCGAGACAGCTTTTTGGGAAACCGAAGTAGCCTTTGGACGATTGCGTTATCCAC
>JAGWZB010000107.1 GCA_018969045.1 Planctomycetota bacterium | reverse complement strand
TCACTCCTGGATTGTACTTCGGATGCCTCGGCGGAAACCCGTAGTGCTTGTGGGGTTGGATATGAAGCAGCTCGTCCAGCGGATTACCGTTGGCAAGCCACGTTGCTCCTTCCTGGTCGGTGCAGAACAATTCCCCTTCAGGTCCAAAAGCGATACCGATGGGAAAGCGAACCCCAGTGCATAACGTTTCTCGTTTCGAAAAATCGGACGAAACCTTTTGAATCGTTCCTCGATCGCTCTTCAAATCGAATTTGCTGTTTCCTTGATCATCGACCAAGTAAGCATTCGCATAGTTGGCTGCCCCAAGCCCAAAGTAAAGCGAACCGTCTGGTCCCATCGCCAAACCAACCGCGTCGACATTTTGAGGGATCTCTTCCCAACCTTGAGCCACCACCACTTCTTCATCGCACGCATCGTCCCGATCCCTGTCCAACAGCAGCGATACCTTTCCCTTGCTCGATACAAACACCCCAAAACCCCGTGGGTCATCGGGTCTTGTCAGCACCATTCCGATCGGTCCGCGCAAGGATCCTTGATTCTTATAAAACACCTTAGCCTGGTCTTCGAGTCCATCGCCGTCGGTGTCCCTGAGCAAATGGATATCCCCGTTGTAACCGAGCGTTACCAAGACACCATCTTGACGATACAACACGTTGTTGACATTCGTCAGGTCCAGAGGAAGCCGATGCACATCGAAGCCACTCTGGAGCATCTGCAGATCCGGTGGATTCTCGAACTTGACCAACGCATCGGAATCGGCTGCAGACTTTAGTTGCTGGGGAAGAACCTCTGCAAGCTTTTGATGCTTGCGGCTAAGCCGCTTGTACAACTCTTGCGATTCATCGCTAGACAAGATTCGGTCGAAAACCATCCATTCGGCGATATCGCATGGGCTATGGCCACGGACTTGCTGATCGCCCGGACCATTGGTGTAAAAACGGGCACCTAAAGTCCAATGATCGGTCGATATCGGCTCACCATTCCACGTGCGTTTGCCAGTCTGCTGGCCATTGACCGATAAAACAATCTGCTTTTGGTCTAGGTCCAAGCGGACTTCGAGAATCTGCAGCGTTCCAAACTTGACGCTCTTGGAGCTCAAGTTCTGCATGCCAGAGAACCCCCTCCCTTCGACATTGATCGTGTCCCATTGCAAACTAGGACCAGGACCCATGTCGATATTGATCCCGGAAACATAATCGCGCTGACCCGGTGCATTGGTGGCGAAAAACCCTCGAAAATCTCCGGCATTGCGGTGGGCCGCGATGACCAACCAAAGACTTCCGGAGGAAAGCCTTGTCGATGGCAAGTCCAACTCAAGCGCATCGTCGATGCCGTCGAATCGAACCGTGCTCCAGCCTTGCCCAACATGCAACTTGGGTGCTTGCTCAGATGTCTTTGCCGCAAATCGCAGCAATCGATTTTGCGAATCCGGCCAAACCAAAACCGGATGAGGCTCAGACGAATCCAAACCCAATTGCTTCGAAAGATCCTGCGCATCTAAATGCACAAGCGGCCTTGCAGGCAAGTCGATCGAGGAATCGCTCTGCTGGCAATACGAGTCGGCTTCCAAACACAAACAGCCACCCACAAAAAACAACAAGACCCATCCAAGAAACCACTTGCCCATCTTAACACCCATCCATCGATCGCCCCGGACCAGCAAGAAACAAGTATAATGCCAACCTGTCGAAGCGATGATTGTAAGTTGAATCAGAGCAAATAGTAAGCATTCCAACCCGAATCAAGAAACACAGGTTTACGTCATGAAAACGATTTTTGGATGGCTCATTGCAATGGCACTCGGAGGATTGATGGTCGGCAATATCGCCTATGGACAAGACCCCTTGTACGAACTTCGAGTCTATACCCCGGAAACAGGCCGACAAGCCGACTTGCTCAAACTCATGGAAAACACCGGGATCAAATTCCTCACCAAGCACAAGATAGAACTCGTCGGAGCATGGGTTGCTAACGACCCAAACGACCCTCGCGTCGTGACCTTGGTTCGTCACCCTGACCGCAAAACCTGCGATGCCGCCTGGGCCGCCTTCGGTGCCGACCCGGATTGGCAGTCAGCCTATGCTGCCTCCGAAGTCGATGGCAAAAAGCCCACCAAATCCGTCACCCGCATTTTCCTAAGCCCTAACGACTACTCTCCCAAACTCTCAGTCGAATCCATCGGCAACCGCGTCTTTGAACTGCGAACCTACATCGCCACCCCAAATAACCTTCCGGCGCTGAACAATCGCTTTCGCAATCACACCATGAACCTGTTCAAAAAACACGGAATGAACAACGTCATCTACTGGTCTGTCGCTAGCGGCGAAGCGATGAAGGCCCAGGAACTGCTCGAAGCCGTCTCGCCTGTCGGACAAGCCAAAGCGGAAATTGCCGGCGATCTGCCAGCCACTGGCAACTCACTGGTCTACTTCCTGACCCACGCTTCCCCCGATGCCCAAAAAGCTTCGTTTGGAACATTCCGTGACGATCCTCAGTGGAACCAAGTTCGCACCGATTCGGAAAAAGCCGCAGGAGGCTCTCTGACCGTCGGAGCAGGCGTCAAAAGCTGGTTCCTCAAACCCACCAGCTTCTCCCCTCTGAAGTAACTCCCCGACCTGTTGATCCCACGTGACCAACAAAGACACGATCCCTCCTAAAAACGATGACTACGATCATGCGAACTTTATTGTCCATCACAATCGTCTTGGCGTCGCTCGTTGCCATCGTTGAGCCCCCGAAAACTCAAGCCGACGAGCCGATCAAACTCGCTTGGTTCGATGTCGATGCAACCCCGCCAGTCGGCTCTGCCATGGCTTATCAACCCGTCCGCAGAGTCGACGAATTGACGTTGCGATGCCGAGGTATCGTTCTGCTTGGTGCCCAAGATCCAATCGTCCTGTGCGCCGTCGACTGGATCGGAATCGCCAACGAAGGACACGATGCGTTTCGCGAGGCGTTAGCCAAAGCCGCCGGGACCACCCCTCAAAGAGTCGCTGTCCATGCACTTCATCAACACGATGCTCCAGGATGCGACTTCACCGCAGAAAAAATCATCGAACAATTGCAAGTCCAAGGCTACTCGCGGTTCGATGGCGATTTCCACCGAAAAGTCATCCAAAAAGCCTCCCAAGCAATCCAAGCAGCTCTTCCAAACGCCGTCGAACTGACTCACTATGGAATCGGCCAAGCGACCGTCAAAGAAGTTGCTAGCCAACGCCGAATCGCAGGCACCGACGGCAAAATTCGCGCCACACGGACCAGCTCCACCAAAGACCCAGCCATTCGCGCCGAACCCGAAGGAGTCATCGATCCTGAAGTCTCCCTGCTGAGCTTTTGGAAAGATCAGCAACCCGTCGCTATCCTAAGCTACTACGCTTGCCACCCTCAAAGCTATTACTTGCGAGGAATCCCAAGCCCCGACTTCCCAGGCATCGCACGCTTCATCCGAGGCCAAGACCTCAACGACTCCCTCCACGTCCACTTCAACGGAGCCGGGGGCAATGTCACCGCAGGCAAATACAACGATGGGGCTCAAACCAACCGAATGATCCTCGCGAATCGACTAGCCGATGCGATGCGATTGGCTCACGAAAACACCAGCAAACACCCCCTGACCTCAAACCAGATCACTTGGTCTAGCACCCCAGTAACCCTCCCCATCGCACGGCACCTGATCGAAGAAGATCTAACCAACAAACTCAAACAAGCTCCCGCCAAAGGCTACATCTCCCTTGCCGATCAATTGGCCTTCCTCAAACGCTCTCAGGCAGGCCACAAAATCGATATCTCCTGCCTTGGAGTCGGCCAAGCCAGAGTCCTCCATCTACCAGGGGAACTGTTCGTTGAATACCAACTGGCCGCCAAAGCCATGCGTCCGGACCTGAAAGTCATGATGGCAGCATACGGGGACTATGGCCCCGGCTACATCGGAACCCAACAGGCGTACTCCGAAGGTGGCTATGAAACTCAACCAACCTCCAGCAACGTCGATCCATCGGTCGAACCCCTCTTGATCGATGTCATGTCGCAACTCCTGAGAGACTAACTGACAAGACTAACCGCAGAGGCACAGAGGCTCGGACAATACCAAGTCCCCTCCACTGCTCTCCTCTCCTATCCTCTTCTGTGCGTCTGTGTGCCTGTGGGGTTCCCCTTGCACAGCGCTTCGACATTCGATGCATATTTAGGTGCCACCGAGTGAGCGATCCGATTGGAATTCTCACAATCCAGAAGTCCTACTCGATTCCATGGCTCGATCCAACCGCGAACCTTTGTAACGAATTCTCGCACGAGAATACCATCGTCATCGGCTTGTCCAAGCGTTTCGTAAGCGAGATTGACGACGTTGGAAAGCTGCCGGTCTTTGCACTGAAGAAAGCCTTGAGGCCAACTCGACGGATCAGCCGACAACTGCTTTTCAAACTCGATCGCACAGACAAAGTACATGCACGCAAACGCAGCGAAATTCGCGAACGAAGGCTGGGCTCGATAGCAACCAGCAACGAGCAAATCCAACCACCGAACTTCTTGGCGAAGATCGGCTGCATAAGATCCAAGCAAAGCGTAGCACTCGTCTTTGTTGCGCAACAGCGCGTCGGCTAGCCGTACCACTCCACTGAGCGAATGCGCAATCCCAGAACTGTGAAGCGGATCGATAAACCCATAGGATACCGGCAAGCAAACCCAACCAGGTCCCCAGGCTCGCATCCGACAACGACTCATGCGGTCGACCGATCCTAAAACCGGGATCGCTCCTCGGTCCGAAGTGGTTACCACAGGCGCGACCAACTGAGCCTTGGCCATCAACTCCGCGACACTTGGATGCTGCTGGACGATATCCCAAAACCTTTGCTGGCCTCGAGGACCATTCGTCGGCTCAACGAGTCCCACACTGGTAATCCCGTTATCGAATCGGAGCATCCAAAACCATCCGCGGTCCAATAGATGGTGCTGAGCCGCATCGTCGGAGCAAAAAGGATCGAGCTGACTGGTTGCTTGCTCAAAGGGTGCAACTCCCCGAAAGTGCCCGTACAGAGCACCCGTTCGAGTCCGCATCCAATCCGAGTCGTCCCGTTGGTCGATCCCCGCCGAGGGTAAGCCATGATGACCGGTCGCATCGATCAGCCAAGTAGCCTGAACATCGCATGCCTTGGCTCCTTGGTCCCCCGATATGCGAACCTCCCATCGATGAGAATCCGAATCGAAGAATGCCGAATCGATCCGAGTAGACTCTTGCACTCGAACACCCGCGCGGCAAGCTTGATCTACCAGAAATGCATCCACGGAACTTCGAAGCCAATGCGTATCGCTCCATTGGTCCGAAGCGCTTGCTGCAACCAATAGAGATTCTTCGTGGAGCTTGCTGCGATCTATCGGCAAACCCGGATGATGTCTGTAGTAGGAGAAACCTCGCTTCTTGCCGCAGACAATTTCGGGGTAATGCTTCTTCCATTGCCCCCAACAAGCCAGGGGTGCAAGGGCCTTGAGGTTCCATCGCTGAGCGATATAGGCTAATAGAAAATCAGCCGTAGGTGTCGAGGATTCACCGACAGCGAAACGAGGATGCTTGGCCTTGTCAATCAGAAGAACTGAGCGACCTTGCGATGCCAAGATCCACGCCAGCAAGGATCCGGAGAACCCGGATCCTGCGATGATAAAATCGAACCGACCTGTCGGACGACTAACGCTTGGAGAACTGGGTTCCACGGCGAGCACCGCGAAGACCGTACTTCTTGCGCTCCTTCATACGTGAATCTCGGGTCAAGAACCCGTCATCACGAAGGGGTTGGAAGTTCTCTTCGGACATGCTCACAAGAGCCCGAGCAAGACCCATTCGAATCGCTCCGGCTTGGCTGATCGGACCACCACCTGCGACGCGGACAAAAACATCGACCTTGTCGGCATGCCCAACGTGCTCAAGGGCTTGAACCACCAACCGTCGTTCCATGTCGGTGACAAAGTACTCTTCAAAAGCACGGTCATTGACAGTGATCTTGCCATTGCCTGGTCGGATCCGAACACGAGCAACGGAAGTCTTGCGACGTCCGGTACCGAGGCAATCACCGCTGACTTTGTCTTTCTTTGTGAACATGCAGGCTTCTCTTTACGATCTTTTAGTGATGGTCTTTGGTTGGATTATTGGTTCGATGCGTCAGCTTGATGACCAAACGGTGCTGGGATGGGCTGTTGGGCTTGGTGTGGATGCTCAGTGCCAGCGTAAACCTTCAACTTGCCCAACATGTGACGGGCTAGGTTGTTCTTCTTAGGAAGCATTCTCTTGACGGCAAGCAAGATCAGATCCGTGGGCTTTCGCTCAAGTCTCTCGCCGTAGCTTTCCATCTTTTGGCGATGGTATCCGTTATACCATGCGTAGTGCCGATGCTCGAGCTTGCGTCCCGACATCTTGACCTTCTCGGCGTTGATCACAACGACATATTCGCCGGTGTCGACATGAGGCGTGTACTCAGGACGATGCTTGCCCATGAGAACCATGGCAATTTCGCTTGCCAAACGCCCCAACGTGCAATCGGTGGCATCGACGATGAACCACTTTTGTTCGACCGAACCGGGCTTAGCCACCGTCGTTTTTTGCTGAACAGTTCTCTTCGGTTCGATCATCTTTGTTGCTTCGGCCATAGCCAAGTTTCGCTTTCAAATCGCTTAAAAATCGAGCTTTCGTCCCGCTTTTGTACACCGCGTCCAACGCCACAGACAGAAACCTCGGGGTCGAGGATCCAAGGAATTTCAGTGCGTAAAACCGCTAGCGGGGGCGAAATTATAGGTTCCCCGGAAAAAACCAGCAAGTGGATTTTCTTTCGGGTTTTCGGTCTATTATTCCGTAGAATCCCCAGCCATTTTTGGGCTCTTGGCATCCAATACCCGACGCCATGGCTCCCAGCAGACCGCCAAAATAGTTCGGCTATACCGAGTTTGACGAATTGTAAGTATAACCGGGAACCGATAAAAAGCGGTGTTTCGATGCTCTGGAGCTTATAAATCACCAATGAATGCCAGCAAAACATCCTTCACTACCCATCCGAGTACTCCGCCGATGAATCTCGTTGGTAAACGTCGAGTCAGGGAGTTTACCAAACTCGACCTGAGCCCGATCCACTCTCCATATACTCCGCCGCTTACAACGATGGTCCACCTGCTTAGGTACTGGGCCAACACGTTCCCGAACAAGGTCGCCTTCTATTTGACCGACGGGGAAAGCGACGACGAGACGAAATTGACGTACGCCGAGCTGGACCACGCAGCCCGCGCCATCGCCGTTCGGATCTTGCAAAAACATCCGGTCGGATCGCGCGTCCTGATGCTCTACCCCCCGGGGACGTTGGAATTCATCGCGGGCTTTTTCGGTTGCTTGTATGCCGGCTGCATCGCCGTTCCTGCCTACCCCCCTCGGCGCAATCGCAAAGGTGCTCGGATCCAAGGCATCGCCGAGGACTGCCAAGCCGCATTGGCTTTGACCACCCAAGACGCGGTCAACCAAATCCTGCGCGATGAAAACATGCGCAACGAAACCGAAACGATGGAACTCATCGGAACCGACTCGATCGATCGTTCGATCGCAATCCAGTTCAACGAAATCCCAATCCTAGATAGCAACCTTGCGGTCCTGCAATACACCTCTGGGTCCACCGGACAACCCAAAGGCGTGATGCTCACCCACGGGAACTTGATCCGAAACTGCGAAATCATCTCGACCCTCTTCGGTGAACACCACACGTCGATCGGCCTGTCATGGCTACCAACCTACCACGACATGGGACTCATCGGAGGGATCCTAGCTCCCCTGTTCTTCGGTGCAACGCTGGTCCTGATGAGCCCGATGACGTTCCTGCAACGACCCGTCCGCTGGCTCCGAGCCATCAGCAGGTACAAAGCCACCACCAGCGGTGGCCCTAACTTTGCCTACCAACTCTGCGTCGATAAAGTCACCGACGAGGAACTCCAAGGCCTAGACTTAAGCTCTTGGAGAGTCGCATTCAACGGAGCCGAACCGGTCCGCGCCTCGACCATCGAACAGTTCTCCCAAAGATTCGCTTCGGTGGGCTTTCGAAACGAATCCCATTTGCCTTGCTATGGCATGGCCGAAACCACCCTGATCGTCACCGGTGGCCCGCACCATCATGCCCCCGTACTCAAGAGCTTCAACGGTCGCCAACTCGATGCTCGCTCGGTCGTACCCGTTGCTGCCGATGACCCCACGGCCCGCAAACTCGTCGGTTGCGGTGTGACCACCGCCAACACCAAAGTCCTCATCGTCGATCCAGAATCCCGCAAACCCTTGGCCGACAACCAAATCGGCGAGATTTGGGTCGATAGCCCCAGCGTCGGCCTAGGATATTGGGAAAAACCCGATGTCACGCAAGAAGTCTTTCACGCATCGACCCACGATGGAGATGGTCCCTACTTGCGCACAGGCGACCTTGGATTCCTCAGCGAAGGCCAATTGTATGTCGCTGGCCGCGTCAAAGACTTGATCATCGTCCGAGGTGTGAATCGCTACCCTCAAGACATCGAACAAACGATCGAGGAATGCCACGAGTCGATCCAATCCTCGGCCGCGGCCGCCTTTGCCGACGACTCCGGACCCCGCGAACGACTGATCATCACCGTCGAAGTCCAACGCTCGCTCGAAGACGATTGGAACCCCGTGGTCCAATCGATCCGCCGAGCCGTCACGGCCAACCACGAAATCCCTCCCGATGCAGTCGTCTTGGTCCGACACGGATCGCTCCCAAAGACATCGTCGGGCAAAATCCAGCGGCACGCATGCTTAAAAGGGTTTCGCGAAGGTTCGCTGCGGGTCGTTCACCAGTGGCTCAGCTGGGAAGAAGGCCTCTTCGATGGGCCTCCGATGATCGCGGCTGCTACCGTCAACGAACTCAAAGATGGTTTTGCTCCCTCGGGAATCCACCCCAAAAAGACCCGCGACCCAGATCCCGATGTGGTCGAACTGGTCAAAAGAGCCGTCCGAAGCGTCGCTCAAGAAAGAGCCAAACTGCTGGACCTGGATACCAATGTCATCGTCGATCTTGGACTCGATAGCCTCGAACGTCTCCAAATCGCCCACTTCCTGGAAAACTCCGTCGAAGGCCGGATCCCCGAAGATCTCTTGCAAGAAATCGAAACAATCCGGGAAATCGCCGAAGCGATCGAAGGAACGTTCGGCAAAGAAAAGATCCGCGAAGGAGTCAGGATGCTTGAGCCCGACGCGGCCCAAGAACGGACCATCTCCCCAGAAGACTACCGCTTCGATATGCTCCCAGAGTACAAGCGGCTTAAACAAACCATGCAGCAAATGGAAATGACCGGGCTGCCCAACCCGTACTTCTCCATCCACCAAGGTCTCACCCGTGATACCACCTTGGTCGACGGCCAAAAACGGATCAGCTTCGCCAGCTACAACTACTTGGGAATGAGCGGAGACCCCGAGGTCACCCAAGCGGTCGTCGAAGCCACCCAAAAGTACGGCACGAGCGTCTCGGCTTCTCGTTTGGTCAGCGGCGAAAAAGACATCCACAGGGAACTCGAAAAACAGATCGCCAACTGGATCGGCGTTCAAGACTCGATCGTCATGGTCGGCGGCCATGCGACCAACGAATCGGTCATCGGTCACCTAGTAGGTCAGCAAGATCTCATCCTGCACGACTCCCTCTCGCACAATAGCATCGTCCAAGGAGCCATCCTCTCAGGTAGCCGACGGCGCCCATTCCCCCACAACAACTTCGAAGCCCTCGATGCGATTTTGCTCGAACAGCGCAAACGACACCGCCGCGTGCTGGTGATCGTTGAAGGGGTCTACAGCATGGACGGCGACTTCCCCATACTCCCCAAGTTCATCGAAGTCTGCAAGAAACACCAATGCTGGCTAATGGTCGACGAAGCCCACTCAATCGGTACGATGGGCAAGACCGGCAGAGGTATCAGCGAACACTTCGGCGTCGATCCCAACGATGTCGATATTTGGATGGGAACTCTCAGCAAGTCGTTCGGGTCCTGCGGCGGATACATCGCAGGACGCTTCGAATTGATCGAGTACCTCAAATACACCACGCCGGGCTTCGTCTTTAGCGTTGGGCTATCGCCCCCAAACACCGCCGCAGCGATCGCTTCGATCAACGTCTTGCGCAAAGACCCAGCTAGGGTCACTCGCCTCAAAGAAGCAGCAAGACTGTTCTTGACCGAAGCCAAGAAACGAGGACTCAACACCGGCAATTCCAGCGAAACTCCCGTGATCCCCGTCATCACCGGAAATTCCCTGCACGCTTTGCAACTCTCGCGCAGGATGATCGACTCGGGTGTCAATGTCCAACCGATCCTCTACCCGGCCGTCGAAGAGTCCGCTGCAAGGTTGCGGTTCTTCATCAACTCGACCCACTCGAACCAGCAAATCCTCTACGCCGTAGACAAATGCGCCGAATTCCTCAAACAGATCGCCCCAGAATCGTTCCGCCTAAGCGAACCGAACTGAGCACCTCAGGCGACCGATGACCAAACCGCGCCAGCAGATCCCGAAAGCCACCGTCACCAGGCTGGCGTTTTACCTTCGGGAACTGCAGCAAATGCACCGCTCTGGTTTGGAGAATATTCAAAGCAAAGCGATCGCCGAACGACTCGGACTCAATGACTCCCAAGTTCGCCGCGATATCTCCTGCTTGGGAACCGTCGGCCAAAGAGGCGTCGGATACAAAGTCGCAGAGCTTATCGAAAGCATCCAGAGAATCCTCGGCACCGATCGAACTTGGAATGTCATCCTTGTAGGAGTCGGGAACCTTGGCCGAGCCCTCAGCGGTTATCGAGGTTTCGAGCAGCAGGGCTTCCATCTTGTTGGCGCTTTCGACAGCGACCCAAAGAAGATAGGAACATCGATTGGAAGTTTGAAGATTCATCGAATTGATGACTTGTCAGGGTTTTGTCTCTCGCACGAAGTCGACTTGGCTATTTTGGCAGTGCCTGCTGATTCGGCTCAGGGTGTGGTTAGAGAAATAGAAAGCGCTGGAATACCGGGCATCTTGAATTTTGCACCGATTGCAGTTCAACCCAGCAGCAAGGAGACCATCATCCAAGAAGTGGATCTTGCGATCGAGCTCCAGCGCCTAGCATTTTGCGTCGTGCCTAAAGCACTCTAGTGCGTGGTCGTTTGACGGTATTGACCCCAATGACTGTGTTGACGGGACGACATCACTGATTCGATTCAGGCCGTGCTCTAACGCTTTTAGATGATTTCGGAGAAATCATCTACGTTGTTCGCCAAAGGCGAACTCTCGTTTAACCCGCAGCCAGCGGTGAGGAATTCTATCAAGCACCCTTCGACGCTCCGCCTGGGCCCTAATCGAAGGAGTGTGGCCGTCGCTCGCGCCAGTCGGCTAGCAATGCGGAATTGCATCACCGCCAGCTTGTCAAGTGAATTATTTCAGATTGCGCCCGTTGGGGGCAATCTGAATCGCAGGTTATTGGATGTTCTGGGTTCGAACCCCAAACTGAGTGCATCGACATAAGTCGACGCATGTAGTTTTTCATCCATTCGTTCCTCGGAGATTAGTGATCCCATGAAGTCTATTTTTTTCTGCTTGCTTTTTGTCGTTGGTTCGTTCTTTGGATTTGGCAACGATGCCCAAGGAGCAACGGTCAGCGTGTTCGTTCCTGGAAGTGCCAATCCATATTTAGCGGGGATGCCAAATGGAACCACCGCACCTGGTGGTGACTCAGCCCCCGGTCAGTCTCCGTTGCTAGTGACCGGATTGAATATTAGCCAAACTAACTACCTTAGTTTTTCTGCGACTGGTTCGGCCAGCTACAACGGTTCAAGTTTCTACGGTCCTGATGGCGGTCTATACTTCGGATCATTTTTTTCAAGAGGTTCTGAAAATGGTATCTCCGGCCTACGTGTCACCGTTTCAGCACTTATCGGTGTTTTTTTAGATTCCCAATTACCCACGACAACTCTTGCTCCAAGCGACTTGGATTTTGAAGTTCTAACGCGAGACTTCTTGACTCTTTCGCCCGAGCTCAAGCAAGTCTTCTTCATCGGAGATGGTAGGACTAGTTCCTCGGAGATTCAGAAGTTTTACGTTCCAAACGGTGCGACTAGATTGTTCCTCGGAACCGCCGATGGATCTCAATGGGTCAACAATGGTGGTGGCTTCAACACAAACATCACCAGCTACTCGCAAGCGGCCGTCCCTGAGCCAACCTCGATGGCGATATTTGGCCTCAGTGCATTAGGCTTCGCTTATCACTCGAGACGCAAGGGCAAAGCGTAGTAAGTCACGCGTGGCTCGTGGTTAGTATGTTCCATCAGGCCGTGCTCTAACGCTTGTAGATGATTTCGGAGAAATCATCTACGTTGTTCGCCAAAGGCGAAAGGCAGTCGAGTGGACACTGGAACTTGCCAAGATCCCTACGATACGGTGTTCTGGCCCACGCGACCACAGGATCCCATCGTGCTCGTGCTCGTGCTCGTAATCGATCGGCTCATCCCGCAGGCCGTGATTCCGATCCTCCTTAGTCCATCGCATTGCAAACTCGCATCGAACCCGCGCATCGACCGAGCCGACATGGTACAATCCCATGATCGCACGAGCACGAGCACGAGCACGAGCACGACGAACAGCCAGAGCAAAACCATGCACCGAAGTGGCCGGTCGACGGCGCTTCATGGTGACCTTTTCGGCGGCCACTCGGTGATGGTTGTCGATAATCGGATCGACTCGCCTGTGTCAGTCTCCGGGCCCACTTTCGCATCAAACCCCTTTTACCACCTCCAATCCATGGCAATTGCTGCAATCCGATGCCAAGACATCCGCGTGGTCTTCGACAATCGGACCGGCAAGCAAACCATCCTCGACGATCTGAACTTGACGGTCCCAGCCGGACAAATCATGACCCTGCTTGGACCAAGCGGCTGCGGAAAAAGCACCTTGCTAAGAGTCATCGCAGGGCTCACCAAACCCAACTCAGGAACCCTTGGAATCGAAGGCAAAAGCATCGCCGAATCCCAACACAAGCTCGCATTCGTCTTCCAAGAATCCGCGCTGCTGCCCTGGCGAACGGTCTACCAAAACGTTCGACTCCCCTGGGAAATCAGGAAAAAACAATCCAGCACCGATATCGAATCCCGGATCCAGAACGCACTGGATCTAGTCGGCTTCAAACCCAACGACTGGAACAAAAAACCCCACCAACTCTCCGGCGGTATGAAAATGCGAGCCTCGATCGCTCGCGCTCTGATCACCAACCCAGACATCCTGCTGCTGGACGAACCCTTCGCAGCACTCGATGACATGCTGCGATCCAAACTCAACGACCTGCTTCTCAAGATCGTCGATCAAACCCAAACCACCATGCTGTTTGTGACTCACAATATTTCCGAAGCTATCTACTTGAGCCATTCGATCGCCGTCTTTAGCCAAGGAAGAATCGGCGAAGTGATCGATGTCGATCTGCCTGTGCCTCGCACCACAAGCCTCCGAAGCTCACCGGAGTTTGCTGCCATGTACGGACGTGTCAGCCAATCGCTTGCAAGGAACGCAGCCCAATGAACAAATCCCCCTTGGCCATGCGCATCGCTGCACCCATCGGAGTTTTTATCGCCGTA
>JAGWZB010000544.1 GCA_018969045.1 Planctomycetota bacterium | reverse complement strand
TCATCGGTAGGCGTGATCAATCTCAAATTCTTGTCGAGCAAACTAATCAACTCCGAGAACTCCTCAGATCGATTCTCGTAGCCGACAATTTTTTGCAACTCGGATGATCCACGACTGTGGCCTTTGATATTTGCACCAAATTCGGGCAATAGTGCCCCAAGCAATGCGCGAATACCCTTCAGATGATGTCTTATCTGGATCGGAGCATGCTTGTCCCCAAAAGTCTCCTCAAGGAACGTAACCCCCACACCCGAAATGCCACCAAGATCCGCTAGGGTTTTAGGCACCCACGACTTTGACTTGAGCATCTCCGCGAAAAGCGATAAACGGACCGATATGACCTTATCGTCTTGGCACAGACCGTCAACGGCTTGTTCTAAGAACTGAACATGATCGTCTGTCCAATCTTGGGCATTTTCAGGCAATCTACCGTAAGCCCTTCCGAAGAGCGCTAGAACTTTGCTTGCGTGATACCTATCGAACAAGTCGACCATCGCGCTGTTCTCTCTTTCGAGGATCGGAATATCGATCTCCTTCAGAAAGCGACTTACAGAAAGCCAGAAATCATCTCGGACCATCACGATCGCTTGGACCGTGACTCCGTCGCATTGACGCAGTGCGTTTGTCAACTCGGTACCGGCATAGCGTTTGTTTGAGTAAAGCCACTGTTCGAATTGATCAATGACCAACAACAGCTTGCCACCACTGGGAACCAATTTTCTCCTGCGTATGATGCTCAGAGCTTCTGCAAGACTTGTGAAAACCATCCCTGGGATTTTCTTATGGATTTCTCTGAGTAACCTATCGGTCGTGCCCTCAGGAGTTGCTTCGATGTAGATAGTTTCAATTTTTGGTGATAGCCGAGGAAGTAACCCTGCTCTCATCAAACTGGATTTACCACATCCTGATGGACCGTAAACCAAACCCACGCGAAAAGATTCCTCAAGCTCGCATGCCTCGATTCGGTTTTTCCAGAATCGAAGCCCTTCAGGGAGTCCGTTGCGATCAAAGGGCCCGGGAAGCAACTCGATAAAGAACTCGGAATCCTTTTGGTCAAACGATCTTAATCCTTTTGGAATCACTCGTATTTGCTCTTTTTCGATCATCGGCTGTATTTGAATTCCGATGGTCGATTGACTCGGTAGATCCTTATCAACCGATCCTGATGCAGTTTCATTTGGTCCGACTCCCGCTCGAGTCGAATTCGGTGTATTGGTCAATTTCTCAAGCCTGCTGATTGAATCCAAAAGATTCGGGCTGCAAAGTGCATGGCGAACTTCCTCTGCAAGTTCATTTGCACTTCGAAACCGATCCGACGGTTGACGCGCCAATGCCTTCAGGCAGATCCTTTCAAGCTCACGCGAGATGGTGGAATCAAATATTTTTGGCGTTAGGATCTCATCTCTTTGAACCATCCTTAACAACTCTTGAGCCGTTTTCGCACGGAAAGGGCGGCGACCAGAAAGCAACTCATAGAGAACTACACCTAAACTAAAAATATCGCTTTGATTCGTTACCAGATGCCCCTCACCCCGAGCTTGCTCAGGGCTCATATAGGCAGGCGTCCCTGTGATTTCGCCCACACCGGTTTGATCCGTTTCACGCATTGCGATGCCAAAGTCCGCAAGATAAGGGCGATCTAACCTATCAAGCAAAATATTCGCAGGTTTGATATCCCTGTGGATCATCCCTTTGGTATGAGCGTAATGCAGCGCATCGGCGATGGATGCAATGATTCCAAGGGAGGACTCGCGATTTGGACGGTTCTGTTGAATACGTTGAGCAAGATCTGTTCCGTCGATAAACTTGGATACGATAAAAATATCGCCACGGCTCGTCGTCCCAATATCGTAAACAGGAACGATATTGGGATGATCTAATTCAGCCAACATCTGTGCTTCGGCCAAAAACATCTTTACCGAATCCGACCCTACCTTCGAGCCAAATGTCAGCTTGACGGCAACTTCCCTTTTGAGTTGCTCGTCGAATCCCAGATAAACCTCACCGAACCCACCTCTCCCTAGCAACGCTTTAATCACATACCTGCCAACCTTTTTTGGGACATCGACCGCAGCTGCTTCGTCGGTTCCTAGGGCCTTAGTCCTTTCGATGCCTTGAGCATCACTTTCTCCAACTTTTGCAGTAGATGGCAGATATTTTGCCGTCGGATCAGTAG
>JAGWZB010000543.1 GCA_018969045.1 Planctomycetota bacterium | reverse complement strand
TTCGATCCGCCGATGCTTGACCTATGGAGCTACGAGCCTTTTCGTTTTGCTACTTGTAGCGATCGATCAGGTCTCTGAACTCCATGGTTACCACCGGCAACAGTACGGCAAGCTTTGAAGATATTCCTCCGGTGAGCAAGATATTGCTCACTTAGGATTATCTCCGCATGGCCACCTGGGATCACCAAAACAACCGTTTGTCTGAAAGCATTTTTCACCTAACCAGAACTTGTTTTGCTTCATTAGATCATTCGCCAAAATCAAAGGAGGCGAAAGTTCATGTTTTACAAGAAATTCAAAATCCGAGAGCATGAAGTGGGATTAGTCTTCCGCGATGGCGAGTTCCAAGACTTGCTCGCTGCTGGCAATCACAAGATCTTCGACCCATGGTACAAGACCGAAGTGCGAGTCGCTTCGACTCGAGATCCTTGGATCAGCGACCGACAGCTTTACACGATCGTCAAATCGGGAAAGCTTGAGTGTCAAGCGGTCGTCTTGGACTTGCTCGACCACCAACGCGCTTTGGTCTGGATCGACGGACGCTTGAGCCGATTGCTTGGTCCAGGATTGTTCGCGTATTGGCTTGGAGGCCGCGAGGTTCGTACGGAAGTGATCGATATTCAAAACGTTCGATTCGATCACATGGAACTTCGTTCAATCTTGAAACTTGAGGACGCCAGCAAATGGCTTGATGTTTGCAAGGTCGAGCGGGATGCGGTCGGTGTTTTGTACATCGATGGTAAGTTCACGAGCGTACTGGAACCAGGCTTGTATGCGTTCTGGAAAGATGCGGCGGAAGCCAAAGTCGTTAGTCAAGACATGCGCGAAATGCAGATCGATGTCAGCGGACAAGAGTTCATGACACTCGATAAGGTGACTTTGCGCATGAATGCCTCGGTTACTTATGTGGTTAAGGATGCAAAGTTGGCTGTATCGGCTGCGGTCGATGTCCGCCAGTCGTTGTACCGTGATGTGCAGTTCGGATTGCGAGAAGTGATCGGACAGCAGGAACTCGACAGCTTTTTGACCGCAAAGGACGAAGTCACTCAAGGGTTGAGAAAGTACGTAATCGACAAGGCTGCTGTATTGGGTCTTGAAGTTCGTTCGGTGGGGATCAAGGATGTGATCTTACCGGGCGAAATCAGGGACTTGATGAACCGAGTGACCGAAGCCAAGAAGGCTGCCGAAGCCAACTTGATCGCTCGCCGGGAAGAGACAGCCGCTATGCGCAGCCAAGCCAACACGGCCAAGTTGCTTGCGGAGAACCCAACCTTGATGCGCCTTCGAGAGCTCGAAGTCCTTGAAAAAGTCGCTTCGAGCGGCAAGATGAACATCATGCTTTCGGACAAAGGATTGACCGACAAGGTCGTCAACTTGCTCTAATCCAAAAACCGCCCCTGGATGCTAATGGCTCCAGGGGCGGTTTTTTTATTTGTCCGTTGGGACGGTTAAAACCACTGCAGGCTCAAGGGGCACAGTTACCGAGGAGAGTTGGTTTTTGTCGATCATGCCAACCGACGCGGGAGTCTCCGAATACAAGGCTCCGGAATGTTCTTTCGAAACGATCGCACCCCTCACCCGCTATCTTTCCGAAGTACGAAAGACCACTGTTTTGGTCATCGGAATCCTTCAGGAAACAGGTTATGTTAGCCTAATCAGAGGAAATTCCACTTTCTAGGGAGGCAAAACAGATGTGATCCTTTCCCTTTCCCTCTGTGCCTTTTCTCTGTGCCCTTTGCGTCTCTGTGTTTCCAATCTTTGAATCTTTTTCAATTGAATCCAATTTAAGGCCGTTACAGCCTTGTTCAGTATTGACCTGATCTTGCTCGGCGTGATGAAGCAAAACTGTTGAGCGATTTCAAGAAAAGCTTTTCTGCTCGGATCGAAGCTGAATATGGTCGGTTAAGGAAGAATTGAATTTCAATCGTGCGCTGAAGTACTCGATGGAAGTCAAGATACTTCAAGACAACCCCGACGACGCGTATGGGCAATTGGAGTTTAGTGTCATTGGCCGCTTCGCTAGTATGTCCGATCCCTCAATACCGATCGTTAAAAAGGTACTTGAGGAATCCGATGTCCAACTGTATTTGGATCACGACCTTTCCAAATTGGTTTACTTCATACGTCGAACGGACAAGCCCAGAGTGAATCGCGCGTAACAGAAAGCTCTCGGGTTCGCT
>JAGWZB010000106.1 GCA_018969045.1 Planctomycetota bacterium | reverse complement strand
CAAGGTCTCTGGACTTGTTACGACCAACTGGGTTGGGCTCTCGGAGGCTCAGAGCCTCAAGCTCTCAGGGCTCTCGCAGTTGTTTCTCGCCGTCACTGGGAATTCTGCTGTTTCCTGCGGTCAGTGTCACATTGGCGATGCGACATCGAATCCTAGCTGGCTATCAGAGACGTTAGCGAATTACCCAGTTGTAGCTTTTGACTCGATCGCTGCGATGATGATCCCAGTCTATGATCCTGCTCAAGTCGAGTTGTTTACCAAGCAACAAGATGATCGGGTCAGCAAAATCGCTGTTCGTTTTCCTGATGGAAAGCGGGTTGGCAACGAGGTTCCCTTCGAGCAGGTTATCAACGCTTGGGTGGATCAAGGGAGTCACGATCAACGTAGCATGATCAATGCTTTGTGGACAGTTTTTTTTGGGGAATCGCTCTATTCGGAACTTGGCATGGATTCGCCAGTCGCTCCGCAAGAGAAAACCGACCTGGTCGAGTACCTTAGCAAGCAATGTGTCGAGCAGGGGGCAAGTGTCCGTCAGGTCGTCTACTGGATGCTGATGTCACAGCCGGCTCGTCAGAACCAGGAGCCATTTGGCCGCACGGAGTATTTGGCGATGGATTCGCAGAAGCTCAACGATTACTTGCTGCGCCGAGGCTCGCTGAAGTCGTTGTTGGTGAAATCGGAATTGTCTGCTGAACCCAATTCAAATTCGCTTGAACATTTTGCTGTCCAGCTCTTCCCGGAGCAGCCCGATTGGTTGGAGCGTTCCCTGTTGGCTCAGCCTGCGAGCCCACAGGGAACTCCAGCCAAGTCGGACAAAGGTTCGGCGAGCGAAAATTCAGAGCAAGCAGATGCCTTGAGCAATAGCAACTTGTTGAATGCTGAACTTCGGTATCGAGCAGCTAGCGAGCAAGTGCGACGATGGGGGCGACTGCTATCGGAGAGTCAATTATCGGAGAGTCAGTTGGTCGATCATGTCTATTTGATCTCCAAGCATCGCGTTGCGACCGACCAAGAGCTCAGTGCATGGATGCGAAGCGAATGGTCCAAGAGCGATCGATTTTCTTCGGTGCTCCGAATGCTCGCAGGTGTCCAGAGCTACGAGCCATAATTCCTGATCCCTTCGGTCCGGTCCGTTATGGCTTGGAAGACTTGGTCGCCCCGCCTACAAACCGAGTCGAGCCTTCCTCGAGCAGATCCTCTTGGCTGGTCGGGGACTGAACTGCGGCGCGGAATCGATGCACTCCGTTTTTGGAAGCTTGGCAGATCACTTTCAAGGTCATCGTTTGGTTGGGTTGAATCGCCGCAACTTCCTCGAAGAGAGCTTGGCCCGGGACAATCCGACCTGCGTGTCCTTCCACCTTGAGCGGTTCGATTCCATCAGAGAACTGAGCGATGACACGAACATTCTCAGCGGCTTTAGAGCCTCGGTTGACCAGTTGGATTTCGTAGACTACCGGGGTACCAACCGGCGCAGGTGCCTGTGGTTCTTTCACCGAAAGTTCCAGGTCGGCGATGGATTCGACGACCGTCGTGATCCTGGCTTGGAGATTAAGGTCTTTGGCCGATCGAGCGTGGAATACCAATGCGTGGTTTCCGCTTCGATTCAACCGGCATCGGATCGGTAGTGTGAATTGAGAGTCCGATGGGATCGACGCAAGGGTCCAGCGGATTTGATTGGCCGTAAGAGCATAGCCCTGGGGGAGCTCAAGCACTTCGATTCCGTCTGGCAATTCGATAGAACAATCGATGTTCGAAGCGGCGATGCCCCCGACATTCTCGATGGCTAACTGATAGACCGTCGGCGTTCCCATAATGAACTCTTCAGGCCCAGTCCAAGATGCTCGAAGCTCCAGCGTCTGCACTTGAACATCCACTCGCTGGCGATGTTGAAGCTTGCCCGATGGATCTTTGGCCGTAGCAACGATCGGGAAAAGCCCAACTTGATCGAAAGTCAATTCCACGTCGATGAGCTTCTCGGAACCGGCTGCCAAGGGACCGATTTGGGACTCGAACTCTGAGGTTGTTTCCGTTTGAAGAACGAGATTCAACTCAGGCAGATCGGCGGATCCAGAATTCTTGACACGCATGCGATACTTTTGCGGAGTCTGGACTTCGACATGACTCGGTCCGCTCAGATCCAACTCGATCTTGGGCTGCTGAACTTGGACGGTCATCTGAGAAGGCCTAGGCGCAACGGTCCATTCAAGATTCAGCGCGAATTGGTCAGCTTCGATCACTTCAATTTGAAGCTCCAGCGATTTGGAGTCGTTGGCACCCAGGTGCTCAAGCTCCCAGAGCACGGCGATGTCTTGGGCTGTCTCGTCCAGTTCGTAAGCACCCACCAAGGTTTTGATCTCGTCGATCACTACCGCTTTGGGTGTGGATGCCCGAATGATCAAGCCTTCGAGTTCGGAGTCTCCTTCGTTGGTTGCATGGATGGTGTAGGTTGCCTTTTGGCCGACTCGGATCGCTTGGGGACCGTCAACACGCAGGCGTAGTTGAGGAGTGCGCACATCTAAGGCAGCGGTTTTCTTGTGGATTGGGGCTTGCTCTTTGCGAGCAGAGGCACTGATGGCAGGGATCCGTACGGGGTCGGCTCCAGCGGGGTCGGCTCTAGCGGGATTGGGTGACAAATCCAAGGAAGCTTCGATCGGCGGCAATCCTCTTGTGGGTTGGTTGTTTGACGTTGGTGCATCAGGAAGTGTCGAGGCAGCGGGTTTGCTGGCTGGGGGAGGCTGGACAGGTTTTCGACGACTGGTGTTTTTCGAATCGATCGGACTGGGGCTTGGGGCCGAATTATAAACGCGTAATTCTTTGCGAGAATTGGTGTCAAGAGAACTATCGTCAGTAGCGGTTTCCAGCGACTCTTGAGAAGTCACCGGGCCCGGGGCTACCTTCTCGGATGCTTCAGCGTCAATCGGGCTTGTGGCATCCGGTGTCGGAGTGGTTTTGGCGGGTTGGCGAGCGACCCCACTGCCGATAGGTCCGGTAGTGGCTAGGTTGGGACTTGAAGTCGTTGGAACCGGACCTGAGTTGCTTTTGCCTCTTGGTGCCATGGCCCCGGGAAGATCGATCGGGGCTTGGATGCTCGATTTAGGTTCTGCCGATCGGCCTGTCCAAGGTAGGCTGAAGGACTGCATTGGGAAACGCATCCCTGCGTTCCAGCGGCGCACTTGGCCTTCGTCGCTTGAGTCGTTCAGCGGTTCTTTGGAACTGGCTTTCTGGTCCGCGTTGGCATTCCGCAGACGGCTCAGGAGTCCCTGACCTGATTCCTGGCCCAAGCTTGCGGATGCAAAAGCTAGGTTGAAAATCACAAGACTGCAGATAACGGTGATGAAGGTTCGACGAGCCATCATGGCGATCGGATCCGTAAAAGGGCTAGGTGCGGGCCAAACCGGGCGTATCGGTCCCATCGGCAGGCATTTCAGCGGAAAATGAGCGGATTTGGAAAGATTTAACGGATTCGCTGACTTTGCGGACGTGTGCAATAATGCAACACATCGCATGGTGATGGGGTTATCGAGGCGTTTCTTGGGCGCTTGGTAGTTGGCCAGTTCGCAGTAAAAACGAGGTTTCCCGTGGATTCGGCCTCGATTGCTTGTTTGGCACGGTGTTTGCTTAGCATGGTTGAAGTCTTGGAAATCTAACGCGATGCGTTCGGTTTTGCCTCCTTGGAAAATTTGATCCAGATTCTGCCAAAGCAGGTTCGATCAAGTCCACCTAGTCGGGTGAATTGATACCATCGGGCGATTCTTTCTCGGACGCTCCTTTTTTAATGGCAACATTCAGGGGGCTTGAATACGATGAAACGAATTGAGTGTGTTTAGGTTTTCGGTAAACCTCTTTTCCTACCAACGAGTTGTTCGGAGCGAGTCGCTATGCGGATGCAACGTCCTATGTGGAGTAATCGGGCAAGGTTGCCTCAGGTGGCAGTCGGTTTTGCTTTGGCGTTTGGACTGCCGATGGCTTCGAACTTGGCTTATGCCCTGGATGCCCAGTCCTCCCAGAGTTTGACCAAGGCGAGTCGGTTGGCCACTTGCGATAAAGATGGCAAGACACTTTTTGCCTTGAGTTTGTTGTCTGGCACGATGGCAGAAGTCAAGGCGGCTCCAAGAGTTGCTGTCATTGTCGACACCTCGGCCTCTCAAAATGGCGTCTATCGACGCGAGTCGATCGACATCGCCAAGTCGCTGATCGAGGCGTTGCCCGAGGGTGCTTCGGTATCCCTTTTGGCGTGCGATGTAGAAAGTGAATTGTACGCGGGCTTGTCCAAGCCTGAGGCTACGAGTGTTGCAGCGGGATTCGAGAGTTTGGAAAAGCGAGTTCCACTGGGAACATCGGACATTGCAGGTGCCTTGCGGGCTGCTTTGAAGTCCTTGGGCGATTCCACGGAAAAGAGCATCGTTTACATCGGTGATGGATTTCATTTAAGCAACTTGCTCAACACCTCAGAGTTCGACTCGCTGATTGGGGAATTGGTTGCCGCCCGTTGCTCGGTCAATTCTTTGGCGATCGGTCCTAAGACGGATTGCGAATTTTTGGCGACGTTGGCCAACCACACCGGCGGACGGATCTTGGTCCGCAGCAACATACAAGGGGTAACTCTTCAGCAAATAGGATCTGAGCTTTCCAAGGTCGCCAGCTTGCCGGTCTTCTGGCCCAAAGAAGCGACTTGGCCGGTTGGGATTGCGACGCGTTACCCAGAGCGTATCCCCCCAATCCGTGCAGACCGCGACTCGATCTTGATCGGTGTGATGTCATCGAAGAGTCTTCGAGGCACGCTACGAATCGACGGTCAGATCGCTGGTGAGTCCAAGACCCTGCAATGGGATTTGGTCTCCGAGGCATCCAATCCAGATTTGGGATTCCTGGGCGCGTTGATCAGCAAATCCAGCAGCAATGCAGGGGTACTGTTGCCTACGGCAGGTTCCGATGCACTGCGCGAAGTTGGCGAGTTGCTCAGCAGTTCGTCGGATGTCTTGGTCAAAGATGCCAAGTTTGCTTTGCATGTGGGAGATACCTCGGCTGCCAAGGCGATTGCACAAGAAGCCTTGGATCGATCGCCAGCGAACTTGGAAGCCAAAACGATCTTGGAAGCAGCTCAAGTCGACTCTGCCAAGCGATCGGTTCCGGTTCTCCGAGATGAAGCCAAAGGTGGCGATCAAGCACCTAGTAAAGTTTCTGGATCGAAGATTGTTAAGTTTGTGACTGCCCGAGTGCAGCCTCCGTCGGACGATCCATTTGGTGATCCTGCACCTGCTAATCCAGCCCCAGCTGCAGGCCAAGATCCATTTGGGGATGCACCGGCTGCACCTTCGAACCCAACCACGCCATCGGACAATCCATTACCAGCGAATAATCCGGTCGGGTCGGTTCCAGCGCAAGACCCTCTGATGCCAGCCGATGGAGGCTTCAATGCTCCGATCGGTTCGGATCCTTTTGGCGAACTTTCCAATGCTGGAGATTTGCTCAATCAAGATGCAGAAATGCGACGAGTGGCCGCTCAAGCCATTGAGCGTCAAGTGATGTCGGAACTCAGCCGTGCCCGCACTTCCGATAACCCCTCGTCGGCCAAAGGAGATTTGAAACTCCTTTTGGATCAGGTTCGACGCTCGCCGGAATTGGACCCAGCAAGTCGAGTCCAGCTCGAATCCAGGCTCGGTGCAGGCATTCAAGCCACCGCCAGGGCCGAGGCCGATATGCGTGAAAGGATCGCCAGATCCGAAGCTGTTCAATCGGCGGCATCTGCCAGCCGACGCTTACTGGCCGACAGGGATCGACGCGAAGCGACCATTCAGCAACTTGTCCAAAGATTCGACTCGCTGATCGAACAGCAACTGTACTCGGCTGCCAACAACGAGATCGCTCCGCAGATCCATGAGTTGGCACACAATTCGGTGATCGACAAGGTCGTTAATTACGAATCCAGTTCGCTTGCCAATTACCGATTGATCATGGATGTGGTCAATCAACGCAATCGTGCGTTTGTCGACGCGTTGTATCTGTCTGAACAAGCCCTGGTACCGTTTGTCGACGAGCCACCTGTCCGATATCCACCAGCCGACGTTTGGCAAGCCCTAAGCGCACGCCGATTGGAGCGCTACGGCACGATCGATTTGTCGGGTGGAAATGAAGCCGAGCGCAAGATTTTCCGTGCTCTGCGTGAGCGTGGCGAAGCTCAGTTCAACAACACTCCGCTTAGCTCAGTCATGCAGACTCTTGCAGATCAATATGGAATTCCAATCGTCATCGATCAAAAGGGACTCGAAGACGAAACGGTAACTCCAGAAGAACCAATCTCCTTGAATGTGCCTGAGATCTCTTTGAGGTCGGCTTTGAAGCTGATTCTCGAACCGCTGAATTTGACGTATGTCATTCAGGACGAAGTCATGAAGATCACCAACAAGAAGAATTCCGCGAACGTGGTTCGTGTTTACCCAGTCGGTGACCTCGTCGTGCCTGTCATGGGCGGCATGATGGGTGGCATGGGTGGCATGGGCGGCGGTATGGGTGGTGGTATGGGCGGCATGGGTGGCATGGGCGGCGGCATGGGTGGTATGGGCGGCATGGGAGGTATGGGCGGCATGGGTGGTATGGGAGGCATGGGTGGCATGGGAGGTGGCATGGGCGGCATGATGGCCGTCTCGGACGAACCAACCAAGGCATCCTCGTTCGATGTTGCTGCATGCGTCCAAAAGCTCGTCGAAACCGAAGGCAATGACCGAGCAGACGCCGAAGCTGCTTTCGCTAAGTGGGTTCAAGACAAGATGAGCCAAGCTTCGAAGGCCTCCAACGGCAAAGATGATGCCAACGCGAAAGCTTTGTTTCAAGAGGTGGTCGATCAGCTCAACGTTGTGTTCCGAGATACCCTTCCTGCTCCGTGGATGTACGAAGCTCTAAGCATCGCGATGCAAGGAAGCGGACACTCAGCGAAAGATATCCGCCGAGTGCTCTTGTCGAGTGTCGATTTCGGAGCCGATGTTACCTCCGCGATGAAGATCGCTCAGTACTTGGAAAGTCAAGGGATGAAGAAAGAAGCATTAGCGATTTATCGCGATGTTCATCGAGCTTCCCCGAGCGAGAAGTTGCCCTTAGACGCTGGTCTGCGATTGAGCTTGGAACTGGAAGATCGCGATGGTGTTGTATGGGCATCGACTGGTGTTCTAAGCCAATCTTGGTCCGACGAGCACTTGCCGATGATCGAACGAGCATTGCTTGCTGCCAAGGCTGCTTACTTGAGGCTCAACAATGAAGGCCGCAAGATGGAAGCTTATGCTCTTGAGCAAGCCATGAAGAAAGCACAAACAAGGGACTTGGTCGTTCGAGTGACTTGGACTGGAAATGCAGACATCGATTTGGTGGTCGAAGAACCTGCAGGAACAATTTGCAGTTCGAGCAATCCTCGAACGATTGCCGGAGGAGCTCTCCTTGCAGATGGTTCTTCATTGGACAAGCCCGCCAAGGACGGGTTCTCTGAGACGTATTCGTGTGCCCAAGGTTATCCAGGTCAGTACAAGATCGCGGTTCGTAAAGTTTGGGGCGAAGTCGCAGGAGGTAAAGTAACAGTTCATTTGGTGACCGACTACGGAACACCAAATCAAAAGGTTGTTAGCCAACAGATTCCGATCGATAAAGAGGCTGTCTACTTGGCAGATGTCAAGACAGGCCATCGCGCCGAACCGATAGCTCAGATCCAACTGGCCAAGGTTCAAGCCGAGAAGGCGTTTGCTGGCCAAGCGGTTTTGGCTCAGATCGCTCCAAATCCTGCCGATCCTAACAATGCCAATGCAAACCCAGCCAATGCAAACCCAGCCAATGCAGCCGATGCCAATGTAGATCCCAACTGGGCCTATCTGGCAATGTTACAACGGTATGCTTTTGGCCGAAGCGGATCTCCGGGCGACGGATTTGGTGGTGGCTTTGGAGGACCCGGTGGTTTTGGCAACAACGGATCTGGCGGATTCAACGGACGCTTTCCAGGCTTCGTCCGCGGAGGCGGAGTCGGTTACATGCCGATTGTCCAAGCGATTCCTTCAGGTACGAACTTGATGGCCAACGCGGTGGTCTCCGGAGACCGTCGTTACGTACGTGTCTTTAGCATGCCGATGTTCATGGGTGTCGACAGTTCCATCCCAACCTTTGATACCGGCGTTGGTGGTGGCGGCGGTGGTGGATTCGGTGGTGGTGGAGGTGGTTTAGGCGGCGGTGGCGGATTTGGAGGGGGCGGATTTGGTGGTGGTGGTGCCTTTTAAGCCTCCGCTCATAAGACCGCCTAGTCGTGGTCGGTGAGATTGGGTGCCCAATTCATCGGCCCGACCTCAGGGGTCTTCCCATCGGCTGGAAATGAACTTTCGATGGCTTGATGCAGCAATTGCTTCAGGCCATCTTTCGTTTCCGAAAGCTCCTTGGTCTCAACCATGGCCAAATTGTTTAGTTCCATCGGATCGCTCTTGTGATCGTATAGTTCGACACCTTGCTGACCCGAGTCCCACTGTGTGTAACGATATCTCTCGGTTCGGATCGAGTATCCGAAGAACCGTTTGTCTTTGTTGCCACCTCGGGTAACTTGTGTCAGGGCCCAACCTCGTCCGACCTGACTCGGGTCGCGGCAGATGCTAACTAAGCTTTGGCCTTGGAGATTCGATGGAGGTTTTGTGCCGGTCGCTTCGCAAAGCGTTGGAAATAGATCGACGTGGGAGACTGGAGTTTGAACGACTGATCCTGGTATTGTTGTTCCAGGGAGCACCAACAGCAGTGGAACTCGAGCGCTTTGCTCGAAGAGGCTCATTTTCTGCCATAACCCATGTTCACCTAGATGGTAACCATGATCGCTTGTAAAGACGATGGCGGTCGAGTCTGCAAGGCCTAGCGCATCGAGTGTATCGATGATTTTGCCGACTTGGGCGTCCATGAACGAAACACTGGCATAGTAGGCTTGGAGTGCTTCTCGTGTAGTAATTTCATCCATCTGATCCTGCTCTTTCTTACCGCTAGCCAGAGCTGCTCTTGGGATGTCTTCTCTGTCTGTGGCGATGTCATGAACCACTCTCATTTTTTTGGGATCATGAAGTTCGAAATAAGCCTTAGGGGCGACGTAGGGGGTATGTGGTCGGAAGAAACCTACGGCCAGAAAGAAAGGTTGATTGGGGTATTTGGCATAGCGTTCCAAAACCCACTTGGCATCTTCAGCTTGGATCGCATCGGTGTGACGCGATTCGGGGTGATCAGAGGATAGCCAACTGAGCGTGGCTCCGAATTGGTTGGGTACCAACGAGCGAATACTTGGTTGTTCGATCAGGCGGTCAACCCCAGCGGGATTGATCTCCAGTTCCCAGCTTCCAGGATCATCGTGACCGTTGGTTCCCACGGAGTTCGGGACGTTGTAGTGATAGAGTTTCCCGATGCGGCTAGCATGATAGCCTTTGAGTCGAAAGCACTGGGGCATGCTCTGCTGTTTAGGGATGGTTTGCCGAAAGATTTGGGAGTTTTGCTGGATGCCCGTACTGTTGGGATAAAGACCAGTAAGGATCGAGTTTCGGCTCGGTCCGCAAAGTGGGAAGGTGCAGTAGGCTTTGTCAAAGCGTGCTCCTCGTTTGGCAAGAGCATCGATGTGAGGTGTTTTTGCAAGAGTGTCTCCGTAGCATCCCAAGGTATTGTTTAGATCATCGGCGATGATCCAAAGGACGTTGCGGATCGGTGAATCCGACGTTGGCGTTTGGGCTTGAAGACACCCGGAAAAAATCACCAGAACATGCAGGCCTACTAGTAACGATTTGGTCTTCATGGCTGTTGTCTCCATGTCGCAAGGTAAAAAGACAGGTCCTTCGGGAATTGGGCGATCCTAGGAGCATATCTGGTTTTCGAGAGAAAAAACAGGATTCAAACCCAGTATTGATTTGTGGCAGCTTGCCGAAGTTGTTTTTCGAGGATCTATGAGCTAGACTCACAAAGCCCAATTTCCTAAGTTGGCATCCCCACCTTCCCGGCACTCTAGCCCCACCTAGGCATTGCCATGGCTTTGTCGAAACCAAAGCAGTTCCCAACGCGTCGAGACTGGCTCCAAAGGGCATCAGCCACAGCCGCCGGACTTACGATCCCAACTCTCCTTGAGCCAACCCGTCTGCTTGCCAACGGAGGCCAAGCTCGCTCGGGGATTCACTGCATCTTTATCTGGACTCAAGGAGGAACGAGTCATCACGACACGTTTGACCCCAAGCCGCTGGCCTCCGACGGAGTGCGCGGGCCCTTGAGCGTCATCGAAACAGCAATCCCTGGGGTCCACTTCACCGAGTTGTGTCCTCGGATGGCCAAAGAGGTCAACCGCTTCTCGCTGCTTCGTAGCTGGAATCCCAAGAACGCTGGACATGGGGTGGCCGACCATTGGTGCATGTCTGGTCGTAACATCAATCCATCTTTGATCTACCCTTGTGTCGGTTCAGTCGTCTCGCATCAACTCGGATTCAAGTCGGCTTTACCACCTTTTATCCAACTCGGTGCGCACGTCGATCGATCCTTTCAAGGAGGATTGCCTGGAGTGCTTGGCCTCGAGCACGCAGCTTTTGAGATCCATGCGGAAGCCAATGTCGATCGGTTTTCGGTGCGTGATATTACCCCTCCGATGAATATGGAGCTGACTCGCATCGATCGCAGGCGTGATTTGCTCGATAAGATAGATCGCATGCAGCGAATAGCTGACAAACAGCCGGAGGCTTTCGATGCTCTGGACGAACATTACAAAACCGCGTTTCGAATGATCACTGCACCGGAGACCAAACAAGCCTTTGATATCGCCAGCGAAACCGAAGCGATTCGAAACGACTATGGACGCACGTCGTTCGGCCAACGACTCCTGCTTGCTCGTCGCTTGATCCAATCCGGAGTCCGCTTCGTCACCGTCAGCGATCCGGGTTGGGATCATCATCAAGACTGTTTCAATGGACTCAAACAACACCGGATGCCTCAGGTCGATCAAGCTCTACCGGCACTGCTGATCGATCTAGAGCAACAAGGCCTTCTGGATTCAACCTTGGTCGTGTGGATGACTGATTTTGGTCGCACGCCCAAGATCAATCCTGCGATCGGACGCGATCACTGGGCAAGTGCAGGATTCGCGATCATGGCCGGCGCGGGTATCCAGGGTGGTACGATCATCGGTGAAACCGACGCCGACGGAGGCCAACCTAAATCCAATGAATACTTCACCGAACACATCGTCGCTACGATGTACCACAAACTAGGCCTGCCGCTGGATTTAACCGTTACAGCAAGCGATGGTCGACCGATCCGCTTGCTCGAAGGCGAACCGATCCGCGAGTGGGTCTAAAGGTACCAAGGATCCATCGCTGTGTTTCACATCCACCGACCGCTCCGATTTGTTTCGCTGATGCTTGGAATCACTCTTGCGCTAGCGCTGTGTGATGATTCGATTTGTGCACAAAGCGAATTGAACCTGTTGGCTCTACCATCTCAAGTGAATCTGCAGGGGAACTTTTCCCAAGCTCAGTTGCTAGTGCGTCTTGAGGAACCTGCATCGCCTAACAACCCCAATAACCCTGAAGAGTTGGAAAGAGATCTTACATCTCAATCCCAATTTGAGTCACTGACTCCCCAGATCGTCAAGGTTTCGGCTTCGGGCTCTCTGACCGCCCTTGCCAACGGTCCGGGCAAAGTCCGCGCTACATACGAAGGCAAATCTGTCGAGATTCCAGTAGAAGTCAGCGGCATCGTCGATGCTCCGCAGGTTGATTTTCAGCGAGATCTACTCCCGCTGATCACCCGATCCGGTTGCAATGCCGGGGCGTGTCATGCCAGTCAGTACGGTAAAGGTGGATTGGTCTTGAGCGTGATGGCTTTCGATCCGATGCTCGATTACCAAAGCCTCGCTCTTGGTGCTCGTAGTCGTCGGATCAACACCAGCAATCCCCATGAGAGCCTGCTGCTTAAGAAAGCCACCGGCACAGTCGCCCATGGTGGAGGAGCTAGGTTTCCCGTCGACTCGAACGATTACCGAATCCTCGCACGTTGGATCCAACTGGGTGCTCCCAAACCCGATGCGTCTGCCAAGAAAGTAACACGCTTAGAAATCCAACCCAAAAAACGCGTAGTATCACTTACCCAAACGCAGCAACCCCAGACGCAGCAACTCCGCGTTGTGGCAACCTATGAGGATGGCCAAGTTCGAGACGTCACGGCGTGGACCCGCTTTGATGCCATGGACGAATCGGTCGTAAAGGTATCGAGTTCGGGTTTGGCTCAGACGGTCGGTAAAGGCCAAGGGGCAGTCATGGCACGATTTGCAGATCATGCCGAAATCTCAACGTTTGTGATCCCGTTTTCTGATTCGATTCATCTGGACAACTGGGTCTCCTTTGAGCCTATGGATGATATTGCCAAGGCAAAGTTTGAGGAGCTCAAGTTGACGCCCTCGGGTCTTTGCGATGACGCGACATTTCTGCGAAGGGCATTTCTTGATGCGATCGGTGCTCTGCCGAGCGTCGAGGAATCTCGAGCGTTTCTTTCATCAAACGATCCCAAAAAACGAGAGGTCTTGATCGATCGGCTTTTAGGACTCAGCGGCGATACCAAACTCGATACGTTCAATGATCAGTATGCGGCCTATTGGAGTTTGAAATGGTCGGATTTGATCCGAAACAATTCTGCGGTCCTGGGTGAAAGCGGAATGTGGGCCTTGCACAATTGGATGCGAGAATCGTTTCGCACCAACAAGCCCATGGGTAAGTTCGTCAGCGAGCTGATCACGGCCAAAGGCTCGATCTTTTCCAACGGGCCTGCCAATTACTATCGCATTGCAAACAATCCTCCGGATCTGGCCGAATCGACGGCTCAGCTTTTCCTTGGAACTCGCTTGCAATGCGCCAAGTGCCATCATCATCCGTATGAACGCTACAGCCAAGACGACTACTATGGCTTCGCTGCTTTCTTTGCACGTGTAGCGAGCAAAAACAGCGCCGAGTTTGGGATCTTTGGTGGCGAAACGGTGGTCGTCGTCAATTCGGGTGGAGAAGTCACACACCCCAAGACCGGTGCGGTTATGAAACCGACGCCGCTGAAGGACTCGCCGTTGGAGCATGCAAGCGACCGACGGATCGCCCTTGCCGATTGGCTTACCGGCAAAGAGAACACGGCGTTTGCTCGAAACATGGTCAATCGCTACACAGGGTATCTGCTGGGCCGAGGACTTGTCGAGCCGATCGATGATATGCGTTCCACCAATCCACCTTCGAACCCGCAACTGATGGATCACTTGGTCAACGAGTTTCAGCAAAGCGGTTTTGACGTTCGGCATTTGATGCGAACCATCATGCGATCGAGACTCTATCAACTGGATTCTCAGCCCAACGAGCATAACGCTGAAGACACGCGTTTCTACAGTCACTACCGAGTCAAGCGGATCGCTGCAGAGTCACTTCTGGATTGCATCGATGATGCAACCATGGTGAGAACCAAACACCCGAACATGCCTTTGGGCAAGCGGGCGGTTGAATTGCCCGATGCGGCGACTAACAACACCAACCCCTTTTTGGTCACCTTTGGAAAAACAAAACGAGCCAGTGTCTGCGAATGCGAGCGTACGCCCGATGAGAATCTTGCTCAGGCTCTTCACACCCTCAATGGCGATATCGTGTCGAGTAAAATCGCAGACGGCCAAGGTCGA
>JAGWZB010000105.1 GCA_018969045.1 Planctomycetota bacterium | reverse complement strand
GTTCAATCGACGGATCTCTAGATATCTAAGGATGCTGATGCACATGGTTTGGCCTCGCGGCGGTTTCTTTCGAGAGCGGATTATTTGGGTGCTTCTGGTGCAGGGACGATACGCAACCTGAATGGAGCGCAAGTGGTAAATGTCGGAAAATCTCTAGGTGCGATCTCTTTAGCGATCGCCTCTATTTTGGGATTTGTTTCTGCGATGATTTTCTCGGCAGTTGGGCGATCTCCGGTCCAATTCGGATCGGCGAGCTTGGCTTGAATCCGATCCCTGTAAGCCACCAGCCTTGCATGGGATTCCGGATGCAAAGACTGCTTAATGACGATCTCGGTTTGAAACCAAAGTGTGTACTCGCCAACCGTAGCGTCGGCAGCTACTTTGATTTCAGGGGCCGCTTCGGCTGCATTGGGTGGCAATTCGAATTCCGCAAAAGTGACTTTTGCGGGCACATTCTGGGGGCGCATGATCCCCTTTTGATCTCCACCGGCCCGTCGCACTGCTTTCACAGGCAACTTGGCGCTACCTCCAAGAGGTATTTCGAGAACCCAACCTGGTCCATCCCCTGCTTTGATTTGGATGGGAGCTAGCTCGTTCTCGATGACTTTCATTTGCCATTGGCTCGAAACACGAGCTTGTGGCAAGCCACGATCTCCCGATGCAGATACCGCGACCGTACACGGACGAATCGGTTGGGTTACTTCTTGCGTGGCATTGTTGGAGTCGGTCAACGTGGCTTTGGCGACGGGCTGGATCGTCCCAACCCAATTCGTCGCGTTTTCTTCGGCATAGAACACAAGCTGGGTTTCGGTTTGCCCTGGAGCGATGATGGCAGGATAAACCACGACTCCAGGAGGCAAGCCTTCGCAAGTCACATGAATCGGTCCCGCAAACCCTCCAGCCCTGCGAACACTTACTTGCAATGCGCACTGGCCACCTTTGATGAGTCCAACGCCGGTAGTTTTTGCTTGTGCCGCATTGTTGGTATCAGGTGTCCAGTGCCCGATTGCATGGAAGCGTTGCATCGGTGGTCCTACCCGAACCCTCACGCGGCTGGTTGACTTGCTTGAGGGTGTTAATTGAAGGTCGCAGATCGTTAAACGAACATTCTTACCAGCGGGACCTGCTGGAATGGTAAAGATTGGATCGGGCGATGTGAATCGCGCCGCCTTGGTGCCGGCTACCAAGCCATCTTCTGCAATCGCAATGACATCGCGTCCAAGGGTACTGATTCGTGCTCGATAGTCTTTAATTATTTGCTGCATCGCGGGCTCTAGTGCTGTCCCGGCAGGAGTATTCATCGCGGCTTGTATTTCCGCGATCTGATCGGCTGTTGGCATTGGCGAAATTCGATCCGCAACAATACGAATGTCAGACTGCTGGACTTGAGAGGCACAAAAAGCCTCGCACTCAAAAACCGCCCCTTCGGCCGCTGGGAACTCGATCTCCACAGACGGTTTCGAGGGAGTCAATTCTAAGGTGGCCTGCCAAGCGGGGGCGGGGTAAGTCCCACCTGCGGGAATACTCGCAGGATCGATCTGTGGCCATGGTGATAGCGATTCCTCCAAGACGCTGTAAGGAGGTTTCCACGGACTTGCATTTCCAAGGGGGTGATTTTCCGGTGGATCAATCACCAATGCAAAAACAGTAGAATCCGACGCACGAAAAAGAAAGTCGTAGATGCGCAGGTAAACTTCGTCGATAGCTTCAGCAGGAGACAAAATCGGTTTGTCAAACACGATGGGTTGCTTGCCTTGCGCTCGAAGTTGATGCAGGGTCAACTGCTTGCTGTCGGTGACGGTCAAGGCCGGGATGGTCGTTGCATCAAAGACTCCGGCTGCCAACAAACATTTTGGCCAATGATCTGTTTTCTTCGTCTTCAGGACGATTTTCTCGCTTCGTTTGGTGGTCCCCACATAACAGACACCTGGCTTGACCTCCAAAGGATTTTTCGGATCGATGTTTCCTGGAAGCACTTCAACAGGTGTGTTGACCACGGCGATCATGCGTGGGTTGGAGATACCGTATCTGCCGACAGCCCATACTTCGTAGAGCCCAGGTGGGGTCGCTGGGTCGACGGCCACTGAAAAGCTACCGTAGTTTTTCTGTGGCACATCATCGAGCGCTAGATTAGGAGCCACTTCGAGCGTTGCGGTGATACGTGGGTCCGAGAAAATCAGTGATTCGACATCTTGATTGAATCTCCCGGCCGTGACACGAAACGCATTGGCGTGAGTCGACGAGAGAACGGGTGGAAAGACAGCTTCGAGCGCAAAAACCGGACCTTCGGATTTAGCGATTTGGCACAGCAAACCCAGGACCAGCATACTGAGTGCTGGGCTGAAGAAACGGATCGATCTCATAGCTAACGGGTCGGCTTAGTGGTTGAAGAGGAACTCTTTGCTGTTGACGATTCCCCAAACGAGGTCTTCGTAAGCTTCCTTGAGCCTGTCGGCCCGCTGCATGAGATACTCTAGTGCAATGGTTTGTTCTGAGTCGCTTGGCAATCGACCTAGGCTCAAAAGATACAACTGACGGATCCGATCTGGCGCGGTTTTGCGGAGGTTTTCGACAGGGCTTAGGCTCGCATCGACGATCGAAGAGGCAGCCCAAGAAGCAGCTCGACCTGCGTCGGCGGCAAGCTTGCTTTGCATTTCCTTGGAGTTGAGCAAATGCAGACTCTGAGCAAGCGTCGAAGAATTCGTTCGCTCGCATTCGCAAGCAGTCGACGAATCCGGGCGGCCAAAAACGGTCAGGAAATACGAGGAGAACGAGGTGTCCGGAAGTTCGACGGCACGCGTGCCAACGGGCATTCCATCAAAGGCACTGAAACTACCTGTGACGGTATCGATGCAATCCAGGAGCGTTTCGGCTGAAAGTCGCTTGGGATAAAACCGTGAATAACAATTCGTGTCTCGGATGTTCAATTCGTTGGCGGTGGAACTCAATTGATACGTCGTCGAGCTGCAGATCGAGCGAATTAAATGCTTTAAATCAAATCCCGAATCGATCAGTCCTACAGCCAGCGCATCGAGCAATTCAGGGTTCGAAGGTGGATTGGTGATCCTCATATCATCTTCGGGCTCAACAAGCCCTTTGCCCAAGAAGTGTTTCCAGTACCGATTGGCTATCGACTTTGCGAAGAACGGATTCGTAGGTGCGGTCATCCACTGTGCCAGTGCGGCCCTTGGATCTTCGTAGTTGGCTAGTTCCACTTTCGCTGAATCCAGGCCTGTGGCTGGCAACGCTTGGCCGGTCTTCGGATGGTTGGCAGCCGCTGCAGCAACCCTCGAAGCGATCTTGGGCTCGTTGGGGAGCGCTCCTTCGCGTCGATCCACCGTCGAGAAGAAAGCCGCCATCTGATAGTAATCCTGCTGCGCCCATTTCTCGTACGGGTGATGATGACACCGCGCGCACTGAAGGCGTTGGCCCATGAATAATTGAGCGATGTCCTCGGTGCGAGATTCGGTGTTGGCGACTTGGCGGAACCAAATCACCGCAGGATTGGTTTCGGCATCTCCTGTCGCAGTCAACAACTCACGAACCATAAGACTGATCGGTTTGTTCTCAAAAAAACCTTGCTTCAACCAGTCGTGGAAAGCATAGGAACCGAATCGCGTCTCTTCGCTAGTTCGGTTGTTTCGCAAAATCGCAGACCATTTCGATGCGAAGTTTGAAGCGTAGTCGGCGGAATCCAAAAGCCGATTGACCACATCGACCCTTCGCTTTTGGATAGCCTCGGCGGAGTCTCCGCCGGTTGCACACACAGCGCGAAACGCTTCGATCTCCTCGAGCGTCGGCAATCGACCTGCGATGTCCAGCGTCGCTCGCCTGAGGAACGTCGGGTCGTCGCAAAGGGGCGAAGCCGGAATACCTAAGGATCTGAGCTTGTTAAAGACCGCTTCATCGATCGATCCTTGTGCAATCGGAAGCGACTGGGTCAAGGTTCCCAAGGGTACACTAGCCCGAAACACGGTAACTTGGCCAAGGTACCTTGCCATGATCGATACCTCACCGGCGTAATCCCGGACGCTGACCAAGCCGCCGACGCTCACTTCGGCCATGTCCAGGTTGTTCGATTCGTATTGAACCGTTCGCGTCACGTCTTCGGTGCTTCCATCGCTGTAGGTGGCTGTGACGCTGAGTTGCTGTTGGGAATTTCTGGACATTTGCCTCGCCGATGGAGTCACACGAATCGATGTGACCTTGCGCCCATTGGGATCTCCATAAGGCATCGCTTGGGCGATCCAACGCCTAAGCAGTCGGTACTCATGGCTATCTTGCTCCATCCGCTGACCACCTCCGTGAGGTACCGTTCCGACGGATTTGGTCAGCAGCAAGCTTGTATCGGGCGCGGCAGGAAAGAGTCGGCGACCGCGAGATTCACGCACAAGGTGCTCGTAATCCTCCATGGCTTCGGATCCCAATAGAGACAAACGGAACCCGTTTTGACCAGCCAGTTTGCCGTGGCATCCTCCTCCGTTGCACCCGAATTTCGTAAACAGAGGGACAATCTGATTGGGAAAGTTGACGGGTTCATCGGTCCCTGAAAGTTCGATTCGGACCGGTATCTGAGCGGTCGAATATCCCTCTGCACTGGCCGAAACCGTCAGTGTTCCGCTTGCAAGCGGAGTGACAAGCCCTTGGTTGTCGATCGAGATCAAACCCGGCTGGGACATCTCGAAACGAACTGTGCGCGTCAAATCGACAGTTGCCCCCCCGCTCGAGGCAGGACTATGAACCAGCAGCTGGGCCCGAGCATCCGAGCTTCGCAGAGTGATCTCCGATGTGTCAAAAACAAGCGGCTTGGCATCTTGGGCTTGCGCGATTGGACAGTCGACCGTAAACGCAAGGATATTGGCCAGCCACAGCGCAACGAAAATTTTGCACAAAGCAAGCCGATCGGAGAACCTTGGGCCAAGTTCAAAGTTTGTCACGTCAGCCTCTAAATCAGTTCGCGGATAGGTTCGTGGTCAACCAA
Source organism: Planctomycetota bacterium (assembly GCA_018969045.1). Lineage (GTDB taxonomy): Bacteria > Planctomycetota > Planctomycetia > Pirellulales > Pirellulaceae > JBKCUI01. The sequence continues at coordinate 8,724 of JAGWZB010000105.1, read as the reverse complement.
AAACTGAGGTCGGCCAGTGGGGTCGACGATGGTGGTCGTCGAAGTGTTGATTCCAAGATTGTGGTAAAGCGTCGAGATAATCTCCTGCATGTGAACCGGCCTTTCTTTGGCATATTCACCCAATCGGTTCGTTGCACCGATGGCTTGGCCGGTCCGCATCCCACCGCCAGCCATCCATGCACTGCTGACTTGTGCCCAGTGATCGCGACCTGCACCATTGTTGATTTTTGGGGTCCTACCGAACTCACCCCAGACGATGACCGTCACGTCGTTGAGCATCTCGCGGGCCGTCAGATCGTCCATCAGAGCGCTCAAGCACTGATCGAGTTTTGAGCCGTGGTCACGGACCAAATCAAAGTTGGCTCCGTGGGAATCCCATCTCCCATAACTGAGACTAACAACGCGGACTCCCGCTTCGATCAACCGCCTAGCGATCAAAAGATGATCGTTGCAGGTTGGAGCGCCATCGTATTGATATTTGTAAGGTTTACCGTCACCGTATCGCTCTACGATTTTGGGGTCCTCTTTGCTCAGATCCAACGCATCCAAGAGATTGCTGCTGGTAAGCACGTCCAAGGCGCGTTGTTCGAACGCGTCCATGCCTGACATGATGCCCGAATTGTCGATGTCCCGACGCATCGTGTCTAGGCTCGTCAGTAGCCTGCGTCGATCTCGAAGGCGATCCAAACCGATCGATTGTAGCTTCATGTTTTCCATGCCGGGTCCATCGGGTTTGAATGCCGAGAACGCAGCCCCCAAAAATCCAGCTTCTCCGGAGTTGGACCAAGGGCCGTGCTGGGTTTTTGCGGCCAATCCTACAAATGGAGGAACTGCGGGATCGACAGAACCCTGAATTTTCGCAACAGCCGATCCGATCGAAGGTCGACCTCCGAGAGCTTTCAGGTCATCAGGAAACCATCCGCTCATGCACTGATGCGACTCGTGGCGATCTTTGCAACCGACCACCGAACGAATGACGACCGATTTGTCCATCCGCTGAGCCAATTGCGGAAAGACTTCGCAGATTTGTATCCCGGGAACATTCGTCGCAATGGGGCTGAATTCACCCCGAATCTCCGAAGGAGCTTCGGTTTTGATTTCCCACATGTCTTGATGAGGGGGACCTCCGCCCAAGAAGATGTTGATCAATCCTTTGTGCGAGTTCTTTTTGCCAGACTGCTCCTCGGCCCTGAGCAAATCCGCGAGAGTGAATCCTCCAAATCCAAAACACAGAGAGCCTGCCGAAAGAAAACTTCGACGAGAAAGCCCACTGCACATCCGATGCGAATCGCCAAAAAAGTTCAGCATGGCAAGATTCCGTTTTTGAGGGTTGGAAGGGAACTAAGGTGGGAGACTGGCACGGACGCACCGAGTGGCATTGCCGTCTGGAATTCAGGGGAAGGAACCCAACGAGGCAGTTCGTTCGTGGGGTTAGGCTCGACGCAGTGTTTCCACACTCGGTCGATACCTCGCTATATTATGGTTCCTTCGTACAGGGCGTTGCAAGTCCAGGAGGATAGGAATCCATCATTTAGGGGGGTTAGGAAAAATGGTAATACCTCGAAGGATTATAGCGGTTCTATCGCTGGTTTGTTGCTTTGGGCACGGATTCAGCCAAGGATTCGCCGACGAAAAGAACCGTCGCGAGCAGGCGGTTCGGGAAGATAAAAAAAATCTGGCTTCCGACGCCCGCTGGCTTTACAACGACGTCCAAACAGGATTCGAAGCGGCAAAAAAACTTGGAAAACCCCTTTTGGTGGTCCTCCGCTGTGTTCCCTGCAAGGCTTGTACAGGGATCGACGAGAGCGTTTTGAAATCCAAGGATCTGCAGGCTCTGCTCGATGATTTCGTTTGCGTGCGGTTGATCAACGCCAACGACATCGATCTTTCACAGTTTCAATTTGACTACGACCTTTCGTTTTCATCTCTGATTTTCCACCCTGAAGGGTCTTTGATTGCAAGGTACGGGTCCTGGCAGCATCAGCTTGATGAAGCAGAGACATCGACCAAGAGTTTGCAAGCCGCGCTTCAGAAAGCACGCACGATCCACAAGGACTGGGAACAAAACAAAGATCGAGTTGGTCCCAAGCAAGGCGGCACTACTCCGTTCAAAACACCGATCCAGATCCCCGGTTTGGCAGGCAAATACCAGCGCGAGCTAAACTGGGAAGGCAACGTCGTGCAAAGCTGCGTCCATTGCCATCAGATCGGAGATGCCTATCGAGCGTGGTATCGCAAACAAGGGCAGGTGATCCCCAAGGACTTGATTTACCCCATGCCCGATCCGATCACCATCGGGCTGAAGATGTACCAAGACGTAGGGACAAAGGTCCGTGAGGTTCAACCAGGGAGTATCGCGCAGCAGGCGGGTTTCAAACCCGGGGATGACATCACCGCCATCGATGGTGCACCGATGGTATCGATCGCCGATATCGCTTGGGCACTGCATCGAAGCAGCGACCCTGGCAAGTCGGTATGGACAGTGCAAAGAGACTCCAAGCTCATGGACCTGCAAATGACCCTTGGACCGGGCTGGAGGTCACACAGCAACATCGCCTCGCGTGTTGGGACTTGGCAAATGCGAGCCATGGTACAAGGTGGCATGGTACTGCGAACACTCGATGCATCAAAACGACAAGAACTAGGGCTAGCGCAAGAGGATTTAGGGCTCGTTGTCCATGGACTCGGAGAATACGGAGAGCATGCAGCGGCTAAAAACGCCGGTTTTCGCAAAGGGGATATCGTGCTGACGATCCAGGGAGTGCAGGGTCCTGTCGACGAGAGTCAGTTGATAGGAACACTCTTGGAATTGCATCCGAAGTCGACGCAGATCCGTGCGAAGGTTCTACGCGAGAAACAACGCATCGAGTTATCGTGGCCAATTCAATAGCGCTGGAACATCGTCGATAACCCCGCAATTTCCTAGAGTCCCCAGGAACTTGGACCCACACAGTGAATCTAAGCGATCATTCAAGATCGATGGTTCTATCGTGGGTGGGAGTCTCCTCGGTTGACACATACACAACACACAACCAATTCAGTGCTGGTCCCCGGAGTTTTGATCGGATGCCTGGACCAAGCAGGATTGCTTCACAGGAATCTTTGGCTAGCGAATTTCACGGATGTCTCTTTGCGAGGCGAACCAGCCCAGGAATGGTTGGTCGTCTCAAGGCAAGAGATATCGGTTCTGGATCGCGGGACCAGTCCCACCAGTGAGCCCAAAACCGCTGAGGGCAGTCCCCGTGAACCCAGCGCCAAGCTTCTGCGCACGATCCCTTGGCAGGATGTCAAATCCGTTCGGACGCAATCAGGTGTCGGAAGCGGGACTCTTCAAGTCCGCATCGGAGACGATTGGATCGATTTGGTTCGCTTTTCAAACGCTTTTGCAACCCGATTTCACAAGATCTCTCGCTTGATGGAGAAGATGCGTGAATTCCCGGAAACATGGTCAGAGGACCTCTATGCCCAGTCCACCGATCCCCACGCAAACACTCAAGGTTTCGATGCACCCCAATGCCCAAAGTGCTCGCTGTACTTAACTAGCAAGGAGGAGAGTTGCCCTCGGTGCATGCAAAAGGGACAAATCCTCAGGCGGGTCCATCAACTGCTGCGTCCCTATCGTCGGGGTGCGATCCTGCTGTGCCTCTTGACGATCGCTGGAGTTATCGCTGAGCTGATTCCTCCAAAACTTCAGCAGTACATGATCGATCATGTGCTGACGGGTTCGTCGCACTCAAACGAGGCGCGCGATGTGGATTTTCGTACCGCCTTGCTCCTGATCGTCCTTGCTCTTGCCGCTTCGAGAGTGTTGTTGTCGTTTGTCGGAGTTTTCAAAGGCAAACTGGCAACGATCATCGGTACTGGACTGACGCGGACGTTGCGAGCCGAGATGGTGCGAAAATTGCAGAGCCTTGCGATTGTCTACTACGATCGCCATCAAGTCGGCTCGATGCTCGGACGTGTGGCGCACGACAGCGAGGCGATGCATGGACTGATGTATCAAATCACAGGGGGCTTCTTGCTTCAAATCGCTCAACTGATCGGTGTCGGCGCGATGTTGGTTTGGATCAACCCCAAGCTTGCTTTGTTCACGCTGATCCCTGTCCCGCTGGTCATTTTGGGCACCTCTATTTTCTGGAAAAAAGTATATCCCAGGTACTACCGTCTTTGGGATGCATCATCGAAACAGATCTCTGTCTTAAGCGGCATGCTTACTGGGATTCGTGTGGTGAAGGCGTTTTCCCAGGAGGAAAAAGAATACGAGCGGTTTTCTAAAACCAGTGAACAGCTTCGAGACTGGCGTCTTTGGGTCGAAAACGCCAACGCTTGGTACTCAGCGGCAATGTCGATCGTCTTTAGTCTTGGGGGCTTGATCGTTTGGTACGTCGGAGGGCGGGATGTCATCGGAAACTCGATGAGCCTCGGAGAGCTGATCGCCTTTCTAGCCTACCTTGGGATGTTTTATGCCCCACTGAGTGCACTGTCGAACTTCACTTCATGGCTGACAAGCTTTTTGACCGGTAGCAAAAGGGTCTTAGAGCTTCTCGATACGCCGTTGACGGTCCTTGAACCCAAGAATCCAGCTTCCTGGGAATCAGCCCGTGGGGAGATCCGATTCGAAGAAGTCACCTTTGGATACGATCGAAACCAACCAGTCTTGAAGAACGTAAGCTTCGAGGTGCAAGCAGGAGAGATGGTGGGAATCGTAGGTCGCTCTGGATCTGGGAAGTCGACCATGGTCAACCTGCTGGGGCGGTTTTACGATGTCCAAGAGGGGAGGATCCTGGTCGATGGGATCGACCTGCGAGATGTGTCCAGCCAACAGCTTCGCGAACGCTTGGGGATCGTCTTTCAAGAGTCCTATATGTTTCGGGGGACCATCTGGAGAAACCTCAGTTTTGGAAAGCCCGAGGCGACGGTCCAACAAGGATTGGCGGCAGCCAAAGCGGCCGGCGCTCACGATTTCATCTGCCGACAACAGCTCGGTTATGAAACACTACTTGGTGAAAACGGTTCAGGACTCTCTGGGGGTGAAAAACAACGCCTTTCGATTGCAAGAACCCTACTTTACGACCCAAAGATCTTGGTGCTCGATGAAGCCACCAGCAACATCGACGCCGAAGCGGAAAAGAGTATTCAGGAGGCGCTCAAAGTCTTGATCCGCGGCCGAACAACCTTGGCAATCGCGCACCGGCTTTCCACTCTGCGAAATGCCGATCGAATCATCGTTTTTGATCAAGGCCGGCTGATCGAGCAAGGTACCCATGCCGAGCTCCTCGCCCTCGATGGGACCTATGCTAGACTCGTTCGGATTCAAACGTCGGTCAGCAAAAATCCTGACGTCGATAAATTGATCCATACCGCTGCAGAGATGGAGAAAGAGCAACTATCGTCCAGCAATTCCAAGCGGTCCAAGAGCGATCGTTCCCTGAGCGTTTCTTCCCAATCGACCAAATCCCGAGACCGATCCGATGTCGGCGTTCTGGAGCGATCCAAAGATAACACCGGCAATGAGGATTCGGAGACATCCGATTCCCTTGATCAGGACGACAGTTCCGATACCGATCCCATTCAAGTCGACGACCAAGCACAAGTGGATCAAGAGGCCAGTACGGCTCCTGCGATACGATGGCTTGAAGATCAGGAGTGTGAATTTCGCCGAGGTTTACATGACCGCATTGAACTGTGGTCTGAGGGGAAACTCCTTGCTGCATCGGTCTTTGTCGTGAAAACGTTTCCCTCCAAATACCCCGAAGGTTACTTGAGCGTTCGCAGCTGGAAAGACAATGGCGAGGAGTTCGAATGCGGGATGATCAAGGACCTGAAATCGTGGAGTATCGAGAATTGCAAATTCGTGCGAGAACTCATCGAACGAAGGTATCTGCTCCGCAAAATCCAGCGAGTCAGAAAAAATCAGTTAGAATCCGGTTATCTCAACCTGGAGGTTGAGACGGATCGCGGACCTTGCCAATTCACCATGAGGTGGACCCAAGGCCAGGCGCTCGACTACAGCGAGAACGGTAAGCTACTGATCGATACGTGCGAAAACCGATACGTGGTCGAAGACATCGATGCCCTGCACGCCGAAGATCGAGAGCGATTCCTGCAGTATATTTATTGGTAACACCAGTCGGTGGTTGATCTCTGGGAATCGAAGATGCTCGTTCGAAAAATTTTTTGCTTGATCGCTGTTTGTTGGACTAGCCTGTGTGGTCCAAATACCATTTTGGCACAGGACAAGATTCAAAGCACAAAAGGAACGAGGTTGCCTAGGGCGACTCCCGAGTCCCAAGGAGTGTCGACAGAGGCGATTATCAAGTTCATTCGAGCCGCAGACGATCAAGTCAAATCCATGCATAGTTTTATGCTTCTAAGGCATGGAAAGGTTGTGGCCGAAGCTTGGTGGAGCCCAGAGTCCGCCGACAAGCCCCATGTCCTTTGGTCCCTGAGCAAATCGTTTACCTCGACTGCGGTAGGGTTAGCCGTCCACGAACGCAAGCTTTCTATCGAGGATCCAGTCATCGGTTTTTTTCCAGACGCCCTTCCGATAAATCCGTCTGAGAATCTCAAGAAGATGCGAGTCAAGGATTTGCTGACCATGTCGACCGGACATGCAGAGGAACCCAACGTGCGCAGTTCGCAAGACTGGATCAAGACATTTTTGGCCCATCCGGTTGAGCATCAGCCCGGCTCCTTCTTTCGCTACAACACCCCTGCCACTTTCATGCAGTCTGCAATCGTCCAGAAAGTTACCGGGCAGACGGTGGTTGAATACCTGCAATCCCGCTTGCTGGACCCATTGGGAATCCAACCCCCTCGATGGGATGCAAATCCCCAAGGCATCTCGCTGGGAGGTTATGGTCTGTATCTGACAACCGAAGATATCGCGAAATTTGGTCAACTCTACCTGCAAAAGGGGACTTGGGAGAGCCAACAATTGATTCCTCGAGAGTGGATCGAACAAGCGACCGGCAAGCAGGTCTCCAACGGCCAGAATGCTGCAAGCGATTGGAACCAGGGGTATGGTTTCCAATTTTGGAGATGTCGGCACAACGCCTATCGCGGAGATGGAAAAGACGGCCAGTTCTGTGTGGTGTTGCCCGACCAAGACGCAGTGGTCGTAATGACCGCCAACACGACCAATATGCAATCCCAGTTAAACCTAGTTTGGGATCATTTGCTCGATGGATTCAAGACCGGGGAACTACCCGAGGATAATAAAAATCGAGGAATCCTGGAGAAACTGAGCCGCGAGCTGAAGGCGTCTCGATAAGAGTTGGCAAAAAAGGTTTGTTTTGCCCGATTTCATTTCGGTTTCTTTTGAATTATCATTTCTCATTCTCTTTTCTCCTTGTCTGCTTTTTGGGGCCGGTAACCGGCTTCTTGCCGTGACTCTTCTTCATGACCTTGTGCTGGTAACTTCCTACGACATCGATCGATTAGGGCTCTCGACGATCTTAGATTCTTCGATGAAGTACAAAGTCCATACGATGCGACCAAATCGAATCACATCGTCATGCTTGGAGGCGTTGGGCCAACGGTCGATCGGATTGATTGATGCGGATTTGCAGGATGCCGATCCCATCGATATCGCAGGTATTTTGACCAATCACAAGCCTGGAATCCCCTTGTTGTTCTTTGCTCGCTCGGAGTCCCCACACCTTTTTTTGCGAGGGATCGCATCCGGGATACTTGGAATCGTCCAGAAATCCGATGAACCACAGGAGTTACTCCGGAAACTCGATTGCGCTTCGGAGCGCATGAATCTGTGGAATAAAGAGGAAGTCAGGAGGTTCCAAGCCTGTTTTGCCTGCGCGTCTCCAAGATCAGCTATGGAAGTGCCTTTGACACATCGGGAGTCCGATGTGTTGTCCAAATTGTCCTGTGGATTGACCAACAAGCGTATTGCCGAGGACTTGGGTATAAGCTACGAGACGGTCAAAGAGCATGTACAACACATCCTGCGCAAGATCGGCGTGAACGATCGTACTCAAGCGGCAGTTTGGGCCGTACGCAATCGGCTCTTTTGACCAGATCAGCCTCCGACGTCAGTGGCCCGTGTTTCCTCGAGGGCTTCTCGCCACAAGCTTGTCGCGTCTTCCTGCAGCCTAGCTCCAATCTGACTGATGACCTTTGAGCACAGGTAATTGGCCCCTCGTGCGGCGATTGCCGGATCGTATCCGTGGGTAATTCCAAACAGAAACGCTCCTGCGAACATGTCTCCTGCTCCAGTCAAATCTTTGGGATGACAAGCAAAGGCGGGGACATGAGCCTCTTGGGAATTGTACCTTACGTAGGCGCCATGAGGTCCATCGGTCAGAACGCAGTGAGGAACGATCTGCTTGAGTGCGGCAAAGGCTTCTGCAGTGGTTTGTTTGCCTGTTACCGCAAGCGATTCCGGACCGTTGCAAAAAAGCAAGTCGGTCGATTTAAGAGCTTCTTGGAACGCTTCGCCGAAGACCTGTGGCACGAACTGCTCCGAGCAAGTCACCGCAACCTTGGTCCCATGCTTCTTAGCCAATTCAATCGACTTTCGGATTGCATGCTGGCCTGTATCTGGATTTGCAAAGACATACCCTTCGATGAACAGCCATGAGGACTGAGCAATACGGTCTTCATCCAAATGTTTATCCGACAAGTGGCTCGATACACCTAGGCAGGTACGCATCGTCCGTTCTGCATCAGGGGTGATGATGGCAACACAGGTTCCGGTGTTTTCACCAA
>JAGWZB010000542.1 GCA_018969045.1 Planctomycetota bacterium | reverse complement strand
TGCCAGGAATGGATATGGACGAGCTGTTTGCAGGTCGAACCAACTTCAACGAAGAACAATGGATCGATGCTCTGCTGAGATCCTGCGGCTACGAGCCAACCCAGTTCGAGGAGCGAGTCAAATGGCATATTCTCTGCCGCATGATTCCGTTGGTCGAAAACAACTTCAACGTCTGCGAGCTTGGCCCACGCGGAACAGGCAAAAGCCACATCTACAAAGAGATCAGCCCCAACAGCATTCTGATTTCTGGTGGAACGACCACCGTAGCAAACTTGTTCTACAACCTCTCTTCGCGATCGGTGGGCTTGGTAGGTCTCTGGGATTGCGTCGCTTTCGACGAAGTTGCCGGCATCGTCTTTCGAGGTAAGGACAAAGACGCACTGCAAATCATGAAGGACTACATGGCCAGCGGTTCGTTTGCTCGTGGTCGCGATGCCATCAGCGCTTCGGCATCCATGGTTTTTATCGGCAACATCAACCAGCCGGTCGATACGCTTGTGAAAACCAGCCATTTGCTGGCTCCGTTCCCGGAAGCCATGATCGATTCCGCGTTCTTCGATCGCTTTCATGCCTACATCCCGGGCTGGGAAATCCCCAAAATGCGTCCGGAGTTTTTCACTGGGCAATACGGGCTCATCGTGGACTACTTCGCCGAATGGGTCCGAGAGATGCGGAAGCGGAATTTCAGTGATGCCATCAATAAGTACTTTAGGCTTGGAAGAGACCTCAACCAACGTGACACCATCGCCGTCAAACACACGGTTTCCGGTCTGTTGAAACTCCTCTACCCGAACGAACAGTACGACAAAGAAGCCGTGCGTCGATGCCTGGAGTACGCTTTGGAAACCCGTCGGCGAGTCAAAGAGCAGCTCAAGAAGATTGGGGGGATGGAATTCTTCGATGTCCATTTCAGCTACATCGACCTCGAAAAGTCCGAAGAGAAGTTTATCACCGTACCGGAGCAAGGTGGTGGTGGCTTGATTCCCGACGGACCGCTCAATCCAGGCGTCCTGCACACCGTGGCAACAGGATCAGCTAGCCACCTCGGGCTCTACCGTATCGAAACCCAGGTCACACCTGGCAATGGTGCCCTGAAGATGTCCGGTTTCGGCTCGAATGCACAAGCCAAAGAGGCCGTGAAGGTTGGGTTTGACTACTTCAAAGCGAACTCCGGGCACGTAAGTGCCTCGATCAAAGCTTTGGACCACGACTACCACCTTCATGTAGTCGAGCTGCACAACACGGGAGCCAACACTTCGATGACGCTTGCGGCCTTTGTCGCATTGTGTTCAGCGGTACTTGGGAAACCCATCCAGCAGCAGATGGTGGTGCTTGGCAGCATGAGTCTTGGTGGCAACATTGTGCCAGTGGAAAACTTAGCCGAATCGCTCCAAGTCGCTGCCGATTCCGGCGCGAAACGAATACTTTTGCCGATGGCCAGTGTCCGCGACATCCCCACGATTCCAGGCGAGCTATTCGCCAAGTTCCAAACCAGCTTTTACGCCGACCCCCGTGACGCTGCATTTAAAGCGCTCGGCGTGGAATAACCAACCATCGCGTTAGAACATGAGCAAATCACGCATCGACAAATACAATCTGAATCTTGCCGGGGAGTACCGAGTAGCGGCCGAGTTATGCCTTCGTGGGCTGTTTACCAGCGTGACCTACGGAAACAAAAAAGGTGCCGATTTGTATGCAATCGGCGAGAATCGTAAGGCTGCAGTCATCGAGGTGAAGGCATCGCAATCGAGTCGATTCGTAACCAGCCTCTATCAGAAGTACAAAACAGAAGATACGCAGGCACCCGATTTCTGGGTGCTGTATTCAGTGAAACCAACCGACACTGGATTTGCCGAGAGATTCTTTGTTTTGAGTCATCGAGAGCTTGCACGAATACAGGGTGAAGTGAACTGTCCAGGGGAAAAGCTGTCGCACGAGCAGATTGCTGCTCGAGTAAGTCGTGGCGTTGATAACGTATCGCTCAAGCACGTGGAGTCCCACGAAAATGCATGGAGTAAGATTTTAGAATTCCTCCAGATTTCGGATCGACTAATCCCAAAGACGAGAACCACGAAAGACAGAACAAAAGAATCAATCAAGCGCAAGAACTCTTAAATCTGCTTGTTACCACGAAAGAAAACAGGAATGGCGACTCTAAAATACTCCGTAACACCGCAACCAATCGAAACGC
>JAGWZB010000104.1 GCA_018969045.1 Planctomycetota bacterium | reverse complement strand
AAAGCTCAACTGGTAAAGGCCCCGGCTCGGTGGCTCGAAATGATCGTAGAAGTACGAGTAGCTGTTCCCGTTATTGGCACGGGTCCAAGAAAACAAGATGCCATTTTCGAAGTCGCGGACATAGATGTTGTACGTTTCGTGGCTATCTTTGATCGAACGAGTCGTCCAACGGAATTGTTGGGGGAAACCGTTTTTGGGAAGGGCAGCCTCGAGCATTTCGTCGGCTCCGCGAAAGTAGGCTCTGAGTTGCTCCCCAGAGAGCATGATTCTCCGATCGGAATCGAAACTGTAAGTTCCCCGGTCTTCGGGAATCTCGTTTGCGAGATCGACGGGTACTCCGAGCAAATCGCTCAGGCTGTGAACAAACTCGTGACGGCTAACCCGGCGATACGAGTTGATTTTCGGACTCACGGAGTTTGCCGCAAGCCAGTCCAGAAGCATTGTTTGCTCTGAGAGTGTCGGCTGATCGGCTTGGGCGGGGGGCATCCGATGGTTGATGATGTTTTCAAAGACAATCGTCGCATCGAAAGGTTTGTGTGATAAAGCGGGCTCTAAGTCCATCCCTCCTTCTTTGCTTGACGAACTGTGGCAATCCAAGCAGTATTTTTGAAGGATCGTTTCTGGTTGCGCAAGGACATCCTGAGGATAGGTTAGAATCGTAGCGCACAGTGCGATGCAGGTGAAAAGCGATTTGAGGATTTGCATAGGCTTAGGCTCGTAAGAGTTCGTATCGAGTCATTATAGCCAAACAAATTTAGGGTTCGTTCGCTTTTTGCAGTGACGTTGGTATGTCGGAGAATAAAAAGAGGGAGTAACCACAGAGGTATGGAGGCACAGAGGGAAATAGAGCCAATGGACCTTGGGTCCAAGCGTGGAATCCGTTTGGTGCTACGTGCTCAAGGGACGGACGGTTGTGGTGTAGTTTTAGTTCCCTTAGAATGATCCTTCACGCTCATTCCGTTTCTTCGATAACTCTGGTATCTTTTTGAGGAACGCTTGATGAGAACTCTCCTTGTCCATTTGCTTCTGTGGTCTTGCGCGCCACTGGTTCTTTTTGCACAAGACGATCCTACCAAACCCGAATCGCAGCGTCCTGCGCAACCTCCACGCGGGTTTGGGGGGCCGATCGAACTGGGGCCAGATGACAAGCAAATCTTTGATGAACCACCAAAGAACATCACTGACCGGCGCGAGGGTATCGAGCATGGAAAATTGGAAATCATCGAGTACGAGTCCAAGTCGGTTGGTACCACTCGAAAAATGAATGTCTACACTCCACCAGGTTACTCGAAAGAGAAGCGGTATCCGGTCCTCTATTTGCTGCACGGGATCGGTGGTGATGAAACCGAGTGGCAAAGGTTCGCAACCCCAGACATGCTTTTTGACAATCTGATTGCCGATGGCAAAGCCGTGCCTATGATCGTGGTGATGCCCAATGGGCGAGCCCAAAAGAACGATCGAGCGGAGGGAAACGTCATGGCCTCCGCGCCAGCCTTTGCTGCATTCGAAAAAGACTTGCTCGATGACGTGATCCCTGCAATCCAGTCGCGTTATTCTGTCCATGATGATCGTGAATCTAGGGCATTGGCTGGGCTCTCTATGGGAGGTGGTCAGTCCTTGAATTTCGGTCTGACCCATTTGGATACCTTTGCATGGGTTGGCGGATTTTCGTCTGCTCCAAACACCAAAGCTCCAGAGGAACTGATTCCAGACGTTCAGAATGCTAGGCAGCAGCTCAAGCTTCTTTGGCTTTCCTGTGGCAACAAAGATGGCCTTATTCGCTTTAGTCAGAGGCTGCAGAGATTTTTGAAGGACAAAGACATTCCCCATATTTGGAACGTCGACTCCCATGGGCACGATCCGACTCACTGGCGAAACAACTTGTACTACTTTGCCCAAAGAGTGTTTCAGTCCGCTGCTCCTGAGGCAAAAAAAGAGGTAAACACAAATCCCACACCCAGTGGTAAAACTCCTGAGGGCATCCAAGACGATTTCAAACCTGCCTCTACCAATCAACCTGGTAAGGAGTACCCACAAGTCAATTCGCAGGGCCGTATCAAGTTTCGTGTCGTTGCTCCGGAGGCCAAAAAAGTATCGACCACGTTTCGCGATAGCACAGAATTTGTCCAGGCTGAAGACGGAGCCTGGATTGGTTATTCCCGAGCCCTCGATGAAGGATTTCATTATTATGAGCTCATCATCGATGGCGCCCATGTCCCAGATCCCAACAGCAAGGTTTACTTTGGTGCGATGCGTTGGGGGAGTGGGATCGAGGTGCCGGCACATGATCGGGATTTCTATGAGCTAAAAAGAGTACCGCACGGTCAGGTTCGCGAGATTTTCTTTCATTCACAGAGCACCAACTCCGAACGTCGTGCATTTGTCTACACACCGCCGGATTACGACTCGCAGCTTGAAAATCGATATCCAGTGCTCTATCTCCAGCATGGTTGGGGCGAGAACGAATACGGATGGAGCGTCCAAGGCCATGCGGGTCGAATCATGGATAACCTCATTGCGGAGGGGAAATGCAAACCGTTCATTATCGTGATGACTTATGGGATGACCAATGAGGTTCGGATGGGAGGATTGCAGAATTTCGATATCCGGGAGTTTGAAAAGGTGCTTGTTGATGAATTGGTTCCTTACATCGATACGCATTTTCGAACACGGACCGACCAACCTCATCGCGCCATGGCAGGCTTGTCGATGGGTAGCATGGAGACCAAGCAGATCACCCTCAGAAACTTGGACAAATTCTCGCATATTGGCCTTTTCAGCGGCGCGACCATAAGCAATGAAGACGTCGAAAAAACCGAGGGATTCAAAGACAAAGTTGCATTGGTTTTCGTCAGTTATGGAAGCAAAGAGGTTTCGGGTGGGCAACCTCGTCGTGGAGGTAATCCGTCTGAAAGCGTTGAGCAACTCAAGTCCATGGGGATCAACGCGCATTACTATTTATCGCCGGACACCGCTCACGAATGGCAATCTTGGCGCAGAAGTTTGAAGGAGTTTGCTCCTAGGTTGTTTCAGGCAAAGTAGAAATGATCTGGGCATGTTTGGCACATTGGGTCTCTGGCTGGTAGGAGTTGGTCATCGGTGAATAATGCCTTTTCTTCAGCGACCGAGTCCATCGACAAATTCCTTCACGCAGGCCAGATACTGGTTCATGTTCAATGGAAAGATCGTGTTATGATTCCCTCTGGGGAATAGCATTAGTCGCTTCTGCTTGGAACAAGACCATTGATAATTGCGCTGGGCGTGCGACAGATCAATCAATCCGTCGTTTTCGGTGTGCAGAATCAGTAGTGGATTGGTGTATTCCGATAGTTTCCGCTCGTGGTTGAAGTATTTTGCTGCCTCAGCGCGGACTTGGGATTCACTGATTCTGGATGACTGGAGTTCGGCGTAGTTTAAAAACCGTTCGCACGGATCGGCGATTCCACTTTCGATGATCAGCCCTGCAATGTTGGGCTGACGATATGCTAATTCGATGGCATAGAGCGAACCGATCGAACGACCAAAGACGACTGCTTTTTCAGGAGGAATTCCTACAGCTTTCAATACAGATTCCCCATCGTCAAGCATTGCAACTAGTTGAGCATTCCCCGAGGAACCTCCGTAAGCTCGATATTCGATGAATAACTGATTGAGTCCCATGTCTTGGAGCATGTCAGCAAAGCCAGGTACATAGTCTGCAACCGCTTCGCCATTACCGTGAAAGTGAACGAGGGTTAGTCGGTTCTGATCCAGGGTTCTGTGGTAGCAAGCCAACTCAACGTCGTTGACTTGGACCACCATGGGGCGTCGCAAGGTTCGATTCTGCGGAAAAAGGTATCTGCCGCTTATCGCTGGAGAGTCAAGTAAGCTTGCCATCGAAAGCCTCGTATACTCTGGTTAATGAGACGTGATTTCACATGCGTTTGGAGTTTCACACGCTCAGTATTGTAGCTTGAACGAGCCTCCCTGATCCATGCCCTGGATGTATGGTACCGCGTTCTTGTTTTGTGACATAAACCGCGTTGCTCAACAACGCTCCTGGTTGAAACCACCAAGATAAAATCGAAGAAGATCGTCAGCGGACGGATTTCGGTTGGCCGAGTATACTTGTTTGTGTTTGAGATCCTTTTGTACTTTGTTCGAAATCCTCGATGTCTTTAGACGAGCGTACCATGCCAAATCCTCGATCCTTTAAGCCTAGTTTGGAAAAGCTCGAAGATCGGCGTGTTTTGGCAGCCTCCATCGTTGAATTCAATGACATCGGGTACTTTTTTGACTCGAATTCAACTGCGGTAGGTCGGTATGATTTAACGCAATTGACATGGCTTACACCGATCACCCTTCTAAACGCCACCACAGGACCACAAGCCGCACATGTGGATGCCGACGGAATCTATGTTGGGTTTGGCAAGACGGCTTATCGATACAATAGCACCGGAACCCTTCGAACGCATTTGATCAATTTACCCTCGGTGATCTCGGCCATTCATACCGACGGCAACCTATTATTTCTCAATTACAGCATCGATTTGTATGCTCGTTTGGTCAGTATCAACAAAAACTCAAACACACTCATCGATACGCAAGAAAACTATGTCTATGCCGTCGCTGGATCGTCGATCGCTCCAAGTCGAAACACGATTTATGGTCGCTCGCTTGGGATCTCACCTGCCGACATTACCTATGTGACTTACACCGATGATGGTCGTTTTACGGCAGCGCACGGCGATAGCCCTTACCATGGTGCTTACCCCAGTGTAAATCGCACCTGGGTTTTCCCCGACGAGTCGAAAGTGGTCGACGATGCGGGGATCATTTATGCCACTTCGAACCTCACTTATGCCAACCGCCTGAGTCCCATCCAAGACATTGATTTTTATCAGTCGCAGCTACCCTTTGTCCTAAACGGCAAGGAGATCACAGCCTACTCAAGGGCTTTTCTACCGACCGGTAGTGTTACCCTCGGCGCAGCAGCGACTAAGATCTTCGTCACCGGTGACTTGGTAATCGCTTTCTTTCCAGAGTCGGCTGCAAGCAACGGGTACCGAACACAGAGCATTCCTATCGCCGATTTCAAACCTGCAGATCCAAATGAACCGATCGATCCGACGGGATTGGCCTACTTGCCTGATTGGACAAGTGTTTCGACTCAAGGGCAAGTCCTTCTTTTGAGCAAAGCCCACCAGAACATTTTTCGATGGAACCCTACGACACTGTCCTATGACCCCAGCATTTCTCTTCTGGGCACTCCAAGCTACATCACGTATGCTCGGGAGTCGGAGACGATCTACGTGCTGTACGCATCGGGTCTGATATACAAAATCGATCTTAAGGAGCAGAAGCCTAAAGAGGTCCCTTTTTTTCAGCTTCCGGGCCAGCCTGCTGGATTATCGATGGCCGGGGAATTTATTTTTGCTGTCGATAATTCGGGAGCTTGGCGTACTCACTATACCATCTCGCCCGATGGAGTCTTGAAACATTCGCGAGACTGGAATTACTATTCCAAGGAGTATATTTGGAATTCTACCAATAACCGGATGTATTTTTTTCGAGACGACACCAGTCCCAACGATTTGCTTTTCGAGGCAATCGGCAACACCGGGACGCTTCAAACTCCCGTGGACTCACCCTATCACGGGGATATCGGTTGGGAGCATCCGATCCGGCTTTCTGGAGATGGTCGCTGGGTATTGCTCGGATCTGGGTTGGTTCTCGATGCACAAACGTTAAACCGTAGCCCCTATGGCTTGGCGAATAAAGTAACAGATGCTCTGTGGTTTGCGGGTCGGTGGATTACGCTTCGCACCATTGTGTCAGTGCCACAGTTGCAAGAGTGGACCGGCCCAACCTTGGAACTGACCCGGGTTGTGCAACTTGAGCCTGGGTCTGCGCATTCGCTTCATCGCCTGACAAGCAAACACATGTTGGTGATCTCAGTTCCGGTCGACGGAATTCCAGCCTTTACGATTCTCGACCAGCAGCTCCAAGCTTCGAGCATCCATATCGATTGGCATAACCCCATGAATCCCAAGGATGTTGACGATGACCAAACCATCTCACCCTTGGACGTTTTGCAGATTATTGATCAGATCAACAAGTACGGTGCTAGGCAGATCGAAAATGTCGGTGAGATTTTTTGTGATGTAGATGATGATGGATCGATCTCTCCGCTGGATGTGTTGGTCGTGATCGACTGGCTCAATTCGAAATCCGGTGGCCAAGGAGAGGACGAATCGAATCGATCCGACCAGGAATCGGTGGTCGAGAGTCTTTTTGCAGCGGAAATCGATTGGTTTTCCTATTCGGATTCCGATGAATTCAGCCAACGCCAAGTCGGGCGGAGTAAGCGGCTTGGTCGCAGCTGGAATCGCTAGTCGGCTGTATGATCATCGGTCCATCCAATTTGCCAGATTGATCGCAGGCACTTACTCCAGTCGGACGATCTCTGCTCCGTTGCGGGAAAACAGGGCTAGCCAAGTTTCCTTTGACAAATCGAGTTTCAAGTTGGTTACAGAGCCATCAAACATGGCCACGACGGTCTTTCCATTGTAATCGCGAAGCTTAGCCGTCGGATTCGACTCGTCAAACGGATACTCCTGCGGACTGGTCCATGGAATGGCATGCTGAAGCTTAAGTTCGACAAAGGCGATGGTGTTGCTGGTACCGTCTGTGATATTGCGGAATTGCATGGGCTCGTTCTGCCCGAAAACCGTTTTCGTGCCGATCGGTGCGACATAGGTGGTGTGATAGGGTTTTAGTTCCACTGACTGGTTCATATCGGCTGTGGGGAGGTAAATCGCTGGCATTTTATCGAGCAATTTGATGTTGTGCGGGCTGTCCCATGCCTCGTCCAGTTTGAATTCTTGATACAGTTCGTTGAATCCGATGAATGGCAAAATATGCACACGCCAGCTAAGGCCGCTTTTGACTTTTGTCTTGGCCATATTCAAATAGGTCGGAAACGCTTGGTAGGCGCTCTGGTAGTTATGGAATCCTAATGCGAATTGCTTCATGCGATTCGAAGTTGTCGTTGCGGTGATGGGGGCCACAATCGAGCTTGCGACGATAGCTCCAAATTGCAAAAGCGATTGGTTGTTTTGATCATAAGTGAGTGAAACGATGACTCGATCACCTGAGAGTTCCGGTTTAATCATCCCAATCAAAACCGAGAGTGCCAAAGCAGATTCTTTATCTGGTACCGTGTTGCTCACAATGGATCGCAGCAGTTTCGGCAAGTTTTTTGCGAAGATTTTGGCACTTTCTTCGGAACCCGACTGCACCACAATCCGGGCGGTCGCAGCCTTGGTGTCCAGACCCAGGGAGATCCATCGAGCACCTTCAATCAACCAATCAGCCGATCCGCCTGAGAGTGACTCAGGCATTTGGGGGGCGATTTCCCGGAATGTCTCACGCACGTAAGCAGGCAAGAGTACAACGCATTGGACGGGGAATTCTTTGGTAGCTTCCAGGGCACTTTGCCATATCGAATCCTGCTCGGCAGGTAGTGCCGTCTGATCGCCTCGGGTAGCAAAAACCAGATCGCTTGTACCGATATCGAGTTTGGTTAGATCATCATTGGAACGATCGGCCAGAGCAACTTGAGGATAAATATATTTTGCAAATTTCCCGATATCATCTGCACCTACGGACTTAGGGGCCACTGCATGTAACGTCATGGCTGCGGTGTAGGGCATATCCAACGACAGATATACTGTTTGTCCTTTAGTGACCTCGCGAAAGGAATTCAGGTTGCTTTGGGACACGTCGATGATCGCAGCTATTGGATTATCCTTATACTGGTCCTGCATCTGTTGGATCTTCTCTGGAATCGCAAGTTGATTGGAGTCAACTTTTAGCAATAGCATCGAAGATGCGTTTAGTGATTGCTGCGTTATGGTTCTTTTGTCTTGGCCAAGGCTCGGAGTCATGCTAGCGAGCATCAAGGCGACAGAAAACAGGGGGTTCAGGTACGTGTGTTTCAATTTCATGATAGCGAGTTCCTTGGTTGTCTGATATTGATCATCGTTGCGTGGTGGGTTTGGTACGAAGTTCCAGCTGGTATTGTAGACCGGGATTTTCAGCTCCCTTGAGTGTTGCTCCGGTGTTGTGAAGGGTATATTCAAAAGGTCCATTGGTCAGTGGATCGTGGGGCGCAGGCAGCTCTAGTTCCTCAAGTGTTGCAGGTAGTTTGTTGTCGTGGGTCGCCAGATGATGACGGATGGCTTCTACTGTTTGCCACATCGCGAGTTGTTGCTGGGTTCTAAGCGACGCCGCTTGTGCCGCTTGTACTGCGGGTAGAAAAGCGGACGTTGGTAACGTGATTAAACCATATCGCAGGCTGAATTCGTTGAAATCTATCGACGATGGTTTGGCTTTCTTGCGAGCGTGTTCCGGTAAAAAACTGTATTTGAATTCCTCATCACGATACCTTTCGTAAAATCGACGCATGGCAAGAAAGAATATCTGCGTGTTGGGTAATTGGTCCAAGGTATCGTAGCTTAATCCTTCGACTTGAGCCAAATACTCGCGCGCTTTGGGGACGTTCGATCCGATGGCAAGAGTGATGCCAGCTTTGCCGATCGATCCCCATGCGTCCAGTGGTGTTTCTAAGCCTTGCATCTCTTTGGTAAAACGATCGATGAACTCACTCCAGTATTGCTGTGGCTTTGGAACCGTATCTACCTCTCGCAAAGCTTTGACTTGTTCAAACAAAAATTCGTGCTCATAGGCTAGGGATTGCTCTAGTTGGATCAGCGGTTTGGGCAATTGAGCGATCGCCCAGTAGAGGTTCGGTGCATTGGCATGTTCGGAAAGATAGTATGCTTGTTGCAAGCCGATATTGACGCATGCGGTTCCCACGAGATTCGATACTAGGAATGGTTCTTGGCAAAAGTGGGGTCCCATAGCGATCAATTGCCCTAGGATTTTGACAGCGTCATCGGTTCTATTTTCTGCCATCGCCAGCAAGAACCGCATCGCTTGGATGCGTGCCACATCTCGAATGGCCTGAATCTCGGGGAGTAAATAGCCGGCAGGGTTCGCGACCGTTTTTATTTGGCGATCGAAATCACAGTGCAATCTCGAAGCTGCTTCATCAAGAAAAAGGGGTTGAAAGGACGTGTAGGATAGATACTCCTTAACTTTCTCGACAGGAAGATCTTTTACCTCCGTTTCTAGCCAAACATAGGGCGCGTATGCTTGGTCGCCAGCAGCGGCCCTTGCTTCGTCTTCAAACTTTCGTTTTGCCTGCAAGGCAGCGGTTTGCTCGAAGAAGCCTCCCGCTTTGAGATAGAAAATAGCAGCGTTACCTGGTTTTGCATGAAAGGGATCCGGGATAAAGCGAACCGAGAGAGCCGGTTTGTGTTCCGTTTTGGGAGCGAGCGTAACGGTTCGTCGTGCCGTTGTGATCGGTCCCCTGAGAAATTCCCAAGCGCCCTCTCGACTGGCGATTTGCTCTTGGGAGCCATTGGGCGATTCCTGGGAATAACCAGTGGCCAGACCGCTTGATATCAGCATTGCAGCCAATACAGAGCGTCTCAGAATACTGCGTCTTAGCAGGGTTGATAATCGAGTATGGTTTGTCATGGATGAAACTCCGATCGGGATTGGAAAAGACAATGTTGGTGATGGCTCATATCGTGTTCAAGTTTTCGAATTCCAAAAGCGTTTTGAGCAACTGACGCTGACCTTGGAGATTTCGCAAGGAATTGAATTCTGATGCAGGAGAAGTCATCCTGTTGTGGTCGTTGGCATCGGGTTCTTTAGCCTCTGGATGCGATCCTAGTTCTGCTTGGTCAATCCGTGAGGTTGATGGGAGACTTGCAGCGTTCACCAAGAACGCGTTTCTTTGCATGATAGGTCGCAAAACAACGTCGCTATCAGAGTTTATCGCGATGGATCGGCAGATGGCTGCTAAAACATCTTCCTGATCCAAAGCAGAAGGCTGTGGCGCAAGAACCGATTTTGTGTTGGGAAATCGGGATTCGGCTGCAGTGATGTTCTGTGGGATCGCATTTGACTTAGCCAGAGGTACTGGTTCCATCATCACCCTTGTCCAAATTGCTGAGAGCAGTATGCCGGCAGCAAGCCCGGTAACCCAGGATACCATGGCTATTTGGATCCAAGTACGATTGGCCGTAGGCGATCGATGCGGATGGTTGTCAGCGACCGGAAGAGTATCAGGTTTTGTAACGAATCCCGCGTCATGGTAGGAAGTCTTAGCCTGGACCGATAATGTATCTGGGTATTGTTTGGGCGTGAGGGATTTGAGGTCCTGCTCGAATTGATCAAGCTCCTGATGCATGGGGAATTTAGGTTCGATCATCGTCTTTGCCTTATGTTTTTTTATTTACGTGGGGAGTATTTGTTGCAAGCAGCAGCCGTTTGAGTTGATTGAGCGCATCGACATAACGTCTGTAAGCCGATGCGGGAGAGCAGTTCATCAGTTCTGCGAGTTCTTCGAAGGTCAGTTCACCCCAGACTTTGGCGATAATCATCTCCCGATCTGGAGGTTCGAGGGAGTCGAGCCCGTCGAGAACTTCGGAAGCTGCGATTCCGTTACGGGTGTTTGGTTCTAGCCAATATTCGCTGGCGCGATCGGCATTGTTTTGCTGAATCGACTGCACGAGGTGGTTGCGATGTCGGGATTCGGCCCGGGCGATGTTTAGAGCTTTGCGGCGGGTAGTCGTGTAGAGCCATGCTTTAGGGGAAACGGGTTCTCTGGGGCAATTCGCCAAGTCGATGAAGGCTTCCTGAACGGCATCTTCTGGGGTTTTGCACCATTGTCGAGCGTACAGCATCAGGGCACTGCTCAGACTGGCAAATAGCTCCTGGATGTGGCTGCTGTGCATGAGAAAAACCAAAAAAGGTGGTTCGTGTCTTATCGAAGGCAATTGCCTCTGAAGATAGAGTCACCGCCGAAGTGGTTTTATTTCAGCCGTTTGGAAATTTTTCGGCCTCCTCGCTCCTTTGCGTTGAACCAACGCGGTCGGACCCGCGAGCTAGGTGATGTAGGGAGTGTGCCCGGCAACGGGGGCATCCTTGACCGATGATCGGGGCCTTTGCGTAGCAAAGCATGCCGGATAAGTGTACAATTTGATTGTCCCTAAAAGGCATGGAAATCGCACGAGTCATTTACGGAAGTCGTGACCTAAGAAATATCTAAGCCAGAACCGCCCTGTGCACCGTCACGAGGGTCAATATCCGTGATGACTCGATGTCTTGCATCGATGTGCCAGTGCTCGTGGGGAGTCCCTTCTTAGATCGTGCACGCTCAAATGGACTCAAAAGTCCGGTTTGGCACAGAGCACGAAAAACACGTCGTTGCCCTTCTGGCCTGAAAACCAATTTGGAGTAGAGAATAATACATCGTTATTCAAAGTGACTCGAAATGCCTAGTTGCTTATTGCGATTAATCAATAACAGTATCTTCTGATGTTCCTTTCAAATTCCCTCTGGATGTTCAAGCCTCGATGGCTTGCAGATCCTGAGGTCTGGAACGGCCCACATCGAGAGCAAAGGCCCGCCATCGGTTTTGTGGGAGGATTCCCCAGTCTTCAAGGGGAATAGATTTCGGTTCGCCGCGTAGATACTCGTCGTACTGTTCTTGGGGCGAAAGGCTCTTCGACGCGCCGAGGATGAATTCCAGCAACCGAGCGAAATTCGTCCTGGTCGGGTCCGGTACTCCTCTATCTCAACGGAACTGTTGTTTTGGATCGGCAATTTTCAGTGGAAGGAAAAACCGCAATGAATCCTCGCATTTCTGCTCTCGTCGCCATCGGTTCGCTTGCTATCGCTTTTTTCGGTTGTGCAGTTTTATCATCCTCGCACGCGGCCGTCGTGTACAGCGCTGTGGATGACTTCAACGTCGGAACTAATCCCAATGGAGTCTGGAGTTACCGCGAAGGTGTCAATTCGGCGACGCTGTTGTCTCGAGTCTCCAGCGGCCCCTCCGTTGAATCGTGGAGCGGCAGCAATCCGACCATTTATGGCTTCTTTCCCTATGTGGCCCGAAATGTTTCGGGCGGAACGTTGCCCGTCAATTGGACGGTCGATCTACTGCAGATGCATCCCTCCGAATCGCTGATTCCCTCGGTAGTCAGATGGACAGCGCCTCTGTCGGGGACGTGGAAAGTGCAAGGTAGTTTTGTAAGTCTCTCCAGCGGATTGACGGATATCAACATCTACAAGAATACAAGTTCGATCGTATCGGGATCTCTGTCTGGGACAGGCAGTCCAGCCGTGACGATCAATCAGGATATTGACTTAAGCGCGGGCGATTTCTTGGAGTTTGCGGTCGGCGCGCAGGGTAATTGGGGTGGTGATGGGGTTGGATTCAAGGCCACGATCACATCGGCATCTACTCCCGCGGTCCCTGAACCATCAAGCATGGCGATCGCGGCCAGTCTGGGCATCGGTTGCTTCATTCGATTACGCCGCCGTCGCGCGCTGCATGAGGAGATAACGGTCGCCAAATGTGGCGATGATTTTGAATGTGATTCGAGGTTGCCAGGGTGATGTGTTGAGGGCTGAGATCTATTTTTTTCGGGCGATGGTATACCAAGCAAATAGATCTTTTTCCAGATTCATACCCCCTTGAATGTCCCAGCCTAGCAGGCTTCCTAATTTACGAGCTTGTAGGTCATCGACCACATCGTATTCAAGGACTTCAAAGCCAGCCTGGTCAAGTTGTTCTTTGGAAAACGGGCACTCTCCGTCAGCCCAAGGAATGTAGGGCTTATCCTCGGGGGCCTTCGGTGGGCAAAAGTTGTAGATGGCAAGGAGTCCATTGGGCTTGAGTATCTTGTTGATTTGTTCTAGGAACTGTTGATCGTTTACTCCAAGGTCGATGACATGCTTTGGGCTAGCGGGTTGGCGGGCTGGATGAATGTAACCTCGTTTGAGCGTATTCTTCGATAGAAATAAGTCGTACCCTTGACCAGCCGATTCGAGCAATGCTTCGTCGGAAGGAAATTTTCCGTTGAGCAGCTTCATGTTGCCTTTGGAGTAAGCTCCTGAGGAATCTTTGTACATTTCCGCAAGTAGTGGATCGACATCGACCGCCGTTACATCGATTCCTAATTGAGCCAGCATCCGTAGGTGACCGATGCTTCCGTATCCAAAGTCAAAAACTTTGGTACCGCTTTGCGGTGCAAAGCCATGTTTTTCGGCTAGGTCCAGCGCGCGAGCATAGGCCAAAGGTGAGCCGTATCGACCGCTGTAAAAAAGGGACTCGTCGATAAGTATCTCGCGCTCACCGACTTGGATTTTTCGAGGTCGTATTTTCTCCAAGAGAGCGACTTGGGCGACCCATTGTTTGGTCCAAATGCCGGAGACAAACGGTTGGACTTGGTCAATCTCACCCGCATGTTTTTTGATGACTGAACCGGGCAACGCAGCGCTTTGAGTTTCCTGGCCGTAAACTGGACCGCTATGAATTTGTAAACAAGTAGCAAGTAACCAAATCGCCGCAGCACCTAGGGTTGCCAAAAAGCGAGGTTGAAAATACAGAAAAGCTAATTTTGCGAATATTCGATTATGCATGTACTGTAACCCTTATGCACTCGATGGCCCCGGCAGAGGAGGCCCCTTTAGTTTTCGATGTAGATTTGTTTCGGTAGTCCGCTGTAGAGGACGTTTGCTTGGTCATCGCAGACTACGGGTTGCAATCGAATGGGACCGCTTCCGAGGCGCACGGCATCTAGCTCAAACTCTCCTTGCTCGTTGGGTTTTGTATCCAAAACATTCCAGTG
>JAGWZB010000103.1 GCA_018969045.1 Planctomycetota bacterium | reverse complement strand
CGTACTTCCTCAATGTGGGTTAGTAGAAATGAGAACTAGAATCCCATGCCGTCGCGACAAGCCGTTACGGTGGAACATCTACCATTACAACTGGTTCGGGGGGATATTGTCAAGCGAATCGCGAATTGTGGTGTCCTAAATATGCCAAAAACCTAGAAACGCCTTGCCAAAAAGCCAGAAAAATGCAGGTCCCCACCTAGCGATTCCCATTGGACATTCTGAAACTCGTTAGCCTTCGAAATCGCTTCCATCCCAATCCCCGACACCGGCCGATGTGCCAAAGCCCCTCCAAGGACCTTGGGGGCAACGTAACACTCGACTTGATCGACCAAACCGGCATCAAAAAAACTCCCAAGCACCCCGGCTCCCCCCTCGACCAATACGCTCGTTGCCCCTCGTCTTGCTAACTCCCGAAGAATCCCATCGAGCTCCAAACCAACCGATCTGGAACTAGATGGCCCAAGCTCCAAAAACTCAACCCCATGATCTTCCAACAACCTCCGCTTTTGAGCCAACAAGTCCAGCGCGTTGCCATCGACTGCAATCATGACCGGAATGTCCCTGGCACTGCGCACAAGCTGGCAGGTTTCTGCGATGCGAAACCTACGATCCAGCACCACTCGCACGGCGCGCCGCGCCGGCACTTGGCCTGAGTCCAATCGAGCCGTCAATAGCGGATCATCGGCAATGACCGTAGAGCTTCCAACAATGATCGCATCAACGCGAGCGCGAAGCTGATGCACTTGCTTGCGCGAAAGCTCATTGGAAATCCACTTCGAATCCCCTGTGGAACTGGCAATCGCCCCATCGAGCGTCATGGCCCACTTGGCAATGACCCAAGGCAATCCACAGACAATCCGCTTCAGGTAGGGTGCATTGAGGACTTTTGCCTGAGCTTCCAAAACTCCAACGGTGACTTCGATACCCGCTTGAATAAGCCTTGAGATCCCTTTACCCGAAACATGCTCGAAGGGATCTTGCATCGCAACGACAACCCGCTTTGGCCGCTTGCTCAATACCAAATCGACACAAGGTGGCGTTTTTCCCTGATGAGCACACGGTTCAAGCGTTACATACAAAGTAGCTTCGGTAAGGTCGGCTGCGTCCAGATCCCGCAGCGCATGGACCTCCGCATGCGGACCACCGAAACGCTCATGAAATCCACTGGAAATAAGCTCCCCATCGCGTACCACCACGCATCCGACCATCGGATTGGGCTCAACATAGCCTTGCCCTCGACGAGCCAATCCCAATGCGATTTCCATCCAGTGCTGGTCGTCGTTCAATTCGTCGATCCTTCTACTTGGGGATTCTGCACAAACTAGATAAACCTTAATTACCAGGAGTAATTCTACCGTTTTTATCGAACTTGATGCCGATGTTCAAGACAATGCGATAGGACTCATCGCGATATTATCCAACGGATCTATTTGATAAAGGCCCAAAATCATGCTTACTTTTCGCCGGTCGGTCTTGGTCTGTACCACCATGGTCACGCTCGCTTATATCTCAACAGGTTGCACTCGTGTCGATGTGCGTAAAGTCCAGGGCGACTGCACTAAGGGGGTTCGTTACTACCGTCCAAAACCTTATTTGTTCATCAGCGGCGATATCTCCGCAGGTGAATCCGATGAGCCTGCCATGAGCGTTTTCCAATCCTCACCCATCAAAGTGCAAGTCGCTGAGTCGGCTCAATCCAATTCCAAAGTTGCACTTGCCAAAGCAACCCAGCCACCTGAAATCACCGATGAGCCAAAACCCTCTGGAAGAGGTGGTGACGAAGGTTTGGAAGCCAAAAGCATTGCTACCTCGCAGAACCTGAGCAAGATCTCGATGAAACTCGAATACTTGCCAGATTTCTCAGAAGAATATGCGATTAATTTCAAACCAGGTTTCGGCTCTGGAAGCCTTAATCTAAACCTCGAAAACGGATAGAACCTGACTTCGTTGAACGCTGAAACCGACCAGCAAACTGCGGAAATCATCGGCAGCATCGGCTCGCTCTTGCCAAATCTCCCGCTTGCTGGCAAACAAGCCAAATCCGGCGGCCCTGAACGGACATCTAGCGTCCCATCAACCGTCTATGGCTCGAACGTGCCGTTTGGTTTCTATGAAGCGGTGATCGCCTGCGATCCCCACGGTAGAAAGCAACTCTACGGATGGCGGTATGTTGGATTCCTCCCCTTTCAATCCTGCCCAGTCCAACCTCAAGGAGGACAACAGGTATGCTGCGATACCCAAGACATTTACGGTCTAGTGTTCGTCAACGGAGTACTCCAGTTCCAACGAATCCACGAAGTACCTACGTCTCCCATCGATCCATCAACCCCTTGGCCGGCTGATTCTCAGCCCCCAAAAGTTGCGGTAGAGGAAATTCAAACGCCCAAAGTTTCACATAAATTTCAAGTGAAGCGATAATCGGTTCTTGAAGGGGGTTAAAAAGTCACTATTACGCCCCGGTTGGCGAATATCCTAAGGATCTCGCGCTCCTTGTACCCATCCCAGTGACTTCGGTTATAAAGCAGTATCGCTTTGGCAAAATTTTCGACAGTGTAAGGCGCATCTACTTTGTAGAGCGCCCCGAGGGCAAGAGAATCTCCATGGTGTGTATTCTTCTGCTGAGTATTCCTTACCAATAAAACCTCCCTGAGATCCCAAAGCAAACCAGTCCAAAATGAAGATGCGCGATCGGATCTGACCGACGAGTGGATGACCGGCTGAGTATCCGACAGCAGATCGTTATCATCGGCACGCCTTAATCCGCGCGACTCAGCGACCGTTTTTCCCTTCTGCCAAGCGTCCCAGGTAGCGAACTCCTGCTCCATATCAGGATGCAGTTCTTTCAAGTGTTCGCATACACTCAAGGCGATATAGTCGCAAAAACCCTCTCTCAAGTTGATCGATTTCTCATCGATACTAAACGGATGATTGATGACCGAATGTATCCCGTGCGCATACTCATGAAGAATAACCTCCGCATCCTGATAGTCAGGTACTCCTCCAAGTCCCAAATAAACCCGATTCCTCTGTAAATCATAATAACTGTTATCCTCGCGATTGAAGCCAACAATAAACTCTACCTGACCTGGGTTGGCTCTTTTGAATTGCAAGGTATCTCGAATATAACGTTGTATCCAAGTAGCGTAGTAAAGAGCCATCGTTTGGCCGAAGCGTACATCCGAGGCTTCATAAAAAAACTCACCAGCCTTTTCATGAGGTTCTGACACGGGACTCCATGCGAATGCAAAATCATTCCGCAACACCCTGCTCCCAATTGGCACAGGGATCTTAACCTCACGGTAACTTGAACGCGGAAGATTCTTCGGGTCTGGCAGCGTGTTATCGGTCATTCTCAACAATGGATTTGGGCGAAAAACAAACCCAGATGCAAATCCAGATGACCAAGTCGTCCTGTGAACCGCGACACGCGTGCCGCTTACTGCATCGATATAAACTTCGCCAGATCGAACCCCATGAGACTGGGCTAACCGAATTCGCCAAGCCAGTTTCGGAGTCGTCGTCTTGGAACGATTAGGTCGGCGAAAACACAACTGAACATCCAAGATGTCCCAAGATTGCGTCGGCCCCATAACTTCCTTGGCTTTTGCGATTGCTCCTTTTTCCTTAAAAACCGGCTTGGTCGCCCCCTTGCTTTCCAAATGCCCAATCGCCTTGTCGTCGAGCAAGCGAGAATGAACACCTACGCATTCCTGCGATTGCACCAACTCGTCGATCCGAAGCCATCCATCGCTTATCGGAATGCCTCGAAAACTCTGGCGGTAAAACAAATAGTTCTCAGCCGGTGTTCCGACAACTTTCTTGTACTTCAACAACTCTGGCGAAAACTTCTTATCCGAAGACCTCGCAAGAGACTCAATCACAGACACTTTTTTGGATCGCCGATACTTAATGCCACTGTCGTTGCGATTCCAGCGATGCATGCTCAGACAGTGCCCCTGACATTGACAAATCTCTGAAAACGATTTCATGAAAAGGGCCTTCAACGTTTACGAAAGTAGTTCATGCACCACTCGGCAAGGCTCCACGCCGGTGAGCCTGGAATCCAACCCCTGAAACTTGTAACTGAACTGCTGATAATCGATCCCAAGCTGATGCAGGAGGGTCGCATGAATGTCATGCACAGAGACCACATTCTCAACCGCATGGTATCCAAAGTCATCCGTCGCACCGTAGCTAAAACCCGGTTTAAAACCGCCCCCCGCAAACCACATCGTAAACCCTGCCAAATGGTGGTCACGTCCATCCCCTTGGGCCATCGGAGTACGCCCAAATTCCGATCCAAAAACCAAGATCGTATCCTTGAGCATATCGCGCTGCTTAAGATCCGTGATCAACGCAGCGACTCCTTGATCCACCTCTTTAGCCGTTCCCTCCGAGTGAGCCTTGACCGCTCCGTGGTGATCCCAGTCACGATGGTAAAGCTGAATAAACCTGACTCCCCGCTCAGCCAACCTGCGAGCTAACAAACAATTCGATGCAAACGAACCATCCCCTCCCTTGGTCCCATACAAGTCAAAGATATGCGAAGGCTCCTTGGAGACATCCATCAATTCCGGAACGCTGGCTTGCATCCGGAAGGCCAACTCGTATTGACGAACCCGTGTGGCGATCTCCGGATCCTCAAGCCGCTTATCGGCAAGCCCATTGAGCGATGCGATCGCATCGACGACTTGACGCTGTTTCTGCGAATCGACCCCCTTGGGATTGCCCACATACAAAACCGGATCCCCGGTACCTCGGAACTCCACTCCCTGGTATTGCCCAGGTAAAAAACCCGAATGCCACTGTCGCGCAGCGATGGGTTGCCTCTGTCCGTACTTTCCTGTCGAAACCATCACCACAAAACCGGGTAAGTTCTCCGTCTGTGCACCCAACCCGTAAAGCAACCAAGAACCCATCGCCGGCCGACCGCTAATCATCGAACCGGTATTCATAAACGTATGAGCAGGGTCGTGGTTAATCGCATCGGTGTGCAAGGATCGAACGATGCACATGTCATCGGCGCACTTGGAGGCTAACTGAGGCCAGATTTCTGAAATGACCTGCCCGCTTTTCCCCCAAGGCTTGAAGTTGTGTTGAGGGGCAAAGCAGTTGAGCTTTTGCCCTTGAAGCTGCGCGATCTGTTGCCCCTTGGTTATCGATTCAGGCATCGGCTTGCCGTGCAACTGTGCAAGCTTGGGCTTGTGATCGAAAGTCTCCAGATGAGTCATCCCACCGGCCATGTACAACCATATGATCCGCTTGGCTTTGGGAGCATGATGCAATGGTGAAATCACCCCCTTGGAACTTTCCAACAAACCGCTTTCCTGGGCCAAAGCACTGCGTCCAAGCATGGAACTAAGGGCCATGGCTCCAAGACTGATCCCGGGCCTTTGCAAAAACGTCCTGCGTCCAATCCAATCGATGTGCGAACTCATCTAACGCTGTCCTTTAGTCTCTTCAAAATCCAAGTCACAATGCAGACACCTACAAGCCGGTATTCAGTTGCGAGTTTCAATACCGGGTGATGAATTCATGCAAATTCATCAACGCTCGGGCCACGCTGGTCCAAGCCGCCAACTCGGCAGGATCGATGTCGCTAGCAGCAGGTCGAGTCCCGACACCGAGCAACTCCTTGGCAGACTCCAACGAACTCTTGAATTGCTCAACATGCGATCGGTACAAACTCACCAAAATCTCTTTTTCCTGATCCGAAGGCAAACGCGACAACGCCCGGCCAAATGCATACTCCAGCTTGGCACTCTCATCGCCATTTTGCCTTGCAATCAACTCGGCAAAACTGCGGGCCGCTTCGATGTACGCCGGATCATTAAGCAATACCAGTGACTGCAACGGAGTGTTGGACCTGGGACGATCCGCAGTGCACTCTTCACGATTAGGAGCATCAAACACCAACAAACTCGGATGCAGATACTGTCGTTGCCAATGCGTGTAAAGACCTCGACGGTAAAGCTCCTCCCCTGCTCCATTTTGCCACTCACGCTGAGGGAAATTCAAATAAGCCCAATACCCTGGGGGCTGATAAGGCCTAACGCTACGGCCCCCAAGCTTGGTCACCAGCAATCCTCCAACACTCAAGGCATTGTCTCGGACCATCTCAGCATCGAGTCGAAATCGACTCTGACGCGCCAAATAGCGGTTGTAAGGGTCTTGATCCCGGGCCTGCCCATCGGCGCTGGAACTTCTTTGATAAGCCTGCGTCATGACCACGGTTTTGATCCAGCGCTTCAGGTCCCAACCCGTATCGACCATCCACTGCGCTAATTCGTCAAGCAACTCCGGATGCGATGGCCACTCTCCCTGAGCCCCCAAATCATCGAGCTTGCGAGAAATCCCAGCCCCAAAAAACAATTTCCATAATCGGTTAACCAGCACCCGTGACGTCAAAGGATGATCCGGATCCACGATCCATTTGGCCAAATCCAATCGATTCAATCGATCCGCATTGGCAGGAGCTACTTTGGCGGTGTGGGCCGCTAGAGCCACCGGAAATGCCGGCAGGACCACTTCCCCGGTCTCATCCATCCAATTCCCCCTAGCCAATACTCGAACCATCCGGGGCGATACCACTTCGGTCACCAACGTGGTCGCTACCTGTTTATCAAGTTCCTCTCGGCTCTTGTTCAGAGCAGCAAGTTCCTGTCGCTTGGGCTCAAGCCTTGGTGCGATCGAGCGAAAATGCGCTAAAAGCTTCTCCTGCTCCTGTTGGCTACGTTCTGAGTTGGGTTTCGATAAAACGGTCTGCAATTCCAAAGACAAACTCGATTGGGCTTGAACAGGTCGCTTGGCTGTGGTCGCCGACAATCGAAAACGCCCAATGGTGTGTTGCGGATTATCCAAGTTCTGCCAAAGTCCGATAACCAGCGAGTCACCAGGCCCCAACGTTAGGTCCTCTGCCGTTTCGAAAAAAGCGGCGTGAGATCGACCCACTTGCTCCATAACAGCCCAACCCCAGTTGCGGCCCTTGGCATCCCCATCCAAGGCGCTGGCGATCGTCCACTTGCCATACGGGTTACCACCCGCAGCACCGGTCTGTTCGTAAGTCGCTGTGGGATTGGCAAGCGCAACAGGTTTCGTCTGGCCATCGGCAACTCGATGATGAACCACAAACTCCGAGAGAACAAAATTGCCGTTACCGGCTCTGCCTGGCCCACGCTGAGGCAATGAGTCCTCGGGCAAGACCTCCAAACGCAATGCAGTAACCCCTGGTGGCAGTTGGCTCGTGGTAAACAGGTAAGTATCGGTCGCGGGATTCTTGCCACTGGCCAAAAAGGACCCGTCAGGCAACGCCTTGAGAGTCACCCCCTCGAGCGACACCAACCCTTCTGGTTTAAGCACCACCCAAGGTACTTGCGCTGATTGCCAAGCCTCAAAATCAGCCAGCAACTCCGGAGAGTTCTGATCGATGAAACTTTGAACCTTCGCAATATTTTGGTCGATTGCGCTGAGTTGCTCTTGTTGCTCTTGCGTTGGGACTTTGACGTAAGGCCCCCAGTTTCCATCGGAATTGGCGCCCGAGTAGAGACCTCGCTCCTTGATGTCGGCAAAGAAGGCTCCGAATTTGTAAAAGTCTCTGGTCGAAAGCGGATCGAATTTATGATCATGGCACTCGGCACACCCTAAGGTGATCCCCAACCACGTCCCGCTTGCATTGCGAACACGCTCGGCCATGTACTTGGCCAAATACTCGCGGTCTTGAACCCCTCCTTCGGCGCTCATCATCCCAAGTCGGTTGTAACCCGAGGCGATCTTTTGCTCCAACGTTGGCGTGCGCAACAGATCCCCAGCCAACTGCTCTATGGTAAATGTGTCAAAGGGCTTGTTGGTATTGAAAGCCCCGATGACATACTCTCGAAAAGGCGAAACACTGACCTCTTGGTCCCCGTGATAGCCCACCGAGTCGGCATAGCGAACAAGGTCCATCCACCACATCGCCATGCGCTCGCCAAAATGGGGCGATGCTAACAACCGGTCCACAAGGCGTTCGTAAGCATCGGCAGAGGCATCGCTCATGAACTCCTGAACTTGAATCTCGGTAGGAGGCAAACCGGTCAAATCAAAATACAGACGGCGAAGCAGCGTGATGCGATCGGCCTTGGGACTAGGTCTTAACCCCTGTTTGGCCAGATCGGCATCCACCAGTGCATCGATGCGAGAGAGCGTCTGAAGATCGCTTCGAGTGCCGCCGACAGATTCGGAAGCCTTGCGCGGTAGAAAAGCCCAGTGCCCTTCGTAACGGCCTCCTTGGGCTACCCAACGCTTGAGCAATTCGATTTGATCTGCAGAAAGTTTCTTGCCGCTGTTTGCAGGAGGCATGTGCTCAGCAGGGTCATCGGCAAGAATCCTTTGGACCAGCATGCTCGCATCGGGTTTTCCAGGAACAATGGCACCGGGCTTAGCATCTGTCCCATGAAGCCCTTCGAGCGTATCTAACCTTAGATCCGCCTCGCGCTTGTTGTTGTCTGGTCCATGGCAAAAGAAACAATTATCAGATAGTATTGGGCGAATATCTCGATTGAACGAAATAGGATCTTGCGACTGCGCCACCCCTGGCAATACCAAGCCAAGGATCGCTAGGAGTCCAATTCGTCGCTGGGTGATCATCGTAAGTGCTTCCCGATCTGTGTTCTGTGATGATAACGTCAAAGGTAAATCCCTTTAGAATTTTTTAGGATGCAGCCTAGGCACTGGGTGTTGCGTTTAAGTTCTTTGCCAACGCTGTGCCGCATCGGCGACCCGTTGCCCCAGCAGCCTTGCCGTTTGTCGATCCCCTTCATGCAATTGAACTTGGTCGGCCTCGCTTTGAGCCATCAGGCCAACGTAGGACCCCAAGCGGTTGATATGGCTAGGAGAACTCCCTTCAGGCCTAAGCCCCAAACTCAGCCAAACCATGCCGTGCTGCATGGCGTTGATCATCAGCCCCTCGAGGGTATTGAGTTTATCCCCTGAAAGACCTTGGGAGTGCGTGAAGCCTGCAGCGAGCTTATTTCGCCACATCTGCTCGAACCATATGCCACTGCAGGCATCGATGAAGGCTTTGAACTGAGCGGCCATTCCTCCCATGTAGGTAGGAGTACCAAAAACAATCGCATCGGCTCGGCTCAGACCAGCGGTAATTTCATCATTTTTCCATCGCCCGCTGTGCATGTCCGCAGAATCGATACGCCAAAGTACCGCGGTGGTCTGTGGAACGCTCCGAACCCCTTCGGCGATCAAATGAGCCAACTGCTGGGTATGTCCAGCCGAAGAAAAGTAGACGATTGCAACGGTTTTCATCCGAATTTCCACCCTGTTTTCATTAGCCTGGTTTTCCCCCAAGAGTTCCTTGACCGGAGGCCTGTGTGCCACTGGCAAAAAACCCGTTCCTGCCGTAAGTTAATCAGTCCGCTTGAGCGGGTGGCTATACTATACTCGATCCTCAGGTCCAATTGCCGGTTCTGTTTGTTCGTTTTCCGTTGTTTCGTTACTCAGGAGATTCCAAAATGCCTTTCACACTTGCACCTTTGCCATACGCCCCCAACGCAATGGAACCCCATATCGATGCCCAAACGATGGAAATCCACCACGGCAAACACCATCAAGCCTATGTCAACAACTTGAACAAAGCCCTCGAAGGTACCCCGTTTGAAAGCAAGTCGATCGAAGAAGTCATCACCAATCTAGCCGCGATCCCCGACGAGAAACGAACCGCAGTACGCAACAACGGTGGTGGGCATTGGAACCACACTTTCTTCTGGAACATCATCGGCTGGAACGCCGGTGGGAAACCCTCCGGAGCTCTCCTTGCAGACATCGAAGCCACCTTCGGGAGCTTCGATGCATTCAAGGAAAAATTCGCAGCAGCAGGTGTCGGACGTTTCGGCTCTGGATGGGCATGGCTGGTCGTCAACAACGGCAAACTCGAAATCGGTTCGACCGCAAACCAAGACTGCCCCCTGATGGGCAAAGCCGTTGCCGGTATCGAAGGCACCCCAATTCTTGGCCTAGACGTCTGGGAACACGCTTATTACCTGAAGTACCAAAACCGACGTCCCGACTACATCGCAGCGTTCTGGAATGTTGTCAATTGGAACGAGGTTTCCAAGCGATACGAAGCTGCTAAGAAGGGCTAATCGGCCAGCATGGCAGGTGCTACCCTACTGACACTGCTAGATGACATCGCTTCGATCCTCGACGATGTCTCGACACTCAGCCAAGTCGCTGCCCAAAAGACCGCAGGGGTCCTCGGAGACGACTTGGCTCTCAACGCCAAACAAGTAACAGGCCTGTCTGCCGATCGGGAACTGCCTGTGGTTTGGAAAGTCGCTGTGGGATCTGCCCTCAACAAAGCGATCCTGATACCAGCGGCCCTTGCCATCAGTGCCATAGCACCTTGGGCCATTAAACCCCTGCTGATGATCGGTGGAATCTATCTGTGCTTTGAAGGGGTAGAAAAGATCCTTCACTCCTGGTTGCATCGCAAAAGCCACCAGCAAGACCAAGACGATCGAGAAAAACGATTGCAAGTCCTTCGCGATCCAGATGTCGATCCAGTGAAGGTCGAAAAAGATAAAATCCAAGGAGCCATCCGAACCGACTTCATCCTCTCGGCCGAGATCATCGTCATCACCTTAGGAACACTCGTCGGCCAGAGTTTTGGTGTGACCCTGGGTGTATTGCTTTTGATCGGGATCCTGATGACCGTGGGTGTCTATGGACTGGTTGCGGGAATCGTCAAACTCGATGACCTGGGACTGCGATTGCTCAGTCGCCAAGGTTCAAGCCCCAGCGACAGGATGCTTCGAAAAATCGGAACCGCAATTCTCTGGGCAGCGCCCTACTTATTACGATTCCTGGCCATTGCAGGAACCGCAGCGATGTTCCTCGTCGGCGGCGGGATCGTTACACACCAATTCGATATGCTACATCATTGGAGCGACTCACTGACCCATGCCCTAAAAGCTGTTCCAGTTCTAGGATCGCCCCTTGGTTGGCTCGGCCCAGCGATATTCGATTTTCTTTTCGGCATCGCTGCCGGTGCAGCGGTCGTAGGCGTGATACAATTTTCGAAATTTCTTTTCGGTGGTGCCGGCGGCCACCATGCATCAACCCCGACTGACTCCTGATGAGCGACTACGCGTTAGAAGTCCGAAACGTCTCGCACCGCTTCGGCGACTTTCCTGTCTTGGATCAAATCAACCTAAAGATATGGCCCGGGCAGATCGTCGCGATCGTCGGGCCCAGCGGTTGCGGAAAAAGCACCTTGCTCAAAGCCATCCTGGGTACCCATCCACCCTCCGAAGGTCAAATCCTAGCCGACGGTGAGCCCGTCGTAGGTCCAACTCGCAATGTCGGCATCGTCTACCAACAATACTCGCTTTACGACTTCCTAACCGCCGAAGGAAATGTTGCCTTCGGCCTTAAACTCGACCAAAGTTCCTTCTTCTCTCGCTTGGTCCTATTCCCCAAATACCTCAAACAACGACAAAAGCATCTCGCACAAGCCCGCGAGTTTCTTGAGCAAGTCGGCTTAGAACACGCCTGCGGAAAATACCCTGGCGAAATGTCCGGAGGCATGAAGCAACGCGTAGCAGTCGCTCAAGCGCTCATCATGCGTCCCAAAGTCGTCTTGCTCGACGAACCTTTCGGTGCTTTGGATGAAGCCATGCGAGAAGAACTTCAATACATGCTATTGCGGTTCTACCAAGAAAACCTCCAACGCAAACGCGAAGGCAAACGCCCCGAATACACGATCTTGATGGTCACGCACGAACTCAACGAAGCCATCTTCGTGGCAGACCGCGTCATCGGCATGTCTCGGTTCCATACCGAAGGCAACAAAGGTGCTGCCATCGTGTACGACAAACCGTGTCCTATTTTCCATCCCGATGATCCCCGAGATTATTCAAAGTTCGTCGACCAACGAGAAGAATTAAGGCAAGCGGTATTCGATGACCAATACATCAAAGACCGAAACAAATACGTCACCTTTTGGAACGATCTAAGCAGATTGGCCGAAGGCCAGTCGATGCAACCGAAGAACCCATCATGAAATTTAAATTCTATCGACCAACCCAACTGGCCATCACCCTAGCCCTGACAGTGACTTCTGTCGCTTTTGCGCAAGATCCCAGTCCCAATCAACAATCCCAACCAGTCTTCACCGATGGTCTTGCTCAAGTCGTCGAAGCATTCAAACAAGATTGGGTGCAGCACGATCTGTTCGTACAAACCGAATTCGATTCCGATCAAGATGGCAAACTCGACCGAGTCCATGTCAGTGTCACTAGGCCTAAACCTACCGAGACTCAAGGTCTAAAAGTACCGGTGGTTTACCAGTCAAGCCCTTACTACTCTGGAACAGGTTCAACCTCCCCAGATCACATGTGGAATCCAAGACAAAACTTGAATTCGCCACCACCCAAACACGAAACGCCCCCAGCCATCCCTCAACAAGCCAAACGCCCACGCCTGAGCGGTGAACACCTCGCCGAATGGGTCCCTCGCGGATTTGCAGTCGTTCACTCAGCCTCACCAGGAACAGGCCTTTCACAAGGATGCCCGACCGTCGGAGGAGCCAACGAATCGTTAGCACCAAAAGCCGTCATCGATTGGCTCAACGGACGAGCCAAGGGATTCACCAGCGTCGATGGCGACGAAGAAGTCCAAGCGAATTGGTGCACCGGCAAGGTCGCAATGATAGGCACCTCCTACAATGGCACCTTGTGCCTAGCAGCAGCAACCACCGGGGTCCAAGGCCTCGAGTGCATCGTTCCAATCGCACCCAATACGTCCTACTACCACTACTACCGGTCCAACGGCCTGATTCGCCATCCGGGAGGTTATATGGGGGAAGACATCGATGTGCTCTACGATTTCATCCATTCGGGCTACGAAACTTCGCGCAAGTACTGCGACTGCAATATCCGAGACGAAGGGATGCTCAAAGAATTCGATCGCACCAACGGGGATTACAACGAATTCTGGAAAAGCCGAGACTACATCCATCAACTCGATTCCATGAAGGCCGCCATGCTCATGGCACATGCCTTCAACGACTGGAATGTCATGCCCGAACACTCGTACCGAATCTACCAAGCAGCCAAAAAGAAAGGGCTGCCTTGCAAAATCTATTACCATCAAGGTGGACACGGAGGCCAACCACCCTTGGAGATGCTCAACAAATGGTTCTCGCACTTTCTTTACGGGCAAGACAATGGTGTGATGGATGGCCCCAATGCTTGGATCGTTCGCGAAGGCAAACGCAACAGCAAACCCGATGCCTATGGAGATTTCCCAAACCCTGAGTCCAAAACCGTCACCTTTCAACCCCAAGGCTCGGGCCGAAAACTCGGTCTCCTAGCGCCGGCTCTGACCGCGACTAAGCCCAACGATAGAACCGCCACGGACATCGACTCGACCACCGCAAACTCGTCGCTGGTCGAAGAAGTCATCGACAACTTTTCGTTCAGTGTTCCTCAGTTGATCCAAGCCGAATGGAGCAACCATCGGCTCATCTACGCAACGCCTAAGCTAACCGCACCACTGCACCTCTCGGGTGTTGGGCGAATCAAATTACGAGTAGCATGCGATCGACCAACCGCATGCCTTTCTGTGTGGCTGGTTTCACTCCCCTGGACACAAAGCGAAAAGATCACCGACGATGTGATCACCCGAGGTTGGGCAGATCCAGCCAACGCCAAATCGATCTGGACCGAGCAGCCCATGATCCCTGGCCAATTTCGAGACGTCGAGTTCGAACTGCAGCCTGATGACCAAATCCTGCAACCGGGCGAAC
>JAGWZB010000102.1 GCA_018969045.1 Planctomycetota bacterium | reverse complement strand
GTTAGATTCGTTACGACTTGCCGAGCAATTGGCGAAAGATGCCACAGAAACTACGACAGACAAATCGGTTGGCAAACTGAGAGTTCTGCTGGAGCTCAATATCACGCAGGACCAGACGAAAACTGGTCTTAGTCCAAACGACGCTCAGGAGTTACTTCGCCGGTACATAGAAACCCCTAGCTTGCAGGACGGCTTGGACCTGTGTGGGCTGATGGGGATGAGTTCGCTCGGGGGTGATGATGCTCAAACGCATCGAGAGTTTGAAACCCTTCGTACACTTAGAGATCGTTGGCAAAGCGAATACGGGATCGGTTTAAGAGAGCTTTCGATGGGGATGAGCGATGACTTTCAAATCGCGATCGAGGAAGGTTCGACGATGGTTCGAATCGGATCGCTTCTGTATCAAGACCAGCAATCTTGATGGTCCTACAGAGGCATTGCTCTGGTTTTCTGGTTGCTAGATTGGCTGTTTGATTGGCTTTGGAATCTTGCGATTCGCTTGAGTCGATCGGAAACTTGATGGTGAGCCAACAGGCTGTCGGGGGCCAGTTCCAAGGCTTTTTGTGATTCCTCGTAGGACTTTTTCAGAGCCTCGATCGCGGTGATGTCGTCGTCTTGTCGCAGCGCATTTTTCCATGCTTGCAGATGAGCTTCGCTGCGCGCTAGATAGAGGCAGTGTTGATCGGGAAACCGTTTCATGAGAGCTTCGCAAAGTCCGAGGTAGCGGCTTTGGATTTTCTTGGCCAAGTCGATTTGTCCTGTGAGCCGATGGTGAGTGCTGATCGATGCGACGAAACGAAAGAGATCTTCCTGAAAGACCTTTGGAACTAACGTATCGCCTGAGAACCCGTCCGCAGCTTGTGAGCACAGGTGCTCGATGATGCGGTCGTAGGGGTCCGACATGTCCCCGGAGTTTTCAAAAACTGGAATTCCAAGTTCGGTAGCGATGCATTCGCGAAGCAGTTTGGCAGCATCGTCTGGAAAAATCCAAGCCTGATTTTTTGTCGATGGAGCTTGCAGTTGCTCAAAGACACTTGCGGGAACTCGAAGAGAATCGGCAAGCAGCAATCGGATAGTAAGATCCGGGACTTGCAATTTGCTGTTATTGGATTGGATTTGCCTTAGCTTTTCTTGACAGTCCGTTTCGATTCTCAAGACAGAGTCCAAACTGGCAATTTGTGCACCCCAAGCGGTAGTTCGTCGCGAAGTCCGCAGTTCATCCAGAACTCTTGTCGACCAGAAAATCTGCTGGATAGGATCATCGACTTGGTCGATCAGTGAACATATCTGTTGCAGCGATCCGAGACGCCCTTTGAAGTATTCGTCGTATCGAGGGATATCATCGGTGTGGTAACGCACTAGCCCAGAGGCGTAGTAGGTTGCGATGAGTTCTTTGAGTACTGTCGCGTTCTCTGGTTGGTGATGGCGCAGTTCTAAAAGCAAAAGCGTTGCGTTGGCCAGAAGGTCCCTGGCAAGTGGCATTTGCCGAGTATTGATTTTGACACTGATACGCTCTGCGGCACTTCGCTGCAGGATCGCGTAGCGGATGGCTTGCTCAGGCTGCTCTTTGACAAGTCCCGAATCGATGCAATCGTTGGTCCAGTACTCGCTTGTTTTTCGAATTTTGCTGGACAGTAGATCGGTGATGGCTTCCGGAGGAGTATCCAACTGAACGATCCATTCCCCAAGGTCCTGTTTCGCGACCGATTCCCAAGCAACAGAAGCAATCTTCGCTTTTGGCAATGCGTTTGGAGTGACAGCCAAGACAACCAGGAACAAGCAGGCCAGGGCCGCAGTCAAACCAAATATGCTTTT
Organism: Planctomycetota bacterium; assembly: GCA_018969045.1. Lineage (GTDB taxonomy): Bacteria > Planctomycetota > Planctomycetia > Pirellulales > Pirellulaceae > JBKCUI01. Next base: position 11,984 of record JAGWZB010000102.1, on the reverse strand, counting down.
GATCCTTTTATTCGGTACAGAATCCTCATAGCGATCAGACCACTGGCTCAATTGGTCGATCACTTCATCAGCGCTGCGATAGCGTTTCTTGGGATCGATCCGAGTGCAACACTGAGCAATTTCCCTGAGTGCGATCATCGAAGCTGATCGACCATGAACTCCGGGTTCTATGCGAGTCAACCATTGAGACAGGATACGACCAAACGCATAGATATCCGTCGATGGAGTCAAAATCTCACGAACACCCAGCGCCTGTTCAGGAGCCATGTATTCCAGGGTTCCGATCCCTTGCAAACCCAGTGCATTGGAGGGGTTGCTTGAATCTCGCTCTATAGAATGGTTTGGTTGGGTTAATGAGATTCCAAAGTCCGATATCTTCGCGATCCAATCCTCAGGGTGGCTCTTAGGATCACGGTCGATGAGAATGTTCGATGGCTTGAGGTCTAAGTGGAGAAATCCTATCGAGTGAATTTTCGCAAGGCCCTGTGCGACTTGAACCATCAGTCGTGCGATTTGCTGAGGTGTCCAAAGTCGATCGAGTTGACTTTGCAGGGTTCCACCTGGGATGTACTCAAAGACCAGTAAAAACGCATGCGGATTTTCTTGGACACTGTAAAGACGAACCAAATTCAAATGGTCCATTTTGGCAGCAACCAGAATCTCACTTCGCCATGCCTGGATTAAGTCCGAGTTGCTTGATGATTTAGGAATCAGCTTCAACGCCACAATACGCTCGGTCGAGATCTCAAGCGCTCGGTACACGCAAGCCTGCCCGCCGCGGCCCAAGAGGCTCAGTACTCGGTAGCCCGATATTGGATCCGGGAGGATTTCGGCTAAGTCCCGCTGACGAAGAGCCAATTGATCATCCAGTTGTCTTTGACAACTTTGACATGACTCTACATGCTGTTCAATCCAGCAAACCAAGTCTGCACTGTTGGGGTCCAGTTGAAGTTCTTCGAATCGGTATAGCGTATCCAACGTGGGGCAGGGCGTTGGCGAGTTCATCGACTCGCCTCTTCCTTAAGCATCCTCGTGACGCGAGAAACCGCAGCGAAAACTGAGGCGTATCGCATCGAGTACTTGCGAGCCACCTGACCGATGGGTTGGTTCTCGAAAGTAACTTGATGAAAAATTTCCCAGGTCTTCTGAGATACCCGTTCTTGAACTCGCCCCTGGATGGTTAGCAGGCGATCGATCGATTCTGTGGTTGGATTGCTGGTCGAACTGCGGGGCTGGGTGGTAGTACTAGGTGCTAAGAGACCTGGGCAAAAGACCATCGATTCGGGGTTCTCGATTGCAAAACGGCTCAGATGCTTTTGGTATCGTCGGTTTTGCTTGAGGTAATCCAGGACTCGAGAGCGATGAAGGCTCTTTAACCAAGCTCGAAACGATCGCTTTGGATCGTAGGAAAAATCGGGCAGGCGTCTGACCAATTCGGTCCAAATGCGCTGGGAGATTTCGTCGGCATCGACTCGACTCCCAAGTTGGGCTCTCGTCCAGCGAACCAGCATTGGCTGGTAACGGTCAAAGAGCTCGCTCCATGCGGCTTGGTCATCGGTCCTTTGGACTCGTCTGAGCAATGTGCCGCTGGTTCTAGGTTCGGAGGCGTTCATCGGCAGGGGCCTTTGATGCGGAGAGTGATTGGGGGGGGAGGATATCCAAGTAGATATCTGTCGTAATCACCAACGGAGAGGTAGTTTCCAGGGAGTAAAGATCCTTAGGATAGACCAAGATAAACGTTTCGAAGGGAGTTTGCAACTTTTTCGAGGGAATATTGGATTGCGCAAACCTAAGCTCAGCCCGACGAATTCCAGGCTATGCGTTGCGGTATTGTCGAAACGCGGCCGGTAGAAACTCAATCAGGTCGGTTCCCAAGGTGCTTGGGGTGCCCAAATGAGCGTGAGCGATATCGCCTGCCAGACCATGCAGATAGACAGCCAGAACGGAGGCATCAAACGGATCAAGCTTTTGGCAAACCAGCGCTGTGATCATTCCAGTAAGGACATCGCCGCTACCACCTACGGCTAGGCTTGGGTTTCCGGTAGTGTTTCGGTACTGGCGATTTCCATCGGTTACGAGAGTTTGATGGGACTTTAAAACAATCACCATGCCGGTTTGTTTGGCAAGTTCGATGGCGGCATTTTGTTGCTCCTGCGGAAGGTCTGCGGCGATATTGGAAAGCCGGTCCCATTCTCCTGGATGGGGAGTCAAGATGCGAGGACCTGCAAGAGCGTCCCAGGATCGGGGGCCTTCGGAGATCGCGTTGAGAGCATCGGCATCGACTACTGCGGTTCCTGGCCATTTCTGAAACAGTTCTAGGACCATTCGGTCCTGGCTTGCTTCACGCCCCAAGCCGGGACCGATTCCTAGAACGGTCCCAGGAGCATATTTACCAAGAAGTTGTATTGCAGCCGATTCGGCAAGGTATCCTCGGGCGACCTCGTCAAGCGACATGGTCATCGCACAGGGCGTGGTCGACAGGACGATCTGTCGGGTGTGAGACCGAGCCGCTACGGTGGTGCGTCCTGCGCCGCATCGAAGTGCAGCCAAGGTCGCAAGGCAGATCGCACCAGACATACCTGGTCCACCACCTACAAGCAATGCGTGGCCAAAGTCCCCTTTGTGCGAGTTTGCTTCACGAGACTTTAGCTGAGGCACCGGAAAGTTAGAATGGAACATGAGTGGATGCGAAGTTGCGAGAATAAAACGAAAGTCACCGTTAGAGTTTAATTACTCAAACGGGTGATGTCCGAGGATACCTAAGGTCTGTTTCGCAAAAAGAGTACAGTTACTCAACGTTAATTCGCCCCAAAAATCGTGTTCGAGCCTAGGTAACTTGGTCGGATCCCCCCAAGTTTCCTGGCTTGCCCTGACGAGAGCTCTTTTGCTATACCAGCAGGAGTCGAATGCCAGCAAAGTTGGACGATAGCCAGGGAGGCCACCACGAGGATGATTCTGTTGAAACTAAATAAACTCTTTGGGGTTGGGGCGTTGCCGTTTGCGGATTTGAACCTCGGTCAGGATGTCTACATCCACCACACGCTGGGTCTTGGAGACATGATCCACTTTAATGGGATGGTTCGTTACCTGGTCGATAGGCTAGACCAAAACCGCTCTGTCCATGTTTTTTGCAAAGCCCAGAATTCGGCGATGACCCAGTGGATGTATCGCGACGAACCTAGAGTCGTCTTGGAAATTTTGCCCAAAGGTGTTCGAGAAGGCAACGCGGTTCAACGCATCTTAAAAAAGCACAAGACACGCAATTTCACTTGCATTGGCCACCGGGCCATGCGTCCCCTGCTGGAATCCCATCCAAACACCTTTTTCGATCCGCTTTTCTACCTTCAAGCCGGCATCCCTTACTCGGTCAGGTATAGCCATTGCTATTGGCAACGGGACTATCAAGAAGAATCGCGCGTGTACAAGAAGCTCATTACAGACAGGAATCTCTCGGAATGTGGTTATGCATTTGTCCATGACGATGCGTCGAGAGGATTTCAAGTTCAGACCGGAGCGATCGAATTACCAATCGTTCGCAATGACACGACCGAAAGCATCTTTCATCTGGGCTTGGTCCTAGAGCGTGCTGCCGAAGTCCATTGCATGGAAAGTTCGATTCGATGCATGATTGAATCTCTTGAGATGAAGCGACCCAAGTTGTTCTATCATAACTTTCGGTATCCTGATCGCCCCTTGGGCTCGGCGACCCAATTGAACTGGCAACAGATCGAATATCCAAACAGCAATTAGCAAGCGACTTACGGTCTGAAAAGGAAACTAGATCATGGTCAAACGAGTGGTCTCTTACTCCCTCTACGGAACCAATCCGCTTTACATCCAAGGTGCAATTCGCAACGTGCGGCTTGTACCAAAGATTTACCCAGGTTGGACTCCTCGTGTCTATGTATCTCAAGAGATTGATGCTAGGGCGATCGACGAGCTGCATGCCGCTGGGGCTCAGGTCATCCGCAAGCATCGAAGTGGGCTCATCGATGGCATGTTCTGGAGATTCCTCCCAGTAGGGGATCCGACTCTCGATGCGGTGATCATCCGCGATACCGATTCCCGACCCACACTTCGGGAAGCTTCTGCAGTCGAGCAGTGGCTCGACAGTGGCAGAACACTGCATTTGATGCGAGATCATCCCGAGCACCAAGTCGTCATCATGGGAGGAATGTGGGGGTGTCGCAAAGGAGCGGTTCCAGACATCGAATCCTTGATCGATCGATGGGGTGTGTGGGCCAGAAAAGGCCAGGACCAAGTCTTTTTGCGAGAGGTGATCTACCCGCGATTTAAGCACGATTTGCTGGTCCACAGCGAACTGTTCTCCTACGGCGATGAATTCTGCTTGCCATTTCCCATGCAAAGAAAACCTGGTGAGTTTGTTGGAGCGGTGGTTTTGCCCGACCAAGACACGCTGACACCTGCGCAAATAGAGGAAAACCAAAAGAAATTCGAGGGGCTTGAACATCGGCATTTGCCTAGTCCCAACCCTAGGCCTTGGATCAAACCCCTCATTCTCACCAAACAATGGTTCCGAAACCGTCTTCCCAACCGGGCAAGTGCTTGAGAAACTATTGCTCTATGAAAACCACAGTAATCCCAAAACATCGCCTCCAACGCTTGGGGGCTTGGCTCGCTTTGGCAAGTTTTTTTGTCACCTGGATTTTGGAGAGTCGATTGTCAGCTCAAACTGTCCCTTTTGACCCCGAGACGATTGGGTATCGGATCGAGTTTCAAGAGAAATGGCATCAAGCCAGTATTGAAATGACGTTGGCGACCCATGGTGCCAAAGAGATTCGGCTGATGATGCCCGTGTGGACACCGGGCAGCTACATGATCCGCGAATATCCTCGACAGATCGAAACCCTCGAATCCTCGGATGACAAAGGTCCATTGCCAACGACCAAAGTCGACAAAAACCACTGGGTAGTTTCTTGCGAGAAAACAGTTCTAGTGAAAGTTCGCTACGTGATCTATGGTCGAGAGATGGGGGTGAGAACCAATTGGATCGAACCGCAATTTGCTTTCTTGACCGGGGCCGCGACCTTCTTAGTTCCAGAAAACAGGCTCGATCGTAAATGCGTCGTCGAAGTCGTTCCTAATAAGGCTTGGACCCAAATCGCAACGTCCTTGCAAGCTTCATCGACAAGTCCATGGATTCGTATTGCCTCCAATTACGACGAATTGGTCGACAGTCCTATCGTCCTTGGAGATATCGATATCCAATCGGAGGAAATCTCGGGCGTTATGCATTACCTTGCTACCGTTCCCAACGATGCCTGGGACACCAAGAAAGCGATGCAAGACGCAGCCAAGATCGTCAAGACCGAGCAAGAGTTTTGGGGCCAGGTGCCTTACAAACAGTATTGGTTTTTGAATCTGCTAACCGAAGCCGGTGGAGGGCTCGAGCACGACAATTCAACGGTATTGATGGCAAGCCGATTTACCCAAAAGCAACGCGCCAAGTATGTCGATTGGCTGGGCCTTGTATCTCACGAGTTCTTCCACACCTGGAATGTTCGACGGCTTAGACCCAAAGCGCTGATGGCTTACGACTACAACCAAGAGCAATACACCAAAGAGCTCTGGATCGCTGAGGGACTCACCAGCTACTACGACGATCTATTTGTTGTGCGATCGGGATTGTCTACGCCCAAAGAGTACCTCGAGCAAGTCAGCAAGAGCATCCAAACAGTTCAGAATTCTCCAGGACGATTGGTCCAAGACTTGATCGCAAGCAGTTTTGATTCTTGGATCAAATTCTATCGACCCGATGAGAACGCTACCAACAGCCGCATCAGTTACTATGTCAAAGGAGCGCTGGTCGGGATGCTGCTCGATGCCCAAATACGTTTAAACTCACAAGACAAATACAGCCTCGATGACTGCATGCGGCTGCTCTGGCAACGTCATCGGGAAACGGGATACTCCAACGAAGATTTTTCAAACATCGTCCAAGAGCTTGCCGGTAAATCGGTGCGCGATTGGCTTGTTGAACAACTAAGCTCGACGCAGGAACTCGATTACCAAACTTTTTTGGATGCGTACGGTCTGACTTGGAAACCGAAAGATCCTCCCAAACCCAACGATCCCGATGCACAGCCAAGCCCTAAATCCGACAAACCAGAGCCGGCCAGTGTCGCTCATTTTGGTTTGGAACTGAGCAACGTTTCGGGCAAAACCCAAATAGACAAGGTGCTCAGGGGTGGGTCGGCCGGTCACGCCGGATTGCAGGTCGGAGACGAATTGATCGCCCTGGGAGGGTATCGGATCACTGCCGAGCAATGGGCCGAGCGGGTTGGGATGCTACAAGTCGGGCAGCAGACAACCGTCCTTGTGTCCCGGCGCGGGAAAATCCTTGAACTCCCCTTGAAAATCCTCCCCGAATCGGTCGATGCGGCGACACCCAGCTGGAATCTGATCCGTGTGGAAAAACCGAGCGATGAACAGGAAAAACGCTGGAAATCTTGGCTGGGGCTTCCTCCACAGCCCCAAACCGACACCCCAGCGGCAGCCCAGGGCAGTCCCCAGGAAAAATAAACAATGAGCTCGCTTCGACTCGGTCCCAGAACCAGCCCTAGATTCTTCGTATCGCGTTAAAATTCTCCGATTGGGTGCACTGGGCTGGTAAAATTTTTCGATTGCGTGTATTTAAATGACAAGTACTGCTTGTTTCGAGCATCGCAATGTTCTGGAGCTAGCAAGCAAAATGGAATGCTTGATTCTGATTCGTTGATTCTGAGGAATGCTGGTATGTCAGTGAATGAAGAGGTTTTTTCCAAGGTACAGTCCGCTTTGGTGGATGCTTTAGGGGTCGACCAAGACGATGTGACGCCCGCAGCAACCATGGTCGGAGATCTAGGAGCCGAGTCAATCGACTTTCTGGATATTGTCTTTAAGCTGGAAAAAGCTTTCGGAATCAAAATCCAAACCGAGGATTTGTTCCCTAAAGATATTCTAACTCAAAGCCATTTTGTCCAGGACGGTAAGGTCAACACCGATGGGCTTACCGAACTCAAAAAGCGGATGCCTTGGGCGGACCTGACCAAGTTCGAAACCAATCCCCGAGTGCAGGATTTCGGCGACTTACTAACCGTCAGTGACCTGTGCCGATACGTTCAATCCAAGCTGGCTTAAGACCCACACGAGGGGATTTGCAGTGCGTTGGTTTTGGATCGATCGATTTATCGAATTCGTGCGGGACACACAGGCCCGCACGATCAAAAATGTCACCTTTGGCGAAGAGCCCTTGGATAACTATTTACAAAGTTGTCCGCATTATCCCCATTCTTTAATGATCGAGGGGATGGCTCAGACCGGCGGTTTGCTGGTCTCTGAGCCAGAAGGCTTCACTCGCAAGACCGTTTTGGCCAAGGTTTCCAAAGCGACCTTCCATCGCATCGTCGTTCCGGGCGATTGCATCGAACTCCAGGCCGTGGTCCAGGCCAAGCACGCTACGGGAGCAGTCATTGATGGCAAAATCACCTGCGCCGGCCAGAGCGTTGCGGAAATGGAACTGTGGTTTGCCTTCCTGGACGAAAGCTTTGGGGCCGAAGCTCTTTTTCCACCCGAAGATCTTATGAGAACTCTTCGCATCCTGCGGCTTTTCGACGTTGCGGTCGATACCCAGGGGAATAAAATTAGTCCGCCCAAGCACATGCTCGATGCGGAGTTAGCCTCCGCAGAAGCGCTGCGACAAGCGGCCCGTTCGAAACCCTTGGTCTTGCCATCGAAGACCTAAGGTGACGAAGTTTTTATTGTCGTCTCGTCCGGATTGATCGACCCGTTTTTCAGAAGGCTTAGGATCCATGCGTCGACGTGTTGTCGTCACCGGTTTAGGAGTCATCAATCCACTTGGGCACGACGTGAGCACCATGTGGAAGGCTCTTTTGGAAAGTCAAAGCGGCGTTGGACCCATCACGGTTTTCGATGTTTCCGGGTACCCAACGACCATCGCTGCCGAAGTCAAGGATTGGGACGTTTCCAAGGTTGGTGAAGACCCCAAGATTTGGAACTACTGCGGTCGCCATACCCGATTTGCTGTAGGTGCAGCCAAACAGGCCGTTGTTCAATCTGGTTTCCTCGACAGCAAGATCGATCCGACCCGAGTTGGAGTCTATCTGGGGGCAGGGGAAGGCAATCAAAACTTCAGCAACTTTACCCGAATGGTCGATGCAGCCATCGGTGGTCCGGAGTTCGACATGAAGAACTTTCTTCGCAAAGGATTCGAACTCATGAACCCACGGGAAGAGATGGAGCAAGAGCCAAATATGCCCGCAGCCCACGTGGCTGCTCTCTTCGATGCACAAGGCCCAAACTGCAACTGCTTGACCGCTTGCGCCGCATCGAGTCAAGCCGTCGGAGAAGCCACCGAGCTAATCCGATCTGGAGATGCCGATGTGATGATCGCAGGGGGGTGCCACTCCATGATCCATCCCTTTGGATTGACAGGCTTTAGCCTCCTGACAACCCTCTCTCAACGCAACAACGATCCAACCAAAGCCTCCAGACCCTTTGATAACGATCGAGATGGATTCGTTCTTGGTGAAGGTGCCGCGATCGTCATCCTTGAAGAATACGAGCATGCTCGAAAAAGAGGGGCTCATATCCATGGTGAGATCCTCGGCTATGGGAGCACCGCCGATGCTTATCGAATCACCGACATCCATCCAGAAGGACGAGGAGCGATCGGTTGTATGAAACAAGCCATCGCCGATGCCCATCTGAACATCGATCAGATCGGCTATGTCAATGCCCACGGAACTAGCACACAAGTCAACGACAAGACAGAGACACTGGCTTGTAAAGGTGTTTTCGGAGAGCGGGCTAAGCTCACTCCGGTATCGAGCACCAAGAGCATGATGGGGCACTTGATCGCCGCCGCAGGTGCCACCGAGATGATCGTCTGTTTGATGGCCATTCGCGATGGTGTGTTGCCTCCAACGATCAACCAGGAATCCCCCGACCCGGCTTGCGATCTGGACTACATCCCCAATGTTGCAAGACCTTCCAAGATCCAAGTTGCACTCAACAACAGTTTCGGTTTTGGTGGCCAAAATGTGACTTTGGCGGTAGGCGCACTGAGAAACTCATGACGATCTCCGATGCGGTTCTGCTAGCCTACCTCGACGACGCCTTATCCGGCGAGCGGATGGCCACACTCGAGCAGTCCATTCGCACCGATGTTGAGTTGCAAAAAAGAATCGAAGTGCTGGTGTCCCAACGGGATTCCGGGATGCACAGCTTGGGGGATATCTGGCGAAGGCATCAACTCAGTTGCCCGACGCGCGAGCAGTTGGGAAGTTACTTGCTCGGTGCGATGCTTGAGCAGGACAGCAAGTACATCGAGTTCCATATAGAGACGATCGGTTGTCGTTTTTGCCACGCAAATCTGGAAGACTTGCGAAGCTCCCAAAGGCAATCGAAAACCTCAGAGGCCAAAAGCTCAGAGGCCAGCGCTGCAGAGCGCCGCAAACGGATCTATCACAGCAGCGTAGGGCGGATCCAGAGTTTTCCGGAGAATCCATAAATGCGTATCGGCCAGATCATTACCATCGTAGCCGATCGCAAGTTCGGATTCATTCGCAGCGAACACTTTCGCGATGACGTATTCTTTCACTTTCGAACACTGGTCAACCTTAATCCCAAATGGTTGAGGATCGGTCAGGATGTCGAATTTGAGATCGATGAACTTCTGAGGATCAATAAACAAAAGCTCGAAGCAACCATCGTGCAGCAACCGGCCAAGCCGTTGTCGTTCACGTTGGACGAAGAATCGATCGAAGGGCTTAGACCCTCCCATCACCCCAAAGCTCGACGGCGCAAACCTGGCTGGAAATCCCGGCCAAATCAGGCCCAGCCTACCGACGAACATGGCTCTGCGGAAACAGTGGATCCAGGGGTTGATTAGCGGGTATTTTGGTCCATAAGGACTTCCCGCCGGTAGCTATCCTTTTGGCCGTTACATCGGCACCCCCTAAGATGGGCGTTTCTAGCCCGGGCGCACCTGGGCCGTCTGTGAACCTTCTGTTAGCCAAATCGATCCATCAAGCGCCCGTTTTTAACCGAAAATTAACAGCCCTTCAGTTAGAAACTTGAGACAATTCGGACGTTTCTTATCAGGATCCGAGTTTCAATACAACGATCAAATTCACCCCGTAACGAGATTGTGGTAATCGCGTGTTGTACGACTGGTGGATCGAACCAATACGCAGTAATTTACAACGAGGCACATCATGCGTTTTTTCTTAGCACTGTTCTTGGCGTTGTTAGTTTCTGAGGGATCCCTTCGTGCTGATTTAGTGATCAGCGAAGTCTATTCAGCAGGTAGTAGCAACGGGACTTACAATGTGGATTGGTTTGAGTTGACCAACCGAGGTTCGACTTCGATCGACATCACCGGTTGGCGGATGGATGACAACTCGGCGAATTTTGGAGTTGCGGTCCCTTTTGGTCCAGAGTTGACCATCATTGGTGCCGGACAGTCGGTGGTGTTCATGGAAACCTCCTCAGCCAATTTCGCCAACCGAGTCACTTTGTTTAATCAAGCTTGGTTTGGAGCCGATACCAGTTCGGTCGCATTTGGAAGTTACAACGGGAGCGGCGTTGGATTAGGAACTGGGGGGGATGCTGTCAATATCTATGACAGCCTTGGGAATTTGAGGGCGAACGTCACTTTTGGTGCCGCCACTACGGGCTTTACGTTCGACAACGCCGCTGGTTTGACAGGAGCGATTTCGCAACTCAGCCAAATCGGAGTCAACGGTGCTTTTCAAAGTTTCAATGGCGCTGAAGTTGGTTCTCCAGGTCTAATTTCAGCCGTGCCCGAACCCACCTCTGTCGCGTTGGCTTGTATCGGACTCAGTGGTATCGCTCTGCTGAAACGTCGTAATCGCAAAGCTTAGCCCAACCAAGTTGTTTCGACGCTTACCGGTGGTTATCACCACCGGCATAGGGTCTGTCAGCCCTTCGGGCTTGGAACAGCCAAGAGAGAGCCTCTAAACGCAAATGGTTTTCAGGCCTGGAAGGCCGATACACCCTCTGCCGGGGTCCGTAAGGCCCCCGCGGCCCTGGCTTGGAACAGCCAACAGGACCTGCGGGTACCAACATTCGGAGTGCTTTTCCGGGAGCATTCCAGAAAAAGAAAGAGCGGGCCAGCAAGCCCCGAGACAATTGCGGGGGCCGACAACTGACGAGTGGAATCAATACGTCGTTTCGCTTCAATGGGGCCGCGACTTGTTAGTCGCGGAAAGCAGTAGTGCGCCGGTTGCCAAACTGGCCGAAATTTAGCTTCAATGGGGCCGCGACTTGTTAGTCGCGGAAAGCCAGCGCCACCGGCAGCGCCGCCACCGCCTAAGCCACGCTTCAATGGGGCCGCGACTTGTTAGTCGCGGAAAGTGGTACTTGGGAACGTGTGTTAGCGGGGAAAAATACAAGCTTCAATGGGGCCGCGACTTGTTAGTCGCGGAAAGCCATCGATAAATCTCCTTGTGGTTAAAACTTCAAAGCTTCAATGGGGCCGCGACTTGTTAGTCGCGGAAAGGAACCTATTACAGGCAGCGAAAGCGAAGCGTACTATTTGCTTCAATGGGGCCGCGACTTGTTAGTCGCGGAAAGCGAAGCAGGGGAGCTTGATTCAAGGATCATCGTTTGGCTTCAATGGGGCCGCGACTTGTTAGTCGCGGAAAGGGAGATACCATGCGTCACCCGCAAGCAAATAGAGAGGCTTCAATGGGGCCGCGACTTGTTAGTCGCGGAAAGTTACAACGATCACCACCGCCGCAACGATACAGGACGAGCTTCAATGGGGCCGCGACTTGTTAGTCGCGGAAAGATGCTGTTGGGCTTGTTCCCGTCGTGATCTTACCTGCTTCAATGGGGCCGCGACTTGTTAGTCGCGGAAAGGTGTGCATGCGTCGCTTTCGACCATGCTCCACTGGCAGCTTCAATGGGGCCGCGACTTGTTAGTCGCGGAAAGAATC
>JAGWZB010000541.1 GCA_018969045.1 Planctomycetota bacterium | reverse complement strand
TTCTTGGAGTGATTAAGTTTGAGGATTTCTTAACCTATCAAACCTATTCGATGAGTCCATACCTGCATTAAATCCAAGCCTGTATTTCATTCATGTTTTTATAACAATTCATTCGCTGATTATTCACCCTTCCAGAGAGCCAGACGACCGATGGTGATGGTAGTTTAATGGCCCATGATTGATTCATAGGGCGGGGTTGAAGTCAAGGAGGACTCGCGTGCTTGATAGCCAATATCGTCAGTTCCATTCGGTTTTTCTTAGCGACTTGCACGTCGGCTGGGGTAGAGTTTCAGAAGAGCCGTTGCTTGATTTCCTTGGGCGACTTCGTACTAAACAGCTCTACCTTGTGGGTGATATTCTCGAGTGGATGTATCGGCCCAACGGTTGGATCGACGATTCTATCAAGCGTTTTATGGCCAAGCTGAATCAGTTGGCTTGCTCTGGAACCGAAATAACGTGGTTGTCTGGCAATCACGACCAGAGCATTTACAGCACACCCCAGATGGACAAGGTCTGTCAGCTAGGTTCGCAGATACGATTTCAAACTCATCATAAGTACATGACCCAAGATGGAAGAGAGTTCCTGCTGGTCCATGGAGATATCTATGACCATCTGATGGGGCGAGACGTCACGGTCAAACAGCGATTTGCTGAATCGCTATACCCTATCTACGTGAGACTTTTGGATCGATTCCCTGATAATCGACTTGTTCGGAGGATTCAAACTCGCAAACTCTCTGATCCATTGCTGGCCGATCACGCTTCCAAGTTCAGAAGCTTGATGATGGATCTAGCCCGATCCCACGGATGCGATGGTGTGATTTGCGGGCACATCCATGTACCCGACTCTCACCGGAGTGGCTCACTGGAGTACTTCAATTGCGGAGACTGGCTAGAACATCGTTCTTTTGTAGCGGAATCCTGTTTAGGCTCCATCGAATTGCACACGCAAAGGTACTAGGAGAAAGGTCATGAGCACAATCGTCTACAGTGTCAATGGAGAAGGCCGAGGGCATGCGACCCGTGTGCAAGCGATCATAGAGATGCTGGTACCCAAGCATCGCTTCGTGTTGCTTGCATCCGAGGATGCTTATGATCACTTTCGTGGCGAGTACCAAGATCACCCATGGGTTAAGGTTACCCCAGTGCCAGGACTTCGATTCAAATACACCAACGGAAAACTTAGCTACATCAAATCTATTTGTGGAGCGATGCCGTTTCTTTGGAATCTGAAAGAGTCTGTACGATCTGTCGAGCGAGTATTGCTGAGCGAATCACCCGATATAGCGATTACCGACTTCGAACCGTTGCTCCCCAGAGCTGCAGATAACTTGGGTATCCCGTGGCTAAGCTTGGATCATCAGCATTTCCTCAGTGTTAGCGATTTTCGAGGATTGCCAACCAAGCTGCGTTGGCAAAGCCGATTCCTGCGTTGCTCGATAGGGATGTTCTATCGAGGTCAATCGGGCGAAGCTGTCAGTTCTTTTGCCCATTTACCCAATAGAAAAGGATGTGAATCGGTCCAACGTATAGGAGTTCTTATTCGAAAAAAAATTCAAGCGATGCGGAGCCAGACGGCCAATGAGGGCTTCTTGCTGGTCTATGTCCGAGGATCTGCGCCCGATACATTTTGGCAGTCTCTTTCGCAACTTGATAAAGCCATTCACGTCTTTGGGAGATGCGTTCCACCGGTTCTCAAGAACATCGAGTACTTCGGGATCCAAAACGATGCCTTCATCCGGCAGCTCTCGAAGTGCGAGGCTTTGATCACAACGGCTGGGAACCAACTCGTTGGTGAAGCGTTCTATCTAAAAAAGCCAGTCTTAGCCATTCCAGAGCAAGGAAATTTCGAACAAGGTGTCAACGCTTGGTTGGTTTCGCAAACCCAAGCTGGCTGGTCGCTCCCGTTTAGCCAAGTCACACCGCACCTTCTATCCCAGTTCCTGCTCTGTGTCCCGATGCTCTCAGAACGTATCGAAGAGCTTGATTGCTTTGGGAATGAAGATGCACGCCAGTTCATCGAGCAGCATTTGCCAATATCGAATTTTGAAGTGGATTCCCCTGAGTTACCTTTCCAGAGCGTTGCTTAATTCCATGATCCTATCAGCACTTCGTCGACTTCCGAGTTTTTTGCTTGATTCCTATCGAGTTCGCCAAGGAAAGCAGGTCCTGCCAAGACTCCTTACTTACACGGTCACGTTC
>JAGWZB010000101.1 GCA_018969045.1 Planctomycetota bacterium | reverse complement strand
TGAGTTTGGGTTGAAGGTAGGCAAATGCGTTATCGAGCGTTTGTTTGACTTGTTCTGGAGATGGATTGGCGATTTCTTTCAGGACTCCGATCATTCTTCCACCTAAGAGTGCTTCGCGGGAAGATTTCCAGGTAGAGTTGACGCTCCAGACCGATTCTTGAAGGCTGGTCAGATTTCCCAGATCCGAGGGTGCGAGTTTATCTAGCGAGGTATTCAGACCAGCCGCAGCGATGGCCGCTTCGAGAGATTGGTCGATCAGTTGGGTTCGTGCATGGGAGACATGGTCGAGGGTTGATGGATCGAGGCCTTCGATGGCGATGATTTGGGACTTGATCGTGCCGGCTTGCTCTCGGAGCAGATCCAGTTGTGCAGAGAGCGATTCGGGCGATGGGTCTTGGCTCATGAACCCAGGCAAGTCGGCGGTTAGTTTTTCTATTTGTTGAAACGTCGAAGACAGGTAGGCGTCGACTTTTTGTTTAACATTTGGATCGACCGGTGGCTTGGCTGCTTTCTTTCCATTGATTTTTCCGTTGGCCTTGGAGTGGTTGAGGCTTTTGTCTTTGGCGTGGGAGAGGATTGCTTGGGGGATCTCCTGCAAGCGAATTCGAACGTCGGCGATATCTCCGGCCATGCGTCCTTGGGGGTCGGTGACTTCGGCATAACTGGTCGATTCAGAGACGACCTTTTTGATTTCGGCTAGTTTGTCATCGATGGAGCGAAACTGGACTGCGGCGGGTGATTCCAGATTGATGAAGTTGTTGGACCGCAGTCGCGAGAGTCCAAGTCGGATGTTGGATTCGTTGAATTCATCCAGTAGCTTGATGCCTTGGACTCCAGCAAGGCTGATGATAACACCTGCGGGAACCAGGACGCTCGATACGATCAAAAGGGTGGTAAGGGAAGCGGCCAGGTGGGTTCGGTTTTTGGTTTTCTTCAGGACCCAACGGTGCAGTGGTTGGAAAACCACGACCAGTACGACTGCGATAAAGACCGGGACAAAAAAGCCGATCATCACTTTGTAAAAAAGGATACCGATCAGCGCAAGGATGGCCAGCAGGACGGCAAAAGAGATGTAGCGAGCCATGAGAACCGTGTTTAAGATACCGAGAGTGATTAGTTATGGAATCTGCAGTCTATCATAGGCCTTGCTATCTTGCATCCACCACCAGAGCCTTCGGAGACTCACGCGTCTAAAGGAATTGGTCGTCGACGCCTTAAGATCCGTTTCGTTGTGCGGATTGCAATCTTGACTTGCGCAATCATTTTCTTTGCGTTTGCGATCCGAAGGGCTGCACTTGAGTTGGGCAAGAGTGAAGTTCCGCTAGATTGGAACTCGATACTCTGGAGCCAAATTGGACTGAGCGTGATTGCCGGGATGTTGGCGATGGTACCAGCATGGATAGGTTGGCATGCGATCTTGAGAGACTTTGGACACAGAGTCCATTGGTCCGCCAGTTTGTATGCTTATTTTTTGGGGCATTTGGGTAAGTATATTCCGGGCAAAGCGATGGCGGTGATGCTCAGAGTCGGTCAATTGCATCGTCACAAGGTACCTCTAGGACCTGCCATTTTGAGTGTCTTCATTGAGACATTGACCGGATTTGCAAGCGGTGGGATTTTGGGTGCTGTCTTGCTGCAGTGGGTTGAAGTGCCCGGTTGGTTGCGATGGTCTGCCTTAGCAGCGATCCCGTTGGCTGCATTGCCGCTGATTCCTCACCCGTTTCGCGGGATCTTGCGTTTGGTTTCAAGGATGCGAATCGGCAAAGGTTTGGAAAAGTTGCTCGGGGTCATCGATGGTAGGCTGATGATCAGAACGATTGCCTGCGCGCTGCTGGGCTGGTGCCTTCAAGGGCTAGCGCTTTGGTTTGTGCTCGGTTCGCTTAGGCCGATACAATCGGATCTGCTATCGGGATACAGCGGCGGGTTTATTTGGCTTGTGTGCACTGCGAGCATGAGCCTAGGTGGCCTGGCGGGATTTCTTTCGATGCTACCTGGGGGAGCGTTTGCCAGAGAGTTGGCTTCGATCGGTGTGCTATTGTCGATAGTCCCAGAACCGATTGCCCTGATCGCGACGGTCATTGTTCGATTGACATCGATTGCCGCTGAGATCCTGATGATCGTTGGCAGCAAGTCGATCTCAGCCAGTGTGGATTCAGCGTCTATCCAGTAGGATCGGGCTGGCGTTGCGGACGGCTTGGGAGTAGATCGCCACGATGCTTCCGACGGCCAAGAGCGACCATGGGAACCAATCTTTGGGCCGGAAGATTTTCCCTTGGGGGATTGCTGGCTGGGAATTGAGCCATGGGTTTTGGGGAGTCGCAACGTTGGTGTCTTCAAAGACCCCTGGTGCAAACAGTGCGCTTTCGATAGCAAGGCATTCCAGGCCGACGATGATCATCACCAGGCCCACGGCGCAAAAGAAAGCTCGATAGAGACTCGATGGTCTTAGGAACATAGTGGATGCGAAGCGGTAAGCGGGGGGGGTATTTGGATCGTTTGGATTCCGTGCCGGGACTGAAAAACCGCAGGGTTTTTGCCGTCATCTTTTTGGGCTCATCGGCCTTGCGGTCGCCAAGAATTTGGAACTTTGAACCGGTTTGATTCGAAAAACCCGAAGAAAGGTGGGCCAAAGCCCAAAATCCACAGTCTGCAAACAATCCACGCAAGCGTCAGAACTGTTTCAATCGGTTTGAAATCTCTGGTAGCATCGGGTACCCTTAGGGACCAGTTGGGTCGGTGATATCACGTTCCGCCCCATTTCCCACCTCTCTCTTTTTCGTATTTGTAGAGTTGCTATGAGCCATAACAATCGTCGTCGCTTCCTCCAAACCACATCGGCCGTGTCGGCTGGATACTGGGTGGCAGGAGGAGTTGCCCCTAAAGAAAGTCGTTCGGCTATTGAAGAGATTCGTTTTGGATGCATTGGTGTCGGGGGCAAAGGCTCCAGCGACTCCAAAGATGCGGCCAACAACGGAAAGATCGTCGCGATATGCGATGTGGACGACAACACCATCAGCGGGCGCAAGAAAGACGAAGACTTTGAAGATGCACAGGTCTTCAATGACTTTCGCAAAATGTTTGACAAGGTTGGTAAGGACATCGATGCAGTGACGGTCAGTACACCGGACCACACGCACGCGGTGGCTACGGGCATGGCGCTAAAGATGGGCAAGGCATGCTATACGCAAAAGCCGCTCACACGCACGATTTGGGAAGCTCGCCGATTGGCAGAATTGGCTGCCAATGCCAAGGTTGCAACTCAGATGGGTAATCAAGGTTCCGAGAGCCCGGGGCTTCGTAGTGCCGCTGCCAAACTCAAGTCGGGAATTATCGGAAACGTGAAAGAGATTCACATTTGGACCAACCGTCCAGTGTGGCCCCAAGGGATCCCACGTCCAGCCGAGCAACCGATTCCCAAGGAGCTTCACTGGGATGAATTCATCGGCCCAGTCGAGATGCGCCCCTACAACGCGGCTTACCATCCTTTCAAGTGGCGAGGCTTCTGGGCATTCGGCACCGGTGCTCTTGGCGATATGGCTTGCCATACCCTCAATGTCGCTTTCGCTGGTTGCGATTTGGTCAATCCTGTGAGCGTACAAGCCACCACCACCGGCCACAACGGTGAAACGTTCCCAGCCTCTTCGAAGATCAACTTTGAGTTCGCACCGACGAAGAATCGTCCTGCGCTCAACATGATCTGGTACGACGGTGGAAACAAGGTTGATCCCGAGATGCTCGAAGGTCGCAAACGCAGCGACAGCGGTTTGCTCATCATCGGCGACAAGGGCAAGATGTACTCACCGAACGATTACGGTGCCGAGTGCTTCTTTACGGGAGTCGAAGACAAAGAAGTCGATTTCGAAAGAAGCCCAGGCCACTTCAAAGAGTTCGCCATCGCGATCAAGACCGGCAAGCCGACTTGGTCGAACTTTGCGAACTATGCTGGCAAGATGACCGAAGTCATCCTGCTTGGAAACCTTGCAGTATGGGCTGCTGGAAAGACCAAGCAAGAGGGTCAGCAAGTCAGCAGTGCCAAGCTCGAGTGGGATGCAGAGAACCTCAAGGTCAAGGGGACCAGCGAGTTTGACTCGATGATTAAACCCGCTTACCGAGCAGGTTACGAACTGTAAATCTTCATCAGAAAACTCAGTGGTTTGGCCTCGTCGCAGTTCGGATTGTGACGATTCTTCCGGAGCAGTTGACTTCGGGCCCTGAGACCAAAAGACGCACAGTTACAAGACGCACATTTTCAAGACGCACGGGGTCTAGTCCCGTGCGTCTTGGCATTTAGGACCTGTAAAAAACTTCGTTGCTTACTACTATGGTGGGACGCAGGAAAGATGATTCAACAAGACCCACTTATCTATGACCGCTTCGAAACCTTCTCTTTTTTCCAAACTACTCGTAGGTTGGCTGATACCCCTGGCGATTGCCGCTGCGGGAGTTCTAGTGTTTATGGGGCTTGGCCAGCAAGCTCCCAAGCAAGTCGTTAGCGACCTGTCAGACCCCCGGGTCATTTTGACAAAGATGCCGATGGTCAGCATTGATAGCATGCAAGAGTATCGGGGTATCGAGACGCTTGACATCGATTTGTCCGGGACCGTGGTTCCATTCCGTCAGGTGACCATCGGCGCAGAGGTCGCTGGTCGGGTGGTATTGAAGACCGACCAGTGCCGCATTGGCCGTTATGTCCATCGTGGTGATTTGCTCTTGAAGCTCAACCCGAAAGACTATGAACTTGAGATCGAGCGGATCTCTTCGCTCAAAGAATCCGAGTATGCCCAGCAACGTGAATTGGAGCAAGAAATCTCCAACATCAAACGCTCGTTGGCACTTGCCGAAGAGGAGTTGCAACTGCAAGAGAAGGAGCTTGCTAGGTTAGCATCCTTGCCCGAGGGATTCGCAAGCGATACTGAGCAAGATCAAGCAAGGCGTCAGAGGATTGCAAGTGCCAATCAAGTAGTGACCTTCCAAAACCAACTTCAGTTGCTTCAAACTCGAAGGACCAGGATCGAGTTAGCTGAGCGATTGGCAGAGACTCAGTTGGCCCAAGCGAAAGTCAATCTGGAAAGATCGGAAATCCGGTCTCCGATATCTGGAGTCATCATCAACGAAACCGTTCAAGAGGACTCTTATGTTCAGCGCGCCGACAAGCTTTGTATTATCGAGGATACCGAGAGGGTCGAAGTCAGCTGCAATCTCAGGACCGATCAATTATTGCTGATCCTCGATCAGATATCCGATGGAACCAACAAGGATTCGTCGTCTCAGGTTTTGCGAGCCTCAAGTTATGAGTTGCCTCCGACGCCCGTCGAGATTTCTTATCAAGTCGCCGGACGCAGCGATACGGTGTATCAGTGGCATGGCAAGCTGAGTCGATATGAGGGAATAGGGCTTGATACACAGAGCCGAACGGTTCCTGTTCGCATCACGGTTGAGAATCCCAGAGATGTGCGCCGAAATGGTATCGCGATCACAGAGGAAGGAAACGGAGGCCTGCCCGCGTTGGTTCGAGGAATGTTCGTCGATGTGAAGATTATGACCAAGCCTAGACGGCCCTTGGTATTGATTCCCAAGTTAGGGCTTAAGCCCGGTGGTCAGCTTTGGACGTTTAAGCCTGAAGTTTCTCAAGGCAGCGGTCAAACCCAATCCAGTAACGTGGGCCCAGATTTGAATATGTCCAATCCTGAGGATTGGCAAGTTGGACGCATTGAGGTCATCGGTGGAATCAAGACGATCAGGATGTCCAAGGTTCCGCATCTTGGGGATCGCGAATATTGGGTTGCCGAAGCCGACCAGAGGGTTTCGCCAGGCGTGAAACTTGTGACATCGCCGTTGGCAAACCTCATCGGGGACGGGACCGACAAGGTTAGGACAGCCAAATCGAACATGGGAAACTAAAGGAATCATCCATGAACTCAGTGGTACGGTGGGCGGTCAAACACATGGCCGGGATCAACTTTTTGATCGTTGCATTGATGCTCGGTGGACTTGCGAGTTTCTTTGGAATGCGAAGAGAGACGTTTCCCGAGTTCCAACTCGAAGTCATTTTGGTCACGGTGCCTTATCCGGGCGCGACCCCGGACGAAGTAGAGGCCGGGATTTGTCAGAAGATCGAAGAGTCGGTTCAGGCGTTGGCTGGTATTAAGAAGCTCACGAGTATATGTCGCGAAGGTAGCGGATTCACACTGATACAGCTTGAGCCTAGCGTCAAAGACGTGCCCCGAGTGCTGTCCGAGGTCCGTTCTGCGGTCGATCGCATTTCGGTGTTTTTCCCGGAACGCAGCGAGAAGCCAACGGTCGAGCAAATCACTTTTAGGACTCCAGCGATCCGAGTAGCGGTGCTTGGACCTGCGCACCGAGACGAACAGAGCGAACTGAAACTCAGGAATTTCGCAGAGGATGTCCGCGATCGATTGATCGAACTTCCGAATGTTTCGCAAGCCCAAGTGGTCAACGTCAAACCTTATCAGATCGATGTTGAGATCAGCGAAGATACGCTTCGTAAATATGGAATGACGCTCGGCCAAGTTGCCAATATCATTCGCAAAGAGAACATGGAACTCCCCAGCGGTCAAATCCGAACCGAGGGGCAAGAGATCTTGCTTCGAGGCAAGAACAAGCGAGAGATTGGGGAAGATATTGCCAAATTGCCTTTGGTGACCCAACCCAATGGTGTGATCCTGACCGTTGGAGATATCGCTACTGTCAAAGATGAGTTCGATGATATTGCTGCGCTCAATGAGATCAATGGTCGACCAGCGATGACCATCGTCATCGAGAGGACAAGCAATGAGGATTTGCTTAGTATTTCCGATGAGGTTCAAAAAGCGGTCGCTGAGTATCCGGTACCTGAAGGGTATTCGTTGATCGCTTGGGGGGACGAGAGTATTGACGTACGGGATCGGATACGCATGCTCAGAGAGAATGGTCTTCAAGGTGGAATAATCGTCTTTTTATTGCTCGCGCTGTTTCTGAATTTGAGACTGGCGTTTTGGGTCGCGATGGGGATCCCCATCAGCGTCTTTGGCGCCGCTATCGGCTTATATGCTTTTGGCGAGACGCTCAACATGCTCACTATGTTCGCGTTCTTGATGGCAGTCGGGATCGTGGTCGACGATGGTATTGTGATCGGCGAAAATATTTTTGCTCACCGGGATATGGGCAAATCGAATATCCAAGCCGCCATTGATGGTGCCGCCGAAGTTTTGCCGAGCGTCTTTTCCAGTGTGGCCACAACGATTATCGCATTTGTTCCCCTGTTTTATGTTTCTGGGGTGATGGGTAAGTTCATCGCTGTGATGCCCGTGGCGATTGTGCTGATGCTGACGATCTCGCTAGTGGAAGCGTCGATTGCCTTGCCAGGTCACTTGTCCCACGAAAGCCACGCGCCCAAGTCGATTTTGGAGAAATTGCGTTATTACTTGATGCTGCCGATTTTACCTATCGAAAGGTTTTTCGATCGGATTTCCAAATTCAACAATTCCGTTTTGGATTGGTTTGGCGAACATTTCTATGGACGCGTTTTGAAGACCTTTCTTGATAATCCACTCTTGCCGATGGCTTTGGGGTTTTCTGTCGTAGCGTTGGCCGTAGGTATGGTCAGGTCTGGGAAAGTCCCCTTTGAGTTCTTCCCGGATTTGGATGGCAAGACCATTATTGGTCAAGTCATATATCCGGATGGAACACCTGCGGATATCACGACCGCAGCAGCAAGGCGGATGGAGTCTGCCCTGAGGGAACTAAGCCAGCAGGTTGCTGACAAGGAAGAAAAAGAGGGAACCAGCAAGACGCCACCTCCTGCCGATTTGAGTTCACCTCGCGGGCCTGTGAAGCTAACTTTCTTGCGAGTTGGTTCTGCCGAACAGGGAAATCAGGGAGCAGGAGACCGGCAATCTGGATCTCACGTTGCCCAAGTCACCGCAGAGATTCATGACGCCACGGTCAGGAACGTGACCAGCGAACAGATCATCAAATGGTGGCGAGAAAAGGCAGGGCAATTTCCCGGTGCCGAGCGAGTCAATTTCCAAGCGGCCAATATTGGTCCGGGTGGAAAACCGCTCGAATTCAAAATCCTTGCTCCTCGTGAAGGACTCCAGCAACTCGAAGCTGCCGTCGAGGAGGCCAAAGCCAAGTTGGCCACTTACGATGGAGTGTACGATATCCGCGATGACTCGAACCCAGGAAAGACAGAGTTTCAGTTTACGATCAAGGATCGGGCTAAAGCCATCGGCATTCGCCAGGATGATTTGAGCGAGGCGATACGAAGTGCCTATTATGGTGCCGAAGTGATGCGACTTCAACGTGATCGCCATGAAGTCAAATTGATGGTTCGACATCCGATCCAAGAGCGAAGATCCCTTGCGGATTTCCAAGACTTGCGAGTTCGCGGTCCAGATGGGATCGAGCGTCCGATCGCAGAGCTTGCGGAAATCAAGGTCACGCAAGGATATTCCGAGATCAACCGACTGGATCAAATGCGATCGATCACGATTTCCTCCGAATTAGATACTTCGAAAGCCAACGCTTCGACGATCGCAGCAGATTTAAGAAAGACACTTGAAGAGGAGTTCAGGAACAAGTATCCGCAGCTGCGATTCCGATGGGAAGGGCAGCAAGAAGAGACCCGTGAATCCTTCAATTCACTTGCCATCGGATTTATCGTCGCGATGGCAGCGATGTACTTGTTGCTGGTTTTCGAGTTCCGTTCCTACCTCCAACCTTTGATCGTTTTGGCGATTGTTCCGTTTGGAATGGTCGGGGCGATTTTTGGCCATGCCTTGATGGGATTGCCGCTGACGCTCTTTAGCATGTTCGGGATGGTTACCTTGGCGGGGGTCGTAGTTAACGACTCGATCGTATTGGTTGATTTCATCAATCAATGTGTTGAAAAGGGTATGCCGCCAGTTGAAGCAATCATTACGGCTGGATCAAGGCGTCTGCGAGCGGTGTTTCTCACGAGCGTAACGACGGTCGCAGGACTCTTGCCTATGCTTTTGGAGAAGTCTTTTCAAGCCCAAGCACTGATACCTATGGCAACCAGTTTAGCGTTCGGTTTGATTGCTTCTACACTACTGGTGCTTTTGATGGTTCCTCTGTTGTATCGTCTTTATGTTGCATTGACGTTTACCGATGAGCAGATGCTGGGGTTTGATCCTAGCACCAAAAATTCGACCGCTGATTTGGTTCAACCAACAACGGTATTGCCAAGCGAGCAGTTGGTTGTTTCCTAACCGCTCATAGTCGCTGATCGACGCTGATGAGAACAGGAATCGAACAGGGACCGCTGATAGTCGCTGATCGACGCTGATGAGAACAGGAATCGAACAGGGACCGCTGATAGTCGCTGATCGACGCTAATAAGAACAGCCATCGAACAGGGAACTGTATCGTATAAGGCTGTTCCCATTAGCGTTCATGAGTGTCCATTAGCGGTCCTTTTGTGACCATTAGCGTTCATGAGTGTCCATTAGCGGTCTTTTGTTCCCATTAGCGTTCATAAGCGTCCATTAGCGGTCCTTTGTGACCATGAGCGGTCTGCATCTAGCAATCAAAACGACGCCAGAATTGGGAGTTTTTCTATGGGGGCACCGATTTGGAAGCCCAGAGTTCCCGGCGGGATGGTCAAGGGGATTGCAAGATGCATCGAGGCGGGCTCCCAAGAGGAACGCTGTTGCCATAAGCTGATGACTTCCATACCCAGTTCATTTCTAAGCAGATTTGAATCCGCATCGATTTGTAGTTCTTGGCTGGACATCGACATTTGAACGCGAACGAGTTCAGCGATCGATTCGGAATCGTAAGCGTTATCGAGCCCACGGAAATCAATCCATCGACCGAGGTCTTCGAGTTTCTTGACTTGGTTTGAGAAAACCCAATCGGTGCAATCGGTCGCATCCCATTGGACCAAAGACTTAGCTCCAGCAAAGATCGATTGGTTAGAAATCCTGACCACGGCGATCGGATAGGGCGTTGCACTGGAAAGATCAATTCGAAGCCAAGGCTTGAGGCTGATGCAAGTTGAATCGGCGATCTCGACACGAATTCGAGGCGAGCGATTCATGGTCTTATTGCCTTGGCTTACCAGCATCGAGCCGGCAAGAGCAAACCAAGAATCCCGGACTTTGAGTTCCATTCGATCTGTGGGGTTGGTTTGGATCAAGTCGCACTGGCCGCGAATGCACGATCGTTCTATTCGAACATCGGAAAATCGCGGGTTGTTGATCGAGGTTGTTCCGTTAGGCAGATCTCTGCTCAGAGGATCGATCGCCATGAGAGCTGGAGTTCCGGCGGAGATAGGTCCGTTGATGGTGACGGTTGAATTTTCTATCAGCAACCGACTTCCTGGCTTAGCAAGAACGAACGACTTGGACGATGAGTTATTAAGAGGGCTGTTCCATAGAATGTCCAAATCCGCTAGGTGCAATTGGTTGCCATCGAGTTCAAAGCAACCGAGATACTCTCCGGAGTTTCCAGAGATAGATGGCTCATCGATGCGAATGGAGAATCTTTTCCCTGGGATCGACTGGATTTGAAGCGACTGAGGTCGCTGGGTGCTCATCGATCTCCAGCGTTTCTGCAGAGTGCAATTCTGTGCAACCCATATTTTGCATGCCGTGTTGAGCGATGCCGCTTCGATCAGTGCTTCATCTAGAGTTTTAAAGCTATTGATTTTCAACTCATCTGGAGCCAGTGGTAGATCGATCGCTGTATTTGCGTTGTCTATGACAAAGAGTTGGTGGATCTTTGTTCGTGATTCTAGAGGTTGATCCGGATTAGGTTCTGAGGATTCGTTGGAGTCTGAATTCAATTCGTCCTTGGTTGTGATTGTCTGTGAGAGAGTGGAGGGAGTAAGCTCACCTTGTTGGATCTCTTTTTTGGTTGGGGTTTCAGGGGTTGGCTCGTTTGAAACGCTGGCAATTTCTACTTTCGGGATGGGAAAGACAGCGTCGACTTGGTTGGCGCTGACAAGCCATAAAGTTGTGGCACCGATCACGGTCGAGCACAGAGCCATCGGCAGGGTGATTTCGAGCCAAGTTCTTTTTGATTGAGCTGTTGCCAGAGCGAATTCAGCTAGGTTGGAACTCCAAGCTAGGTTATCGATTTTGGCGAGCATGCGCAGGTCGCTGGCAAGATCTTCGGGGGTCTGATAGCGATCACGTGGCTTTTTGGCCATCATTTTTTTGAGGATCTCGATCAATGGATCGCTTAGGTCATCTCGAAACAATCGAGGGTCTTCTGGCATTCTGGATCCATGCATCAAGAGTTTTTGCAGCGCGGTTCCTTCTGGAAATGGAGGTTGACCGGTCAGCAAATAATACAGGGTGCATCCGAGCGAATAGATATCGCTTCGCACATCGGCCTCGCGCGGGTCGTGTGCTTGTTCGGGAGAGATGTAATCGAAGGTACCCAGGGTGGTTCCGCTGGCGGTCTGGTCGCCTTGCGAGCGATCCAATGCGGTGGTTCTGGCCAGTCCCATATCGACGATTTTGGCTTTGCCGTCGCTAGCTAGGAGGATGTTCGATGGTTTGATGTCGCGGTGAACGACCCCTCGATCGCTTGCATGCTGAAGCGCCTCGGCAACTTGGCAAGTGAAATAAGTGGCATCATCGACGCTTAGAGGACCGCGGTCGAGTACCAATTGCCGGAGGTTGATGCCTTCGATGAATTCGAAGACGATGTAATTCCATTGGTTGGTTTCACCGACGTTGTAGACTCGTGCGATATTGGGATGGTCTAGTTTCGCAGCGCTTTGGGCTTCGATTCTAAATCGGCGAAGAGCGTCGTTTTTGCGATGCAAAATCGGCACGACTTTGATCGCTACCACACGATCCAATCGTTGATCGATCGCACGAAACACGGCCCCCATACCACCTTGGCCGACCAACGATTCGATTTTGTAGTGATCCAGCAGGGACCCGACAAGAGATTGGATATCGGACCCCGGGGTGAGATTGGTTATCTCACGCTGGCGGATTTGAGTTCGGTCGGGATCCTCAACGATTGGTACTTGAACGTTCGGATCTGGCTGATTTGGATTTTCCATGGCAGGGCCCATGGCGGTTATTCATTTCCGCCGGCTCCGCCGAATCCGTCATCCAGAGGATCCTTTCCTGAATCCGGGGGTGCATCCTTTTTGGATCCGTCGTCCCCAATGATTGCGGTGATGGCTTGTTTGATATCGAAAACGGGTCGGCGGGTTGCGACTCGCACGCCATCGATACTTGTTAGGGTTTCCTTGTTGAGTTCGTCTTGGAGAGATTCGACTTTCTTGATGACATCGGTAAGTTTGGATTTACCGGCGTCGTCTAACATCGCCATGAGGCCTTTGGCATCGGTTGGCGGGACCGCCGTCGAGGACTTGCGACCAGTTCCGGTCAAGCCGTAGTGGATGCGTTCAAGGCGTTGGTGCAAGTACCTTCTGGCGTTTTTTACTTCTTTGGGTTGATCAGCAAAGGCATTCTTTGGCTGTTGGTTGCCGCTGCCGAACCCTGGAGGCCCAGGGGGACCGCCTCCACCTGGACCGCTTTCACCTTCGCTACCTGGGCCTGCCGCACCGCCACCGCTGAGTCCTGGAGGTCCACCGCCACCGCTTAGGCCGGGAGGTCCACCACCGCCTGCCATGCCCCCAAACCCACCAGGAGAAGCGGCTTGGGTTTGGTCGCAGCGTTTGGTCCACACGTCCAAGCTTTCTTTGACGAATTCCAGAGAGCCCTTTTGAATCGCGACAATATCCTCTGGTTTAAGGTCAGCGAGTTTCACTTGTCCGAAACTCCACATGGATTTCTCAGCAAGCCATTCGGAATGTTTCTTTGGTTCTTTTAGAACAGGGACGATGATACCTGCGAGCATGGAATTGGCCTGTTTGGCAGCTTCTCCTTTACCAAGGCCGATGAGGGTAAGGTTCTCGATCATGAGTTCTTTCAGATACTCGTCTTCCTTCTTTCCTCTTGCGGCTGGTTTTTGGCTGACCAGGAAGGCTTGTAGGTTGGTCAAGAACTGGCTTTGAGCCTTTTCGAGTCCGGCTGCATCCAGGCCCGGATAGATCCAATGCCTAGGAAGATAAGACAGGGCTGTTGCGATCATCCCATCGTTCTCGGCTTCTTTGGGGTCTAACAGATCCAGCAACAGTTTGGTTGCAACCGGATCGCCTTGACCACCAGCGTTGGTACCCCCAGGGGTGCGATTGATCCGACCGGCGATCACAGCAGCGACCACGCGCGCCGAGGGATGGTAGGTCTTGCCTTCGTTGTCTTTGGACAATAGTTCCTTGATCTGCCGCAAGAGCATCCTGTTGTATTCGTTAAGCATCTCAGGGTTCTGCTTGACCCTTCGCTCCATCACGTCGATGTCATCAAGGATCTCGGTCCTTGCTCGGTTCATCAGCTCGGGATTGGGCTGCGCCAATCGAGCGAAGATGCAGTTTTGGTAGTAAGCTTCGATCCCTGCGATATCAAACGACTCGGGCTTGAGCTTATCGGTCTTTTCTTTAAATTTCGCATTGTTGCATAAGGACGCATCCACATTTTTGGTGCGGTATGCGGGTGCGGCCTCTTGGGCGAAGGCTTTATGTGCCAGTGGCTCGAATGCCCAAGTGGATGCTGCCAGGCAGCTCAGAGCTAGGGTCTGAGCCCATACGCTTCTGCGTCGGGCTTTAACTGACCGAGAATGAGCAAGAGGTGCAAGAGGTGAATGAGTTGAGGATCGAGTTGGCATTGGAAGTTTTCGCATGACGATGGCCTTGTCTTACTAGGCAGCTAAACGAAGA
Source organism: Planctomycetota bacterium (assembly GCA_018969045.1). Taxonomy (GTDB): domain Bacteria; phylum Planctomycetota; class Planctomycetia; order Pirellulales; family Pirellulaceae; genus JBKCUI01. The sequence continues at coordinate 48 of JAGWZB010000101.1, read as the reverse complement.
GCAAGCAGGGCTTGAATCCGATGGAGTTCGAAGCCGAAATCGATCCAT
>JAGWZB010000100.1 GCA_018969045.1 Planctomycetota bacterium | reverse complement strand
AGGACCAGTTTTTCAAGGTCGCTGATTTCTCCGAAATCAGTGCTAAGCACTTTGAACCACGATGACCTGATTGAGCCATGCCTGAAGCGTTTGCAGATGATTTCGGAGAAATCATCTACGTTGAGGGCCCTCGGTACTGAAGGACCGCTTTTCAAGGTCGCTGATTTCTCCGAAATCAGTGCTCGACACTTTCAACCACAATGACCCGATTGAGCCATGCCTGAAGCGTTTGAAGATGATTTCGGAGAAATCATCTTCGTTGAGGGCCCTCGGTACTGAAGGACCGGTTTTCAAGGTCGCTGATTTCTCCGAAATCAGTGCTCAGCACTTTCAACCACAATGACCCGATTGAACCATGCCTAAAGCGTTTGCAGATGATTTCAGAGAAATCATCTACGTTGGGGGCCCTCGGTACTGAAGGACCAGTTTTTCAAGGTCGCTGATTTCTCCGAAATCAGTGCTAAGCACTTTGAACCACGATGACCTGATTGAGCCATGCCTGAAGCGTTTGCAGATGATTTCGGAGAAATCATCTACGTTGAGGGCCCTCGGGCCTGAAGAACTGCTTTTCAAGGTCGCTGATTTCTCTGAAATCAGTGCTCAGCACTTTGAACCACAATGACCCGATTGAGCCATGCCTGAAGCGTTTGCAGATGATTTCGGAGAAATCATCTACGTTGAGGGCCCTTCGGGCCTGAAGGACCGGTTTTCAAAGGTCGCTGATTTCTCCGAAATCAGTGCTCGACACGTTGAACCACAATGACCCGATTGAGCCATGCCTGAAGCGTTTGCAGATGATTTCGGAGAAATCATCTACATTGAGGGCCCTCGGTACTGAAGGACCGCTTTTCAAGGTCGCTGATTTCTCCGAAATCAGTGCTCAACACGTTGAACCACGATGACCAGATTGAGCCATGCCTGAAGCGTTTGCAGATGATTTCGGAGAAATCATCTACATTGAGGGCCCTCGGTACTGAAGGACCAGTTTTCAAAGGTCGCTGATTTCTCCGAAATCAGTGCTCAACACTTTGAACCACAATGACCCGATTGAGCCATGCCTGAAGCGTTTGCAGATGATTTCGGAGAAATCATCAACGTTAAGGGCCCACCGAATTTGAGTATACTGCCACGCTTGGTGGTAGTTGTAGGTCACGCCTCTACTGGCCTAGCGCTTTAGGTGGGCTTAAAGACTGCTAAGAACTCCAGTGCGCCACTGCAATTCCTGAGGAACCGCGAGTTCTAGTTGTTCTTTTTTGAGATACGAGAACATGAAAACTGCGTTAGCAAGCTTTATCAAGCTATTACTGTGCGTTGGATCGTTGGTGTATTGCCAAGGTGCCGAGAAGCCGAATATTTTGGACATCATGGGCGACGACGTGGGGTACTGGAATATCAGTGCTTACCATCAAGGCATCATGGGTTATCAAACCCCCAATATCGATCGCTTGGCACGCGAGGGTGGGCAATTCATGAGCTACTACGCCCAGCAAAGTTGTACAGCTGGTCGCAGCGCGTTTATCACTGGTCAATTCGGCAAAAACCATCTTGGGGACAAGGACGAGTTTCTACCGACAAATCATGGTTTTGATGAGTTCTTTGGAAATCTCTATCACTTGAACGGCTACGATCAGACTGATTATTTAACTGGCAAGTCGGATAAAAGCGCTCGCAACGAGTTCTTTTACTTCAGTGACGACGGGGACTTGCTTGCTGTTCGAGTGGATCGTCTCAAGGTCCACTTTTTGATTCAGGAAGCCACTGGAATCGATGTCTGGAGACACCCGTTTACGAAGCTTCGAGCTCCAATCTTTTTCGATCTCAAAGTCGATCCAGGTGAGCGAGCTCAAGAAGGGATGGGGTATGACGAATGGTGGTACCGACGAAGTTTTATGGCGGTTCCAATGCAAAATAATGTCGGTAGGAAGTTGATGACATTCAAGGATTTTCCACCGACCCCTTCGGCGAGCGTCGCGGGGGCAACGTTACGGGATTCGAAGATGCAATGGCGCAAGGAGCCATCGCGACTCAAAGCCGATGCTCCCAATATTTTGATCGTGCCGATCGACGGCGTGAGCTTGGCGTATACCTTTGAGAATGGACAAGCAACATCGCAGAAGACAACTCAATATTTCGAGAACAACGGGAGTCGCGGAATCTACCATTCTGGTTGGTATGCATGTGCCTTCGGACCATTCTTGCCCTGGGACACCCCTGCATCTGTCCCCCGTACCGTTCCAGGTGCCTTCACGGCTAGTGAAACGCTCGATGTGGGGACAGATTTAGGGGCTCCTGTTTCGCTCGACTACGCCAAGCGAACGCCTTTTGCGTTCGAGGGAAAAATAGAAAAGATGGAAGTTAGCCTACCCGAGTAATCCCAATTAGCCGGGCATATCCTGCACTAGATTTCCCCGATATGGGCGATCGAATCGACGACGATATGGGCCCCTTGAGATAGAAAACTCTCAGCGATCCTCTCCAATCGTTCCTCTAGCTGGCTTGTTGGTAAAGATCCGCAGGAGGCTCGATCCAAACCCAACGCGTTGCCCGTCATGGCAACAGCGATCGTCCAGCAACCGGCGTGCAACCCCGATTGAATTCCAGCGATCGAGTCATCGACGACTGCAATCTGGGACATCGGGAATACCCCAAGCTTTTCTGCTGCCCGATAAACTTGCCATGGAGCCGGCCTGCCAGAAGCAACCTCGTCTGAGCAGACGGTGACTTCAGGCGCGTAGCCTTGGGCTGCAGCCAACGGTTCAACAACATCCATCAGATCACGCGTGTAGCCGGTGGTCGATCCGATTTTGACCCCCTGTTTCTGTAACGATTCGATGGCTTGTGCAACACCAGGGATCACGTCCGAGTGGCTTGCGAGTACTGTCTTTTGCAAAGGCAGAAACTTCTCGTACAAGTCCTGGACATCTTCTCGACGCGAGGGGCGACCAAAGAGGCTTTGCCACTTTTGCTGAATCCTATCGATCTGCAGCATCGCTTGGATATGGTCGATTTTCGCTTGCCCCATCGGCCCACGCGCTTCGGCTTCTGTGACCTCAATCCCAATCGTCGCAAAGACTGCCCGAAAAACTTCGACCGGTGCCAAACAACCATAATCGATCGTCGTTCCGGCCCAATCAAGGACGATTCCTCGAAGATCGCGAATCGATAATTGCGACGCCGATTCAGATCGCCATACATGTTTCATCATCGACTCCAGGCTTAAGTTATTTCCCAACGGTCCCATGCATCTTCAGCAAGACCAAAGGATAAAGTCATGCCATTTCCACCCAGTCCGGTAAATACCCTGACCCCTGGGCTAACGAGTTGTTCGAAGACCAAGCCGCCAGTGTACTTGGCATAGATACCATGCCAGTGCGCTTGTAGATCCCAAGTTGGAAGCTGGATGATTTTCCGAAGCTCCCGCAGGATGTACTGATCGATATCGCAAGTGTCAAACGGTTCGACTTGGTCGCCGTATTGGTGAGAGTCCCCGAGGACTACTTGCCCAAGATGGTTCTGTGAAGCCATGACATGAATCCCTAGCTCATCAAGTTCGGGCGATTCATGCGCAATCCTTTGTTGCAAGGATTTGAGCGTAGGACATCCGTTAAAATTAGGATAATGCCTTAGTGTCAGACCACCGGCAAGATGCGGACCGATTCGCCAGGAGTCCGGTTGCTGGATCGTTCGCATCATGTGCAACTTGCAGGGACGTATCGATACCCCCTGGTACACTTCGGGCAAAAGGGTTGCAAAGTCGTCACCACAGCAGATCACGATTTGATCAAACGAATGCATCTTGGAATCCGCAGTCCGAACAGATCCGCTCTGGACGTGGGTGACTGCCGTTGAAAACTGAAAGTTGATTCCGTAATCGCGGTGTAGCCACGCTGGAATCGCTCGAATGGCGCTGGTTGGATCAACGCAGCATTCGGTATCGCTCCATAGGCTTCCTAGCAACCCTTTGGGATTGGCTGCCGGAGTCATCGATTGAGTTTGATCAGGGTCCAGCAGTCTCAAGTACTTTGATCGTAGTGAACCTTGATGCTGCTGGACGTATTCCTGAAGCACTTGCCATTCATCGTCATGGTGAGCCAAGTGCAAGGATCCGCAAGGTGCGATCCAGAAGCCAGCTTTCTGGGCCGCTTCGAGCCATCTGTCCCTAGAGTTCAGTGCAATAGCCTGCATCGCATCGGGCTGGCCGATGACCCACACCATTCCAAAATTTCGGATTGAAGCCCCGGAAGATTTGCTCGATCGTTCAAAGACCGTTACTTGGTGCCCACGCTCTGCGGCGGACCAAGCGTGGGCTAGTCCCGCGATTCCCGCACCGACAATCCCAACCCGCTGAGTTCGGGATGCGTGTCTGACTACCATGGTTTGCTCCAAGTCTTCGTGTATCGAGCGATCCATTTCGGAACGCTGGTGCTAGACCGTCACGGTCCGCTTCTCTGAAAGCCGTTTATTACCCGCCGCATCGACAGCTTCGATCTGAATGTCGTAGACCCCCGATGCCAATTCGGTTTGCAGGGAGGTATCCGACAGTCCCGAACGAAGGACGCTGAGGGTTCCTCCGGTTGGTCCTACCAGGACGTTGTAGCGTACTCCGAGTGCTGAAGCCGACCAAACGGCTCTGAGTTGTCCAGTACGTCCAACAAGCGAAACAAACGAGAAGGCGTTTAAGTGGTCCTTTAGGTTCAAGAAACGTTTGTCCATCGCGCTGGAGAAAGTATTTCCAGAACGGGTTGAAAGAGACAATACGTAGGTACCATCTGGAATGATGCCAAAGAGATCCGAAAAGACTTCGTCGGTGATCGCGAAACTCCCATCTTGGGCGACTAGATTGGATATATCGAGTCGGTCGGATCCATCCAGAGAGGCAAAGAGTGATCGAGTGCTGGTCAAAATCTTTCCTTGGACGCTTCGGTTGGCAGTGATACCCGTATTTCCACCTGACTCAGCCATGATCAACTCACCCAGGGTGTCGATACGACCCGATGGGGAAGTATTCAGATAATTGATCACGATCAACACATCCAAGGGGGAGATATTTCCATCCCGGTCGACGTCGTAATCGAAGCTATATCGTCCGCCACCGGTATTGATGCTGTTGATGACCACCAAAACATCCAGGGGAGAGACCGATGTATCACGGTCGGTATCCATGGCCGAAATCCAGTTCTCGGTGGAGCTGGTTTCAGGGCTCACAGCGATCGCGAAGCTAGCCGAGCCCAAGATTTGTCCGCTGGATCTAGCGACGACTTTCATCGTGTAGCTACCGGCCTGTGCGAAACTCACGTCCGGGATGGTCAGCGTCGTGCCGCCTGAAAGATTCCGATCGACGGTACCATTACCATCGAAATCAACGTCGTATTGCAAAACTTGGGGAACATCGCTCAGACCGCTGAGGGTGACTTGATAAGCCCCCAATTGTTTAGCCAAAAGCAAGGTATTTCCGTTGATTTGCAACAAACCAGCAGAGACTGGGTTCAAGACCGAAAGAATACCTGAGTTATACGATAAACCGGTGATATTGGTTCCAGCCATGGTGACTTTGGAACCAGTTACAAAGACTTCATAAACACCATCGATCAGATAGCCTTGGGGGTCGACTAAGGGACCTGAGAACGTTAAATCGACAACGGTTTTTCCATCGACTAGCCCGCGTGTCGATCTGTAAGGGACAGCGACAAAGCCGACATCCTTTTTCACAACACTGATCGCATCGGCTGGGATGGTACCAAGTTCGGTATCAAAACCTAAACGGATCGACTTGATTCTTTCGGCAAGTGGCGAGCCAGACTCATCGCTGATCGAAATGACTTCGGGACGATTGCTGATATTGACCCGCAGCGATCTTGTCAGAGTTGGAGGTCCTGGCAAGGAGGGATCGACCAGTCGGACCGTGACGTCATAGAACGGTTTGACTTCGAAGTTCAGGGGGGAGCCTGCTTTGAGGCGAAGCAGGTTGCCAGAGATTTCAAAGGAGCTTGCGTCAGAACCTTCAAGCGTCAGTTGGTTGCTGCCGGTCGAATCGTCAACAACGACGATCGTCGCAACGGTCTGTCCTGCAGAGACACCGTTGGTTTCGTTGATCAGCGTCACAGCGCTATCGAGTCGCAGATCCACAGGTGGCTCGTTGACATCCCCGATCGAGAGTGTGAAGGTCGAGGATGCGTCCGGGAAACCAGGAAACGCAGCGTCGTCGACTTGAACCACCACTCGGTAACTAGGTTTGGTTTCAAAGTCCAGCGGCGTTGCGGATTTAAACTGCAACTGGTTTCCGACGATTTGGAAGAAACTTGCATCGAGCGTTGAGCCCAAAGAAAAGACGTTATTGCCAATCGCATCGTCGAGGGCTGAGATGTTCGCAACTCGAATCGCAGTATTGACGGGCGTGGTTTCCAAGACAGGGTTGACGACATCACTAAAGACGATCCCTGAGGGCTTTTCGTTCACATCGGCGATCACCAATTCAAAGGGTACGCTCACGTCTGGCGATGAGCCCAGCGACGGATCATCGGCCGAGACTGTGACGCGGTAGATCGATTTGGTTTCGAAATCCAGAGGGGTCGAGCTTTGGAATTTCAGTTCGTTTCCGATGAGGCTAAAGTGGCTTGCGTCTGGTCCAGACAAAGACAAGTTATTGGTGCCAAGTGCATCGTCGACGATCGCGACGGTTGCGACTCTGACCGGCAGGATTACTACGGTATTCTCAGCAATGGTGACGCGGTCAGTAAAAGTAACATTCGAGGGAGCTTCGTTGAGATCTCGAAGATTGACAATCACCGTGGCATTGCCGGACAACGGAGGCGTGGCTTTGTCGCGAACAATGACCGGGAGGCTGATAACCGGTCTGGTTTCGAAGTCCAGCAGTGTCGGTGAAGCAACGGTGATGCGCCCAGTATTTTCGTCGATGCTGAACGCTCCGGTTGGGGCCCCTACCCCGAGCTGAAAAACAATCTGCCCGTTGACGCCAGCATCGGGGTCCGAACCGACTACCGTGCCGACGATGGTACCTGCAGGTGCGTTCTCGTCGATCGTAAAGTTCGCATCTTGCGCACTGGGGGCTTCGTTGCGATCGAGATTAACTAACTTGATGAACTTTCTGGTGGTACCTGGGATTGCTAGTGAGTCGCGCACTTCGACTTCGACGTTCAGTTCTTTGGTGGTTTCGAAATTCCATGGCCCGTTTCCGGTGTAGCGAATTTCTCCCGTGATCTGATCGATGCTAAATGGGCCGGAGTTCGAGGTGAAACGGTACGTCAGGGATTGTCCCGCATCGGGATCGGAGGCCAAGACGGTAGCGACGACCGAGTTTACCGCCGGATTTTCCGGGATATTGAACTGCGTCGATAGGATTTCGGGTGGAAGATTATCCTTGTAGCCGAATGTCACGTTGTTGAGGTGCTCGAAGCGTGAGACGGTCAGAGGTGCTGTGGAGTTTGGAGTGATGGGAATCAGGTTGCCTGGGTAGTTAGAAACCGTAAGTCGGTAGGTGCCTGTAGGGATTTCGTCGACTCGAAACTTTCCATCTGGTCCGGTGGTTGTTTGAAACTCAGGGTAACTGTATCTGAGTTTATCGAACTTACCGAAAGGACTGCTGTTTGGAACGTTGTTATCGGTGTAGATGATCGCGTACTTGATGTCGGCACTAGGGCGGGTAAAGCCGATGGTTTGCCTAGCGGTACCGATGAGAGGATTGGTCGAGCGCGTGCCTAACAAATTATCGTCTTTGTCGTAGATGTCGATTCGACCGAATGAAACCGTAAGGGTTTCGGCGGCGATGGCTTCGATCGAGACCGAGTTGGCTTCGCGATAGAACATGACCTTGAGTCGGTCTGAGTCATCGAACCAGGGAATGCCTTCGCTGGCCAAGACCCGAATGGAATTACCGGCGTTATCGTTGGTAGCTTGGGCTTTGACCTTAAATCCGATGTTCTTGTTATTGGAATTGGCGACAGTCAGAGTTGCGTTTGGAAAGGTGTTTGCCAGTTCGACATCGAGGGTTTGTTGGGCTGCGATGACATCGATGGTGGTGCTGTCTCGAACGCCGTTGTCGTTGCGATCGGCAAAGACCGAGACATTACCAAGAGGCATGTCGTTGGAGTCAAGCACCCCGTTGCGGTCGGAATCCAGGAGAGCTTGGCCGGTGAATCCACCCCCAAAGTTGTAGGTTCCCACGTGGTTGATGGCTCGACCCGAATAGACCAAAGGTCTTGGATCGCCGAAAGTGCCGTAGGTGAAGCGATAGGCGGAGTTGGGGTTAAGGGTGTCGGCGATGGTCGTACCGCAGACCCAGTCGTTTGCGGTGTATCCAGTTGAACTACCGATGCGCCCGACATACCCGATGTTTTCTTGGACCGTGTAGAGACTACCTGCTGGGTATCTGTGATTTGTCGTCAAGTGAGAGAATGTGATACGGCCATAGGACCAACCTGGAGAGGGTGTGTATCCCATCATGGCGACCGAGTCGTAAGTGTTCCAACTATCGGCACCGTTGTCCAAATTGCCATCATCATTCAGATCGTAGTCATTTCCGGGAGTCGGCTTGCTTGTCGCACTGACGATGAGGAACGACTGTGTGCCGCTGATGAATGAGAATCGATCGGAGAGATCAGACGCGTCGCTCCATCGACCATCGGGCAATCCGGCAAAGCCCGTTGAGTTGCTGACCAAACGGGTCGACTGCGGGTCGACTTGGTAGGGACTTCCTAGCTGGGTGATCGTCAGAAAGCCGTTGGCACCAAAGCTCAAGTTGGAAAGATCGATCACGCTGTGCAGGTATCCGGGGCCACCTGGGACGGCCCCCCAACCTTCGAGCACGACAAAATAAGTTCCCGCAGGGAGGGTGGAATTCGCAGCCCCTCGGAGTTCCACATACTGGTCCGTATCACGATTTCCAAAGAGCGGATCGTCTTGAATTTCGCTGATGTAGATCTCAGGGATCCCAACGGCAAAGACTTTGCGAGTCTCGAGGGCTTCAGCAAAGAGCCGTCGTTGCCGAGACTTCCGTGGCTGTTTTCGATGGTTGGATAGACTTTTGGAGACGGCAGACAGGAGGTTTGAGAACAGGGATCGCATGGAGTTATCCAGAGAAACAAAAGAAAAGGCACGGCGATGTGTGTCTCGGAAATTGTAGCCAAATCAAGGGGTTGTTAGAACACGAAAAACATCCTTCGGCGGCTGCTGAACCGCTAAATATTTGGTCATTCAGGTCCTGACTCGGGTGAACTTTCGAGTCCTTTGAATCTTAGCTTCCCGCACCTCATCGATCCGTGTTGGTCCACACGTCCAGAATTTCACTTGGTTTGGGACGGAAATCGGACGGCGATTGCCCGACGGACCGCAGGCGGGATAGGAGCCTGGACGCCCATGACAGCTTTCCAGAGAATCTCATTGAGTTCAAAGTCGTCGATCCGATCGTATTCGGTGAAATCCATTTGGAGGGAGCGTTCAGCACCGTATGCGGTCGCTTGATTTGTAGCTTCAAGATCGATTTGGGGATCGGCTTTTTGGAAGGGTGTTAAATCAGCAGTGGTCGTAAATGCGTTAAACATCGGTTGTGCGGCCGCATCGAACTGAGAGAGAGGCTCTAGTCCAAGGATCAACTCCATAGTCCGAATAATGCTAACGGTGCTGTACTGCGTGCTATCGACGGCACCACGTTTGGTATAGGGACTGGCGACTAAACAAACGGTGCGGTGTGCATCGACGTGATCTGGGCCGTTTTGCGCATCATCTTCGATGACAAAGATTGCGGTTTGGGCCCACAGAGGGCTGTGGCTTACCGCTTCAAGTAACTTCCCTAAAGCAAGATCATTGCTGGCGACACACGCTTCTGGAGTGAATGCGCCAGGGGTCGTTCCATCGGTGTGATCCTCTCCCAAACTCATGATGATGAATTGAGGCATATTTCCGTTCTTGATGAACTCCTGGTACTCTGCAAGCATAACATCGACAAGGTCTTTGTCACGCTCGCGGCCTTTACCCCCAGTGCCAAGTCCAAAAGTTGGGCAAACATGCCCGATTAGCCCTGGGACCCGACCTTCCATGAGGACATTGCCCTGAGTGTCGGAGGTGCGTTTTCCGTATTCTTTGTAGGAACGGTAGCTAACCCCTGCTCGCTTGCACGCGTCCCAAATGTAGCCAGATGGAGCATTGGACAAATCGCCTTGATCATCATCATCGACACCCAGTCGTTGGGAGTAGGTCAAGTGCCAATCTCGTGCGATGTAATCTGTGTTGTAAGCCATGGTGCTCCATGGATGCCCATCTCGACTGACTTGACCATTGCAGTAGGTGTTGTCCAACAAGACAAATTCCTCCGCAATCTTATGATGATTCGGGGTGACCTTGCGAGGGAACATGCAAAGACTTGGGTCGCCGTTTCCTTTCGGAGGGCTCTGGAGTGCCATGTCTCCAAAGACTTGGTCATACGTTCGGTTCTCTTTGATGACATAAATCACATACTTGATAGGACAAGGATCTCCAACGCGTGTTGGGATGATCGAGGGAAGTGTTGAAGGTACTGAAGTAAGCAGTTTGTCTGAGTAAGGGCAGTTTCGATAGACCTGCGCCGTGTACTCTTGCAGTTCCATTTCGCTTGGGAAATCGACTATAGAGAGAGCTCCACGGATCGTGGTTCCGATGTAAGGATAAGGTAACATTTTGCGAACAAACTTGTCTTGCTGGTTGAGTGACTTGTCGTCGGTGTTCTCGGAAAAAAACGGATTGGGTTTGGTTTGATTCCCTTTTCCAACGCCAACCAAGATCTTTTTACCGTCGGGTGTCATGGCAATCGACGTTGGATACCAACCCGTCGGTATAAAACCCTTGATTTGACTCCGACTCTCGACCGAGATATCCGCTAGGGCGATGCAGTTGTTGTCGGCGTTTGCCACTAAAAGGTGTTTCCCGTCTGGAGATATCGCAAGTGCATCCGGAGTGCTTCCCTCGGGAGCTAAGGGAAAGAGGCTGGTCATGATCGTCTCGGTCACGACTCCACGTTTCGAATCGATAACCCAAACCCCATTGGATGAGCTGCAGGCAACAAAAAGACGGTTGTCGATGGGGTGAAACGCTAGTTGATTCGGATGCTCTCCGACGAGGATTCTCGCAGCGATGGTCATCTGATCTGGATCGATGACCAGGACCCGTCGTTCGGACCAATCGCTTACATAAACCAGCCCATTGTGAGGTGATATCTGAACGTCGTAGGGACGTCCTCCCAATTCCAGTTCGAGTGTGCTTTGTCCATCCTGGGCAATCGCAAGCAATTTTCCTTGGTTGATGTTCAGAGCGTAAAGGCGTTCTCGCTTGGAATCCCAAGCTAGGCCACTTTTGAAAGCGTTTTCTTTGGCGAGTTTCTTTCGGATTTCGGACAGCTCACTACGACTCAGTTCAAAAACATTCGGTTCTTTCTGGCTGGTTTGGATCAACTGATTTTCTTGAATCGCAAACTCATGGACTTGGCCCAGTCCGCCACCAGACCACCAAAGGCGAGTCTCATCAGGGGCGACATCCAACCCGAACCAGCTTTGATGCACCACCTGCTTGTTCAGGAATTCACCGGTGTTTAGATCCACAAGACCAAGTTGATGTTCATTGAACCCGCTGGTAGCGATGACCGCGCGTCGGGAGTCCTTTAGGGGCACAATGTTCAGCAGCAGATCGCTGGTATCGACTTGCTTTCCCGCTGGAGTCAGGTGCCAGCCGTTAGGAAGCAGAAACCCCGACTCGGTTGGTCCGGCGAAACGGCCCGAAGGCTCTGGACTCTTGTCTTGTGCATGGGAAATCCCATTCATTGCAATTAGTGCAAAGAAGAGCTGAAGTGCGGCAAGTGATATTTCACGGCGCAATGCCTTTGGTCTAAATCCCAACAATTCGCTCACCATCGAAATCCCCCCGCGATCCAAAGATTGTTTTAGCACCTTCCGATACTGCTGACTTGTCTAGGTGCGTATTTGAACTGCAAAGCCAGGATCCTTGGGAGAGTTTCCTGTGAAAATCGCAAGAAGGTTCGTCAGAATTTCGCGAGCATGCGGAAGTCTTAACGATCCTCTTTTCAAACCTTAACCGATTAGATGATGCATTCGAGATCAGTATTGGTAGCCTACTTTCGCAGTTCATTCTTACCTTTGTTCACGGAACTTTGTTCACGGAGCCTTGATCTTGAACCGTTCGAAATTTTCGATGCTGTCCACTCTGATGATCATCTATCTAGCACGCGTTGGGGTCGCAGGGTTCTGCCATGACGGAGAGGATGGCCACACGCATGCGAAAGTGCGCAAAGTTGAAGATGTCGAGATTTATACTCCCTCCCCGATGCCTGATCGAATCGTCCTTACTTGGGCCGCTGATCCCACGAATAGCCAAAGTGTAACTTGGCGGACGAGCGTGGATGTCGACAAGGCTTACGCCGAAATTGCGATCGCCACTCCAGGTCCGGAATTTGCAAAAACAGCCTCCAGGATTGAGGCTGAGTCGGTCGCATTGAAAACCGATTTAAGCACCGCTCATTTTCACTCGGTTCATTTTCAAGAGTTGAATCCGGGAACCAAATACGCATATCGCGTCGGGGACGGTGTTAATTGGAGCGAATGGTTTCAGTTCAAAACGGCCAAAGTTGAACAAGAGCCTTTTTCATTCATCTACTTTGGGGATGCTCAAAACGACATTCGTTCGATGTGGTCTAGGGTAATCCGGGAGGCCTATAGCGATGCCCCCAAAGCCAAGTTCTTGTTGCACGCTGGGGATTTGGTCAATACTGCACAATCCGATGCGCAATGGGGAGAGTGGTTCGGTGCAGGATCCTGGTTAAACGCTACGATTCCCAATGTTCCGGTGGTTGGGAATCACGAAATGCACAAGAGTTCCGAGGGAAAAGCTGGTGTTACCCATCATTGGAGGCCCCAGTTCGCGCTCCCAAGCCACGGCCCTCAGGGCTTAGAGGAAACATGCTACAGCTTTGTTTACCAGAATGCCCGTTTCGTCATTCTCAACAGCAATATGCGACTGCAAGAGCAAGCCGAATGGCTCGATAAAACACTCGCTGCAAACTCATCCCCATGGGTGATCTGTTCGTTCCATCACCCCGTATTTTCGACGGCTAAGGATCGGGATAACGCCCAGCTTCGCTCCCTTTGGAAGCCTATTTTGGACAAGTACAACGTCGATCTGGTTCTCCAAGGACACGATCACACCTACGGTCGAACAGGACTTGAAACACCCCACGCAGAGACTACCGGGAACGTACCTGTAGGTCTGACGCATCAAGACAAACACATTGGAACGGTCTACGTGGTTTCGGTCAGTGGACCCAAGATGTACAACATCAACCAAAAGCCGTTTATGGTGCGGGTTGCAGAAGACACCCAACTCTATCAAGTGATTCATATCGATCGAGAGAAACTCCGTTACGAGTCCAGGACTGCAAGTGGCGAACTTTATGATGCATTTGAACTTTCCAAGGTTCTTGGGAAACCCAACGAACTGCTCGAAATAGTCCCGGACATTCAAGAGCGACGCAGGGCCGAAGCCAAGCAACCTGCTGCCGTAATTCCCGCTCCAAACGGCGTGCCCGCAACGCCTGCTCCCTCTGGTAAGTAACCCAAATCGATACCGATTTGGAATTTGGAAATCGTCATGCAAGTCACCCACTTTGGATTGCTAATCGGTCTGCTCCTGGTCGCTTGGAACGCGACCTGTTGCAGCGGCCAAGAGACACGGCTCGATTCGAAGTCCATCATCAAAACAGCCACGTATTGCCAAGGCAAGGAAGGCTATTTGGGGACTGTCGACACAGAAATTTGGGCTCTTGCAGGCAACACATTGCTGGATAAGAATCCCAACGCGTCGTCCGATGCGAATAACGACGGTGG
>JAGWZB010000540.1 GCA_018969045.1 Planctomycetota bacterium | reverse complement strand
CTCAGGTTCTCAGTGGGATCACGTTGTTCATCACCTTGTTTGTAATGAGTCCGGTCTGGAAGCAGGTATACGAGGATGCGATCGTTCCGTATACCGCTCAGGACAGCGGTATGGGAGCTATGGAAGCTTGGGAGCGCGGGATAGCACCGGTTCATCGGTTCATGTCACGGCAAATTGCGATGGCTGGCAATTATGATGACGTCCATTTGTTCTACAGTAGGTATGCACCAACTGCGACACCGCCCGAGAGCTTTGAAAGTGTGCCGCTGATCGTACTCTTGCCGGCATTCATGCTCAGTGAGTTAAAGACCGCATTTCTGATGGGTTTTCAAATCTGTTTACCGTTCTTGGTTTTGGATTTGGTGATTGCGGCGGTGATTAGTTCGATGGGTCTTTCGCAGTTGTCGCCGGCGATGGTATCGGTCCCGTTCAAGTTATTGCTTTTTGTATTGGTCGATGGTTGGCGATTGGTCGTGCAGATGTTGCTTGATAGTTTCGGGACGATGGGTAGTTCGCTTTAGGGGCCTTAGACCAAATGATGACGCAAGACGCAGTGGATTTAATACGCGGCTCGTTGTTTCAAGCCTTGATGATCGTCGGCCCGTTGCTTTTGATCGCCTTGGTGGTGGGGTTGATTCTAGGTGTATTGCAAACGGTTATGCAGATCCAGGACTCGACGATTGCTACGGTACCTCGATTGCTGTTGATCGGGTTGGCATTGCTCGTGATGCTCCCGTGGATGGCCGATAAATTGGTCGAGTACTCGAAGGATCGAATCATCGAGATACCGACCGTGGTCTTTGGCAAGGGTTTGCCATGAAGGAACTGGCTGCAGGAGGAGTCGAGAGCATTCTTTGGTGTTATGCGTGCGTAGCGATTCGACTCGGGCCGATCCTCTTAAGCTTACCTCCTTTCGCATCGGTGGGAGTATCCTTTCCGATACGTATGTTGCTTCTAGCGATGATCAGCTTATCGATAACTCCGCTTGTTGGGTTGGGTATGCCCATTGAGTTGCCTGGATCTGCAGGCCTTGGAATCGGCTTGCTTGCAAGTGAATTGATTTTTGGCTCAACGATCGCGTTATCGATCCATTTGTTTTTAGCCGCATTCCAGACTGCAGGAAACAGCTTGTCAGAGATGTCTGGATTGAGGCTTGAACAAAACCATGAGGCAATGGAGCACGAGAACCCGATTCAGCGAATACTCGTTCTAACAACAGGTGTTTTGTTTGTGCTATGCGGGGGGCATCGATGGGCGTTGGAGTTGGTGCTTGAAACGTTTGATCGGTTTCCGGTTGGGAGTGGTTTGGATACCACCGATTTGTTGTACGAAATGGCAATACGATTTGGCCAAGCCCTTAGCGTTGCGCTCAGACTGTCGCTACCTGCAGCGATTGTGATGATAGCCATTGGGATTGCAAGAACTTGGATTACGCGTGGGATTGCCGCGTGGGATCGATTGGCCCTAGGTGGCTCAGTGCAATGGGTCGCGTTGGGTTGGGGGTTGTTGCTGAGTCTAAGTGGGATGGGATGGTATTTTCAGGAGGAGCTCAGCATTTGGATGGATCATCAGCAGCGATCGGTGCTAGAGCCCATTCCCTGGAGCACGTCTTCGAGATCACCCAAGGTGTCTGCAGATGGCTGAGTCCCTGGAAGACCGAAAGCATCCTGCGACAGCCTTAAGGCGTCGTAGGGCAAAGCAAGAGGGGCTATTTCCGCGGAGTCAGGAATGGTCGGTAGCTCTGGTTTGGCTTGTTGGGGTTGCGATTCTGGATTTCTGGGGTGCTTATGGGTTGGAAGTGGTATCGAACTGGCTTGCAGATAGTTTGGTGGAAATTCCCGCGGGAGTCGGGAGTTTGGGCGACTGGTATCCAAGGGTTTGGGGATGGTTTTTGCGGGTGATGTTGGTTGGGTTTCCGCTGATGGTTGGCTTTTTCTGTGTAGGCTTGGCGGTTCATTTTGCGCAAGCTGGATTTGAGTTTCGGGCCGAGAGACTTGCATGGAACTGGGGTCACATGGTTGCTGGGCTGGTGGGATGGCGCGACGCTCAGGTAGTCAAACAGTTGGTGTCCGGGGTATTGAAGTTGTTCATGGTCACGGGGGTCGTTGGTGCGAGTTTATGGAACCGGATGGGAGAAGTGGTGGGCTGGAGCGAATTGCCCTTGGAGCGGGCGTTGGGTGCGGCGTGGGGGTTTCTCATGGGGATTGGCTGGTGGATAG
>JAGWZB010000002.1 GCA_018969045.1 Planctomycetota bacterium | reverse complement strand
CACTCACCTCCGAAGACCAAAAAGTTTCCTGCGTAAGAAGAATCTCCTGGGGTCCAGTCCAAACCATTGCCCAGTGTCGAATCGCTTGGGCATCGAAACGATGGGATGCTCGTTTGACGAAGCCAAGTGCGACTGTTGGTGTTGACCGAACCCCAAGTCGGCCAAGTGTACCCCAGGTCCACCCAGTTGTTGGGGGTCGCTTGGCCCACCGCAGCGGCAAGATCGCACGTCGATGCCATATTCCAAACCGTGTTGTTCTCCATGTAGGGCAACATGTGGAAGTACAACGGTGCGTACCATGCGCCTCCAAAGTTCCCCGACTGAGGTGGGAACCTCTTGAGCGCCGAGTGGCAATTGTGCAGCGCTAGAATCTGCTGGCGGAAGTTGTTTTGGCACTGCATGCGCCGGGCTGCCTCTCGGGCGGCTTGCACAGCAGGCAATAACAATCCAACCAAAATGCCGATGATCGCGATGACCACCAACAGCTCGACCAATGTAAAACCACTCGAACGATTAGCCCCAAAACGCTGCGAGGATGACGCAGCAATCCCAACTCGTCGATGAATTGACATAGCAAGACCTTCAATGAATCAGAAAAGAAAAAGCAAAAAGAGATTGCATCGAGCAGCAATTTCAAATCGCCCAGGGCATGACAACTTAGCGATCTGTTATCCAACTTGCTGCTCGGATTAGCTCGGCATTATTGCACGAAAAACCGGCTGGAAGCTACTACCTAAATGAAAAAAAGGGGTGCGACACCCCCTTAATAGGGGGTTTTGGAGACACTAACCCCCTTTGGAGCCTGCGGTCGCTTGGGCGATCGCTTGCGGGACGGTTTTCTTGCCCAGTGGCTGTTTGTCATCAAAGGGGCCATCGGAGCCACCTTTAGGCCATGTCTGTGGGTCTGCGTATTTGCCGTCGTCTTGATAGAGATTTTGCAACCGTTGGGCTTCTACTTTCAACTCAGCAAAGAGTTTTGCAGTCGCCGGGCTGTTAGAACTTTGAGGATCATGGAGCAAGTTGTTCTGTTCGTTTGGATCGCTGATAAGATCGAACATTTCATAGGCGTCTTTGCGCCAGTAATGGATCAATTTATGGGTCGCCGTTCGGACCCCGTAATGAGCGCGAGTATTGTGATGACCTGGATCGTGGTAGTAGCGATAGTAAACCGACGTGCGCCAGTCGCTGGGTGCTTGACCTTGCAGCAGAGGCAGCAGCGATTTGCCTTGCATGGAATCCGGGACTGGGGCATTGGCAAACGCAAGAAAGGTCGGTGCAAGATCGATGTTGGCCACCATGGCTTCGGGGGTCGAGCCGGGTTGGATCCCTGGCCCGCGCATGATCAAAGGAGATCGCAAACCCGGTTCGTACATGAATCGTTTGTCGTACATGCCGAGCTCACCTAAGTACCAACCATTGTCAGCCGTATAAATGACGATTGTGTTTTTCGATAGGCCTTTCTTGTCCAAATAATCGAGCATCGCTCCGACGCTATCGTCGACCCCTTGGACACAGGCCAAGTAGTCTTGCATGTAACGCTGATACTTCCACTTGACGAGTTCCTTGCCTTCGATCGTTTTCCCATCGACCAGGACGCTGGTAGGTTTGACACCCAACCACTTGTTTCGTTCTTGTCCTTGGAGTTCTTCGGGAGGGGTAAGTTTCAAATCGCGGCGTGTCAGGTCATTGGCAATCGTTTGTTCGTTTTCGGGGAGTGCCGCAGGTCGAGTCGAGTAATCGTCCCAAAGGGTATCGGGTTCAGGAAATTTGCGATCTTGGAATGCTGCTTTGTTTTTGCTGTCGGGCTCCCATTCTCGGTGGGGTGCTTTGTGATGCAACATCAAGAAGAACGGCTTGTCTGCAGGTCTTGTTTCGAGGAACTCGATTCCAAGCTCCGTGGTGATTTCGGTGCAATGCCCCTCGATGGTCAACTTGTGACCAGGGACCAGAAACTGAGGGTTCCAATAAGCACCTTGTCCAGGCAGGACGATCCAGCGATCAAAACCGGTTGGATCGCTCCCTAAGTGCCACTTGCCGATCATCCCGGTGTGGTAGCCCGCTTGCTGCAATCGTTTGGCAACATGATCCCTCGATCCATCAAACCGATTGAAAACGGGGACTCCATTGCAATGGGAATACTGTCCGGTCAGAAGCGTGGCTCGGCTCGGTGTGCAAATCGAGTTGGTCACAAAGGAGTTGACAAATCGTGCACCTTCTTTGGCCATCCGGTCCAAATGGGGTGTCGTATTGACTTTAGACCCGTAAGCCGAAATGGCTGCTTGAGCGTGATCGTCCGAAAAGATAAATAGGATGTTCGGTCGATCCTCGGCATGGAGCCTCAGACCACTGGAACAAACCCAAAGGGTCATCAACCAAGCCAGGGTCGTTGTTATCTTTTTCCATCGCTTGGATGTGAAGGCCGTTTTGCTAATCATTTCGCAGCAATACCCGAGGAGTTTTTTATGGACTGTTGATTTAGTGGAGTCTTCGTCGATTGGATTTGCGATCGAGCGTTTAGAGTTTTAGCGTCTTTAAGAATTCATGCCGAACGGGAGTTTCAACGCGCAGGCCCTCTGGGGAAACCAGCGTGATATTTCCTGGACTGAATTCGATGGTCTTAACGGATTGGAACGCCTGGGGGACTCGAACGACACCTTGGATGTAGGGGACTACGGTGGGTCTTTCTTTGGTGAGTTCCAATGCCGTTTTGATACCTTGTTGATTAAGCTGGTTCGGTTCGATCGATGCTTTGAGTCCATCGGCGAAGTACGCCGTTACGTCTTCGAGGCCTAAGCAGTGATTTCTGCCGAGCCAAGGATAACCATGGCGTCCCCGATTCTCGATCCAAAAGACGGTCGAGTTGAGGATCTGCGGATCCTTGAGGCTGAACCACACATAACCCTTGTCGGTGAAAGTGGCGGTCATCCAAGCTGGATTGCCAGCAGCATCGGGAGCTAGATTGAAGATTTGAACTAGGTCCGCATGTCCTGGTCGATCTGGTAGTCGGCTCAAGTCTGCATCGGCCTGACCTTTCCATGCAACAGGAACATGCGCTAGCGACTGCCACTGCTTGCCGGGCTCTAGCGATTGATATTCACCTTGTTTGGGATCTGAGAAAAGGCCCGGATAAGTCATGCCGAAACGGATCGGGCTCGATGCAAGATGGACGCTTTGCTCCTGCTGGCTCATGGCCAATGTCGCGTGATGCCCCAGTGGGAACTTGCCCTGAAAGCCTTCGAGGGTGTGTTTGGTGTAGACGACATTTTGGGAATCGACCAAGTAGATATCCTTGGTGACTTTGCCGGCTAATACAGTCGTTTGCATGGTCATGGACATCGACTGTACATCGCCCCAGCGCTCGAGGGATCTCCGAGTCCATAGGGCAGTGGCAACCTCTCCGTGTGGAGTATGCTTTTGGTCACCGACAGGCTCGGAATTGCCACCAAAGGGCATACAAAAGAAGTCGCCTCGAAGCGGGACCAGGACCGCAGCGGGCATCTGGGGGCCTTTTTCTTCTTGCCATGGGCTGATGTGATAAGGTTCCACGGGCCGGTCGGTATCTCGGTAGAACTTCACCGGTGCCATGTGCCCGCCCAGCTGCGTAATCGCAAGTTCAACTTGGCCGTTGGACAGCACATAGCTGGGCTGTGCGTACAGGGTCTTGTCGCTTGTGGTAATCTTGGAATCGGCTTGTGTGTTTTGAGCTTGCAGTGGATGATTCCAGTAGGTCATACAGATTGCCAAGCACAAAGCGATCCTAAGTCGTTGCGGTCTAGATTTCATGATGCACCATCGAATAGGTGGGGATTCAGTGGGTGGGGCTTTCAGGATAGAACAAGCGATTGCGAAAGCAACACCCCCGAAGGCGAATTTCAGTCGTGCTTCGTTAGGATTGATCCTGGACGCTCATCGGTCGAGTCACTTGAGTGAATTCACCGGCAGACTCCCTAGGGGAAAACCAATCCATGATCCCGGCCGGAACCGATGGAATTTGACTCCCGAAGTGTTCTGATAGCTCTTGGGTCGCATTGGGACGGATTGCGAAGATACGCAAGTTGCGAATCGCGGTTCGGGTCAAGCATTCGTCCCCTTGTTGGCAATGCGTATCGAGTGAGTGGAAAGCTAATCGCAGATACTTTTCGTTGGTTGAGACCGCCGACTCGCCTACTTGGAGCACATGATCCCCTGGAACCAAGTCGCGCCAAGAGAAGTGAGGGAGCATCGACGCGGTCTTGGCAATCCTAACGATGCGTTCAGGCGTGATGCTCTCGAGCAGTTCGAACCGTCGGATAACAAAGTAAGTCTTCTGATACTCGCTGATCAAGTAATCGGTGGTTGCCAAACGCAGCAGGTCTCGATCGTTTGAGGGATCGATCAGGATTCGCGTCGGTCGGTTGGAATCGATACTGAATTTCGTCTCGCCCGGTGAAGAGAGGATTCCGGCACCGTAAGCCCGAATCTGGTTCTCTTGTCGGACCAATCCGAACTCGACGGTGAACCAATAGATTCTTTCGGCATACAGGAGCAGTTCATCGCCTCGGCGCTCGATCGCTTGTCGACGCGCCGGATCGATCGTCTGCGCTAGAGCTTCGTCTCGCTCTTGGTAGATCATGTTGCGAGCAACTCCGTGGCTTTGCATCAATTTAGCGACCACTGGGATAGTAAATGTCGAAACATGTCCGGCCACATCATGGCCGATGTCGGGCTCTTGCAGGTAATCTTGCTCAAGGGCCCTCATGAAGGTAGTCACCGGGAAGAAACGGCGTGAGTGGCAAGTGAAAAACAATTCCGCAGGTATGATCATGTTGACCGTGGCAAGTTGCCAAAGCGTCTGTTGGTAGATCCGGGCATTGAGCAGATAGAAGTCCGGGATTACAGAGCCTCCGATCTGGAAGAGTCTCTCACCTTGCAAATACTCGGTGCAGGCATAATGGTGTTTTGATCGTTGCTGCTGGGCGATCAGACAAGCCCAACTCAGGTGCTGCTCGAAGGTATAAGCATCCACCCATTGCGCGTTGGCGTAGGGCCCTAGATCCACGCTCAGATCCGATAGGGTACCGATTCGAAACGGTTCTCCGGATCGGGCACTTTCAAAATACCTATCGGCTCTGTCTTGAGGGATCGGATAAGGAACATTGCGATCTGCAAGGCACTCAGAAAGCTGAGCCAATCGATCCTGGAAACTCAAAGTGGTAATGCTGTCCCATGCCACGTTATGTCGAGCAGCGATCTGACGATAGCGGGATTCTTGGGCGTCCACAGCAGATACTTCCTTGAAAAATGGTTCCGATGCCACCGATGCATTGACCGAAGTATTATAGGTGCAAGTCGGCGTTGCAGTATTCGGTAACATGGGCTTATCTAGCCCGTGGGGTGCTGTACTTAATGAAGCCCAACCCGCTACGGGGCAAAAGCCCCGTTCTACGCGGGGGTTGGCAACGGTTGCGATTGGGATTGGTTTTTTGCGATCTATTCGGGAAACTTAGGGATCGATGGGTACATTCAACAGAAAAATCCAGTGACATCATGCAGCGGATTGAGCTCGAAGACGGTGGTGTGATCCTTTACCAAGAGTCGTTCTTTCCCCAGAAACTGGCAGACCGTTTCTTCGAGTCCTTGCGATCCGAATGCCAATGGGAACAAAAGCCCGGCATCTTTGGGCATCTGCAACCCAGGCTCATCGCCTCCTACGGTGATCCTGGTGTGCAATACAAGTACTCGGGAATCGTCAATGTCGCACTGCCTTGGACCGACACCCTCGTGGAAATCAAATCCCAGATTGAGTCGGTTCAAGTCGATTCTCAGCGACCGCAGTTCAACTATTGCTTGCTGAACCTGTATCGCCACGGTCAAGACAGCATGGGTTGGCACGCAGATGATGAACCGGAAATGGGGAATATCATCGGCTCAGTATCGCTTGGGCAAACTCGCAAATTTCGGATCCGTCACAATACTAGCTGCCGCACTCAGGACTTCTTGCTAGGCCATGGGTCGCTGCTAATCATGGCCGGACGGATGCAGCAGTATTGGCAGCATGAAGTCCCAAAGACGAAAAAACCGGTGGATCCTAGAATCAACCTGACTTATCGCAAGATCCAAACGACTAGCCAGGACGCTTAGCCTATCGTATCGAATCGGAGAGTCGGTACCCCGTTTCTCAAAGACCAAATCGCAGCGGCCGTTCGATCGTTGATCTGCAGTTTGCGCAGAACATTCTGAACATGCTCTTTGACGGTCTCTAAACTAATGCTCAGCGACTTGCTAATATCTCGATTGCTCAGCCCCAGCGACAAGTGAATCAAGATTTGATACTCTCGCCTTGTAAGTGGCACCGTGAGCGATTCAGGTGGCTTGTGAGGATGCAACAAAAACTGCTTGGTCACAACAATCAGGGAATCCAATGGCCGTTGACCCGTTGCAATCGATTCGCACGACTGAACCAATCGCTGTACGGAATATCGTTTAGGAATGTAATCCCACACATCCATGGCACATGCCCGCGCTACATGGGTTGGATTCTCATCATAGGAATAGACAATCAGCTTGGATCCAGAGTGTTTCTCTAAAACACTTTGGCAAGCATCAAAGAGATCCGTGCTTGCAACCCGCAGCTCTGAGATGATGATGTCGCAAGGATTCTCCGAGAGAAATGCATCAAGGCCATCAAGACGATTGAGAGTTCCGATCAAGCCGTGGCCGGCAGAAACCATGGCCTGTCGCAAACCATGTGTGCACGTGGGGCTATCGTCTATACAACAGACGCGTAATGACATTGAATGGGCTCGGATCGCTTTACAGCAATACCGATCGATGAGCAGGAGGAGATGACTGGCAGATAAGCGAGGGAACAGCCGGTTCGGGCACGTCCATTCCCGTCGGACACCCAGTCTAACAAAA
The DNA here is from genome assembly GCA_018969045.1 of Planctomycetota bacterium. GTDB lineage: Bacteria > Planctomycetota > Planctomycetia > Pirellulales > Pirellulaceae > JBKCUI01. The sequence continues at coordinate 51,245 of JAGWZB010000002.1, read as the reverse complement.
TCGATATCGGTTGGCTTGGAAAAATGTCAAATTTTGTTTCCACTCCCGCGGACAAAACCCCCCTTGGACCTGATTTCCCTGGAATTCCAGGGATTTAACGCTTAGCTTTTCTCAAACCCAATGGATCTTCTGGGTCCAAAGGAGCCAAAGTGCCTGTGTCGCCCTTACCCGAATCGCCGGTGGAGTCCGAAGCCCCATTTTCCCCCTCGGCCTCCGAAAAAGCGCGGTTTAGTGCGTTGATGACGATGAGAATGTCCAGCGGTGAAACTTGGCCATCCCCATCGACATCCAAGTCGTTTCGGGCTTCGCCCTCACCCGGGGGGGTAATCTGTCCCGAACCATGTCTGTTGAGGTAATCGACAATGATGAGCGGATCCAGGGGAGTAACCACTCCGTCGCCATCGACATCCGCTGGATTTGAATCGTTGTGATAAGGGGTTTGGTCCCGGACGATAAAAATACGCTCGGGCCGCTCGATGGTCTCTCCGTTGGTTCTGGAACGAGCTTGGAATCTCAGGTCGATCCAGCCTGGGTTTTGGTAAGGAATCATCGCTGAATCCCGAACTTTCAACGTGTTGCCGACGACTTCGAACCGACCATCGGAGACCGAGTAGTCGAAGACTTCGTTGGCATCTGGATCTACGATCGACAAGCTTCCTAGCACATAACCTGGCTGATTTTCCGGGATGGCTAACACACCGCTGTAGAGCAACCCATGTGGAGGATCGTTAACGGGTTGGATTTGAATGCTCACGGTCTGAGGGGCCGACCAGCTTCGACCATCGTAAGCTTGGACGATGATTTGATCTTGTCCGTTGGCATCGGGCTTGGGGGTGTAGACTCCTCCAGAGCTGGTGCTCCAGGAAACGGATCCAAGTTGTCCATCGCGGACCACGATATAGTGGAGGGAATCTCCGTCGCTGTCGCCGCTTGAATCAGACCACTGGGATGTTTGAATTGCAGCAGGTTTGTCCTCGGTCGCTTGGACGCCAGGTAAAGCACGGAGCATCGGCGGATTGTTCTGAGAACGATTGCGAATCCCGATCGCTACCTGCTGGATGACTTGATCGCTAAGCGTTGCGACGGTCGCTTTGGCGATACTCAATACGTGGCGGTAGATTTGTCCATCGCGGATACCGACAAGGGTATCGCCGCGGAAACCGAGTTGAAAATTGGTTCTTGAAGCTTTCTCTGGAGTTCCAGCGTCGGTAAAGAGCACGTCGAATGCCTTTGAGCCTTCGGCAATCGTCCAGCCGATCCAACGGGATGTGTTGGACTTAGAGAGCGACCATAGGATTCCTCGTCCCAAATCAAACACCAGGGGTCCTTTGGCTTGTTCGAGCACCAACTGGGTTGGAAGTCCTGTGGAGGTTGAAAGAATTTCAATCCCACGATCGGTTTCAACGGCGATCTGCTTTGAGTCTGGGCTGCCAGCGACCAGTTGCACAGAGAAATCGAAATCGCGTTGGGCGATCAGTTCCAAGGACTCCTCGGAGTACTTCCATACCGAGATGATGTATCCATCGAGCATCGGCTCGCGGATGATCAGAGAGTCGTTTCCAAAAGCAACCATTTGTGCATTCGGTGCGATGCGGTTTGCAACCGACGTGAGCTCTGGGTTGTTATCCCAGGTCTCTAGGGGTGGGACACGCACAAGTTCATCACCGCTGGGAGTCGCGCGTCGAAGGAAGGTCGAGTTGGCGATTCTGATAAGTGCCACATCAGAAGAAGCACCGCTTGCAGGACCTTGCTCAAGGCTCAAGGAACTCTCGTAATGTCGGACCTGCCGAAGCGTGAGGTCGAAACCAACCAATTGGGTTTTGGAAGTAGATGTTGAAACCAACGCGACTCCTTGGGAATCGCTTTGCATTTCGACGGAGATCAACCGGCCTGGCATGGCTAGTCGGCCAAGGATGGTGGATCGATCCAGATCCAATTGGATCAGGGATTCGGAAGTCGCAAACCAACCGACCGAATCGGTTTGCCAAAGCAGGGCCTTCCATGCACCTACATCGCCGGTCCAGGACCCTGCCGCTGCAGGGACCGTATCGGTCGTTTGAACCTGAGACTTAGACGATCCTAAAAGTCGAACGTAGTACGTCCCTTGTTCCAAGTTCCGAAAGCGAGCGATTCCATCGAAATCCGAGACGCTGATCGGTTCAGAGGCTTGCTGGGTCCCGTCGGCATTGATATCCAAATAGACGACGCGCTCTGAAGCCGGGACGCTGGTGTCTCCAGGTAAGCGACTCGACAAGGGATCTTCGAAGACACGCACATCCAAACCTGCGAGCAAACGACGATCTTCGAGTATGTCGACAACTAAATAGCGATAGAACTTCATGCACAACCCCCCTTGGGGTGCCTTCCCGTGGACGGCTTTGAAGGTGGACTCTGGACTTTGCCGATCCAGTACAATGCCCGGATTTTTTGTGTGTGAGATATCTAATGTATCCCGGATCGGTCCGCACTGGGAAGGAATTTCCTGTAGATTTCTCCGTAGAATCTCCAAGCACTGTATTTCGCAGGTTCGATCCATGCCAATGACAACCCAATTTCTTCGAAAACTAACTGTCCAGCGGACCGTGGTTTGTCTTGTTTTTGCCTGGTTTTTCACCTCGCAAGTCTGTTTGGGGCAAGGGGCAGCAGAGCGCTACCAGCTTGGCCGTCGCCTCGAACGATTCGAGAGGGCTTGGCAAGAGGCTCCAAGCGAACTCCGGGCCAAAAGCACTGCTTCGTTGGAACAGGCCGTCCAGAGCTTCTTCTCCCTTGCGTTGTCCCGCGCAGGCCGAATGCTCGATCAAGCTTGGTTGGAGGTCCAAGGCATCGAGGGTGCCCAGCAGTCGGAGCAACTTCAGAGACTGCGATGGAAGCTTGAGCCTCAGACGACGTTATTGGACGTCAATGAGCCGTTGCTGCGGGCTCGCATCGGTACCTTTTACGAAGCCGAGGGGATTGAGGGCAGAAATATTGAGGGCAGAAATATTGAGGGCGGCAACGGTCAAGGGCAAGAGGCAAAAGGGGGAACTGAATCGCCGCAGGAGTTGGAATTGGAGCTTAACGTGTGGCCGTGGGATGACTCGCCTGCCAAAGTGATGATGGCTCAGATCGGAAAAGAGCCGCTGATTCGCAAAACGATACAAGTACGATTGGGTGAAACTTTTGAAGTCGATTTCAAAGGTCTATCCGCTGGTGATTATGTTTTGACTGGACGTTGTTTGTCAGACGAAGCGGGCAAGCATGATTGGATATGCCCTTCGTTCTCGCTGGTAGATCGATTTGAGGATCGAATGACCAGGATGGATCGTTGGGTTGAGGCTCATCGCAAGGAGAGCAAGCAACCCGACAGCACGGTACTAAGCACAGCGAGATTTTTAGCAAGAGAGATTGTTCGTGGTCGCAAAGGAACTCCTTTTGAAATCGATCTTCCGTGGAACAAGCTCCTGGGCGAATTCGAACAGATCATCGAATCATTAGATCGTCAGGAACCTAATGAAGAATCCTTTGCAGCTTGGATCAAACAACCTGGTTGGAAATGGATGCAATTAAGCCAAGGGAGATCGACGCAAGTGGTGCGCATCGAAGTTCCTTTGTTGGACTTTAAGGACTCCAGCAGCAAGCTTCCGGTTCTCATCGCATTGCATGGAGCAGGTGGGAGTGAGAACATGTTCTTTCAAACGTATGGGGCTGGACGACTTGTGGAGCTTGGAAAGGCTCGACGATGGATTGTTGTTTCGCCTCGGCAAACCCTGACTGGTTTGAACTTGGATCTGCCCGAGATGGTTCAAGCGTTATCAGAGCATTTACCGGTGGATTCAAGTCGTGTCATGGTTGTCGGTCATTCGATGGGTGCGGCTCAAGCCATGGCGCAGGTTAGCAAGCATCCTGAATCGGTTACGATGTTGGCGGCGCTGGGTGGAGGGGGCAATGTGCGGGATTCCGAAGCGATACGCAAGGTGCCCTTTTATGTGGCTGCAGGCGAGAGAGATTTCGGTAAACCGCGAGCCAAGAGTCTTCGAATGCAGCTTGAGCGAATCGGATGTCCGGTCGAGTATCGTGAGTATCCGGACGTCGAGCACATGGTGATAGTCCAAGCGGCCTTGGATGACGTATTTGCTTTCTTTGACAAAGGTCTTCGGTAGCAATGGGCAGGTTGAAACAGATGGAGCAAGTGAAACTCGGATGGAATTTGGTGCGATGGGTGTTGGCTGCTGTGTCGGTGTATGCGGTTTTTGTCCAGGCGAATTATTTGATTGCCAAAGGTGGTTTTCAGTTAGGGCCATTTCTGAGTTTTTTTACGATCCAGGCCAACCTATTTACCGTGATCGTTTTGGTGATCGAGGCGGCTGGTGGTTTTGGGATTTCGGAGACTTGGCGAACGGGACTTCGAGGGGCTGCTGTTTTGTATTTAGGAATCACCGGGTTGGTGTACGCGGTGCTTCTTTCCCAGTTGCCGATGGTCAAGGAAATTGTTCATCCGTTTGCAGACGGGGTTCATCATTTGCTCATGCCATTGTGGATTCTTTTTGATTGGGTGGCATTTGCTCCATCGAATCGTCCGACGTATCGACAGAGCCTATCGTGGCTGGTCTACCCGCTGGCTTATCTCTTCTTTTCGCTGGTTCGCGGTGGGATAACCGGCTGGTATCCTTATCCGTTCCTGAACCCGAACCAACCGGGCCGATGGTTGGCCGTATCGATCGTCAGTGTCGTGATCTTGTTGATTGCTTGCGCGATGATTTGGGCGATTTTGCGGTTGGTCCCTAGAAACCAATTGAAGCAATAAAACATCGATAATCTAACTCGGTTGTCGGTCATCGCAAGAAATCGTCGATGAATCCACATAAGCGTCGTGGTTGATCGGCTTCCATGATCCATATACACTGCCATGAGTCTTTGGACCCCAACGGGGAATCGATGCACTCTAGCAATACCACGGTTATGTTCATTCGCACAGCGATCGGCTTTTTCGTCCAACCTGCCATCGGTTTGATTCTTGTGCACTTGGCTTGGCTGACGTGCTTAGCTCAATCGCCCGAGCCGGTGCGTGTCATGAGTTTCAACATCCGCTATGGGACTGCCAACGATGGCATCAATCGCTGGGATCTGCGCAAAGAGTTCCTGGTCCAGACCATCCTAGATTTTGGGCCCGATTTGTTGGGTACTCAAGAAACGCTCGCCAGCCAACGGGATTATCTTGCTGGGACTTTGCCCGGATATGCTGTGGTTGCTGCTGGTCGTGATGACGGAAAAGAAGCTGGAGAAATGGCAGCTTTGTTTTACCGAAAAGACCGATTCGAACCACTCGACCAAGGCCACTTCTGGTTGAGCGAAACGCCTGATAACGTTGGGAGCAAGGGATGGGATGCGGCGTTGCCCCGAATTGCCACTTGGGTCAAGCTCAAGGATTTAACCTCACCGGAATCCAAGCCGATTCTGTTTCTCAATGCGCATTTGGATCATAAAGGGGCTCAGGCACGCTTAGAGAGCTGTCGGTTGATTCGACACAAGCTCGAACAACTTGGAAAGAACGACCGGTGGATTGTTACCGGAGACTTCAACGCCGACCCCAATGACAAACCCTATCAAGCGTTGTTTGAAAGCTCATCGGATCGCAAATTGCTGGACACTTACCGCTTGATCCATGTCGCACCAGAACCTCAGGAAGGAACTTTTTCGTCGTTCAAAGCCGACCAAACTTCTGGGCCACGGATCGATTGGATCGGATGTTCAGAGGATTTCCAAGTTCGATTGGCTAGGATCGATCGAACCAGTCGTGATGGTCGAACTCCCTCGGATCACTTCCCGGTCATCGCGGTCATTGCCTCTTCGCAACAGCGCAAAACGCTGCGTGTATTAAGCTACAACATTCACCATGGGCAAGGCGTCGACGATCAGTTGTCGTTGGATCGCATCGCCAAGGTGATACGCCGCGCAGACCCCGACCTAATCGCCTTGCAAGAGGTCGACCAGGGGTGTGGTCGCAGCGATCGCAAATTTCAAACCCAAGAGCTAGAACGGCTTACCGGTTACTACGGGATATTCGGTAAAGCGATCGATTTTGATGGCGGTCAGTACGGCCAAGCAATTTTGAGCCGTTGGCCAGTGAAAGAGAGCACTGTGCACACGCTGCCCAATGAGCAACAGGCCAACGGCTCGATGCGCGAGCAGCGGATCGTAATCGAAGCGATCGTCCAAAGCGATTTGGGAACCATTCGCTTCATGGGAACACACCTAGATCACTCCAAGCAGGATCTACGGCAGCGGCAGGCACAAGCCATCGATCGCCTGCTCGATACTTTGGCGATCGACTCCGATGCAACCGTACTCCAGAGAGTCAAACCGATGGCGACTGTACTGGCTGGAGATCTCAACGACGGTCCTGATAGTTTGACCCTGGGCGTTTTCCAGAAGCGTTGGCAGGTGGAACCAATACTTAGCGGTGCGGACTTGGCCAGTTATCCCAGTCAAGCTCCCAAGGCCAGGATCGACTATGTCATGGTCGTCCGCGATCAAGCTTTGAGCCTTGAGTCGCTTGAAGTGTTGTCTGAATCGGTTGCTTCCGACCATCGACCGGTGCTGGGGGTCTTGGTCACTCCGCCTTAGTCTGGAATGCGACGAAGCGATTGAACCAAGTTTGGATCATGGCTTTTTGTTGCTGAGAGGTCGCCAGGTTCATCGCGATTTCGACTTCGCGACGCCCTGCGGCTTTCTCTCCTTGACCGTACAAACACATGGCTGAGATCAGTCTTGCGGTTGGTTGCAGGGGGTTGATCCTCAAGAGTTCTTGGCTTTCGGCTTGGGCCTGATAAAAATCTCCGTCGGCTACCTGCATTACCATCCGTTTGAGCCGATAGTCGGTCGAGGATGGGTTGATGGCGACCAAGTCGTTGAGGGCACCGATGGATAGGTCCAACCTTCCGGCAACTTCGGCGACAAACGACAATTGAGCCAGTACATCTTCGTTTTTAGGCGAAGCCCTCATTGCGGATTGCATAGCCTCCAAAGCCCCTGTTGGATTCCCACTTCCAATTTCCACAGTGCTCAGCGCGATCCATGCGTCGATATCCTCTGGCGACGCTTGGACGGCCGCTTGCAACCTGCTTTTGGCTTGTTCGAGCGTTGTTCGCTTGATAGGAAGATTTGGGGGCATCTTATCGGCGAATCCAGCCAGTGCGATACCCAAGTCTCGGTCTTGTTGGGCGGGACTAAGCAGGGTGCTTTGAAAATACGGGACCAGCACGGTGGCATCCTGAGGACCATCGTTGGAGGCTGCTGGTTGGCTGGGTTTGCGCATGATCCGGTGATCGGTCAAACTCGTGTGCGCGATGTTGGTGTTGCTATTGGTGGGCATGTGACAATGGATGCAGTTGTCCTGCTGTTTGTCTCTGGCTTCTTGAGTCTCGCTGCAGGTTTGTGTTTGATGGCATGACTTGCAATCGTTGATGTATTGCTGCTGGGCTGCTTGGGACTCGAGCTTTTGGTGGGGGTCGTGGCAAGTGGTGCACAGGAGTTTCCCGCCATTGGCCGTTCGGCATTTGGCTTGCAACATTTGATCAAAGTGCCCAACTGCCTTGTTCTTGAACTTGGCCTCCGGGTGGGCTAAAAATGCGTTGATGAAAAGCTCCAGTGGCAACCCCGGTCTGAAATCGTGGGCCAAACGATCTTTGCGTTTGACTCTGGATTTTCCAGCCAAATGGCATTGAGCGCATATCGACAATTGCAAGTCGTCCGAGAGGTGCTTGGGGTTGACGATCGAAGTGTCGATACCTGGGTGGTCTGGATCGAGGGGTTTACCTTCGGTGCGTTCTTGCGAATGAAGGTCGCCGGGTCCGTGGCAGCGTTCGCAGCCGATCGAAAGCTGCATCTTGCTCAATGGCAACTCGTAGCGATTGATGGTGTCGGGAATTTTTTCATGTTGGTTGACGTGGCAATAGAGGCATTCGGTCATCGTAGGTCGTTGGGTAGCGGTTCCCAGATCAAAACCTGGCGAGATATCCCAGCGGCTTTTGGTCGAAAACCAGCTAACGGGTGATTGCCAAACCGAATCGCCGTCGTAGACCAAGTAAGACCTTCCTCGAGTGCCTGAGCCGATGGCGATCGAGGTTGGATAATCGACGCTTGGGAGAACTTGCCCATCGCTGGTTTTGGCGCTGAGGGAGTGGATCATTTTCCCATCTTCGATACGAACGCTCATTTCGTAGGGGCCGACTTGGCAAGGGTTCATCGCCTCTGCGTCGAGTTTCTCAAGTTCATCGGCTCCGGCTAGGATGGCCGAGCGTCCCATGGGGTGCTGATGGAAGGTGGTGCAAAGCTCTTGATGGCACTGGGCGCAGTTGCTGTCGCCCACGTAAGCCACTTCTGGTTTTACGTTTCGAAAAATCGTTGGAAAGGTCAGTCGCGGATCGCTTGTGGTTTGCTTTGGAGCCGTCGCATCCGTAGCTTGAGCGCTTGACTCTGCGATCATCGCATCGACTTGAGCAAGGCTTGGTGGACTGGGCCTATTGGTCAGCCACCATGCAGAAAAAACCAGGATTGCAATCGCGAGTAAACTCAGAAGCAGTGACTTGTTCATTCAATTTCGATGGGTTATTTCTTGTACTGCATGAGTTTGGTCGACTCGGTGTTTTGGTTTAATTCGTCGAGGTTCCACCAAGTCGGTTTCATGGTGCGAAGCGAGTACAGCGCGGCGGCTTGGTCCACATAGTGACTTGAATCGGGATGGCCCGATTGACCCCAAGGAGTGCAGGTAAAGGACCGCACTCCGTGTTGCTTGTCAAAGAACATCAGGATCATGGCCATCGAGCCTGAATTGGCGACTTGAACACCTGGGACTTCTTTTAAATCTGTGCTTCGTACATCCAAGAGGGTTTCGGAGAAGTTGGCTTCTTTGTCCCCTGAGTTGTAGTCTGCACCTGGGGCGGGGAAATAAGCTCCACCGCGTCCGACGACGTGGACGGCTCCCCAAGGGATATTCCACTGGCCATACTTGGTGGTCATTTCCCCGATGGTCTGATCAAGTAGTTCGAGCATCTGTTGTCGGGTCTGAGTCGGCAGGGGCTTGGACTCTCCTAGCGGAGCCAAGTTGAGTTTTTCGCCGCACTTTAGTCTCCAGAATTTGAAGAGGGCCGAAGCGGTTGCATCGACAGTGTAATACCCGTCCCAAGCGAGGATTCCTTCGACGGCTTGAGTGAACGTTTGGTTGTCTTGGTATTTGCTGCCATGTTCCTTGACGGCCTCACGTAGCTCGGTCTGCCAGCGTGGGGCCAAGCGATCGTAGATGTCCAATACGATGTTCATCGCGTCTTCCATCGTGATCGAGCGATCTTGATCCAGGAGCTCGATGGTCCGACGGCCGCGAGGGTTGTTTTGATCCCAGGTGACGTTGTAGATGTAAGGCGGGTATTTGTCAGGGGTCAGCGGCGAATCGATGATCATGTTTGAAGGACTTATATTGCAGTTCTGCATGTAACCTTTTTCGGGATTGATCAAGCAGACCAAATCGGATTGGGGGTGAATCCCCTTCCAAGCGGTTTTGCTGGTGGTGCCATCGACGGGCTTGGACCAATCGTAGCCTTCGGGACGAATGGGTGTTGCACCATTGCGAACGTAAGCGATGTTGCCATCGACATCGGCGGACATCACGTTCTGTTCGTTGTACTGGTGTTGCCCAAGAGCTTTGTTGAAATCATGCACATTCTCTGCGTGGGCCATCGCATAGAACTGTTCATACAGACCGGTTTGTTCGAGGTAGGGAGACGCGCCCACGTAAGCGATTCCGGTAGCCGGGTCCGGTTCGGAGATTACCGGTCCAAGATGTGTGTAGAGAGCCGTCTTCTCGATAGGCTGGCTATCTTTCACGGGAATGGTGAACTTTTCGATTCGCATGGCTCGCCACTGGCCATCGTATTGGTACTCCGGAAGGGGATTGGCGCGGAATTGGATTTGGTAGACATCCGACGTGTCGGGTCCACCGGTCGTCAGGGCCCAACCGACGCGTTTGTTATGTCCGATGGCAAGCATCGGCGAGCCGATCAAATAGTAACCGTTCATGTGCAGATTACCGCCATGGAATCGCGCTTCGTAGAGGACCGCGAGGCCTTCCCACGTCAGGTGAGGATCCGACAGGAGGATTGCGGATTGATCGGCGGATCGCTTTGGAGAAACCGCCCATTGGTTGGAACCTGCAGCAGGCTTGGGCCTTACAGGTGCTTTGTTCAAATCATCGCGGATGGTGCCAAGTGGCCATCGCAGGATCATTGCACGCCCGACTGCCAATGGATGCCAAGGTTCGATATCGATCGCAACACTGGAGGCTTCTTGTGGATGCTCGGCAATATAAGCACGGATGCCAGAAGTGAAGGCTTCAAGGTTCTTGCGAACCTGCTCGGGTGCTTGCTTTAGGTACTCTGCATGGAGTGTGTCATTGTGCGCAAGACGCATCATGTAGTCTTGTTCGAGTGCCGAAGGACCTTGGACCTCGGCCATGCGACCTAACCCAGTTCGCACAGCAAGATAGATATCTTCAAGACGATCTTCGGCTTGGGCATAACCAAAGGCGTACATCGCGGCAGTTTCATCTTCGGAGACAACGTGGGGGACGCCCCATGTGTCCCGAATCAACTTGGCCTCCTGCGCCCTGGATGGGCAAGCGGTCAAAAAAGCACAGATAAAAAGCCATAGCAAGCCAGTGCCAAAGAGCCGGCTTAAAGAGTCGCAACGATGGTTCATTTGCCGCTGAATATAAAAAAACAACTAGGTGGAAACGATCAACGTCCCATCCTTTATAATCGAACCGTTAGGAACTTGGCATGAGCCAACGTCGCATTTCCTCAATCTTTGCATCGCGATTGAGATTCGGGGCATATCCCAAGCGATCTTTGGCTGCTGAGATGTCAAAATAGTGATCTATGCCTAGTTGAAGTGCGACAAAACGGGTCATCGGGGGTTCTTGTGTTTTTCCCGTCCATCGATAGATCGTTTCCAGGGCAGCACCGATCCTGTAGGCAGTTGGCATAGAGATCCAAGCTTTGGGGGGCATTTGGCCTGCGCAAGCCAGGATGGTCGAGATCCAATCCCAACACTCGACGGGATGATCGTCTGTGATGAAATACGCGCGACCTGAGGCGCGAAGATCCCCAGAGAGCATTTTCTCCAGCGCCAAAAGATGGGCTTGGGCGGCATGCTCGACGTGGACCGTATCGATGAGATTCCTTCCGTTTCCCACTCGGCGGAGTTTGCCTTGGCGACATCGCTCGATCACTCTTGGGATCAGGTGTGGGTCTCCTACTCCCCAGATCAGATGGGGTCTAAGAGCACAGGTTGCAAACCTTTTGGGGTCGTTGGCAGAGAGTACATGCTCTTCGGCAATGGCTTTGGTGCGAGGGTAATCGCAAAGCCATCGGGTTGGGTAAGGGACCGATTCGTTGATTCCCGATTGGGGTTTGCCGTCGAAGGTGACCGACGGGGAGCTCGTATAGACAAAGGCTTGAACATCATTGTTTTGCGAGCGCCTAAGTAGCAAGTCGGTTGCATCGACATTGATCGACTGGTACTGGGCGGCTTTACCCCAGACACCTGCGATCGCAGCGGTATGGATGACCGCTTGGACGCCCTTTATAGCCTTCGAGACGGCTTGATCGTCGGCGATTGATCCTTCGATACACTCGACTCCTTGTTGGGCGAGATTGGGGTAGAGTCGGCGCGCTAGTCCTCGAACTTGGTAACCACGTTGAAGGAGGATACGGCAGATCGATTCACCGAGGAAACCGCCGTAACCTGTGACGAGAATTCGTTTGGACAAGGTCTTTTGAAGTGGATGTTTTTTGATTTTGTATGGGGATACTCCAGGCATCTATGATAGCTAGAATGGTTTCTTTCACCTAGCACCGTGCAACGATTGGCTGGCACCTTAGAGGCCAAAGACCGCTCGCAACCAATTCAATCCGTATTTGTCCCAACGTTTGACTGAATCGGATTGTTGGGCGGCGTCGCCTCGGAGGGATCGCACGATTTCGCGGCGTTCTTCGAGCCATGACCGAGAATCGCTTTTGGCATCGACGGTCATGGACTGGCCTGCCGACTCATTCATAGCACGATCGATCAAGGGCTCGAGCAGAGGCTCTTGCATTGGATGGTCGGAGGCTTGTTCGATGCATCGCAGCAGGCTGCCGGGTTCAGGACTTTGGTACTGGCGGTCTTGGCGGTCAAGAGGACGGGTCAATTGGATCCGTTCCCATTGGCTTTGGCGACGGCGTGGATCCAGCAGCCGATAGGTCGCAAGTGCGATTTCGTGGCGTGAGCGGGTGATCACCTCGGGAGGGTTGAAAGCTTCTCTTTCCTGGACCAAGGCGGCCATTCTCTTGGCGGCACTCAAAATCGCCTCTTCGCAGCTCTCGGCTTTGGTAAGCCCCAAGAACTTGAAATAGACGCGGTTGGTTTTGCCTAGCGAGGATTTCTCAGCGAGCCGACGTTGGGCATCGGTATTTGGCTCGTTGTGAGAATGGGTGCACATGATCGGATTATCGGGCTTAGTAGGGTGCTTGGTCAGGGGGATATCAACAGAAGGTATCGGCAGGATGATAGTCGCCAGCCCAGGGCCGGCTAGATCATTCTTCGAGAGAACCAGACAGAGCCAACCCCCCATGGGTTCGGGTTTTTGAGCAATGCGAAAACGGGCACCAGTGGGATGCAGCAGAAGTGGGATAGGTTCCCACAGTCAGAATAGGGCGAAACGAAAAGTTTTTTTCAGGTCTGCGGGCACCACAGGTTTCCAAAACAATGCTATCAAACGTCAAAATCTACATTTTAGGGTACTTTTCAAAGTAGACATTTAGTCTGGGCCCGACCGGTGGTGCGGTTTGCGGAGTCACTGTTTGCTGAGCGTTTCGTCGAGGTTGAGGATCACTCGGGCTGCGAGGGTCCAAGCCGCAGCGTCCTGTGGGGTTACTTCTGCCGGGAGTTCTTTGAGCTTGCCTGGATCTCCAGTAAGGATTTCGCGAGGGTTGAGCCAACCGTCGGCCAATCGCTTGCGCTGTTGCTCTAGGAACGCGAGCAACTGTTGTTGTTCGGCGTCGGTGGCGTTTCTGGAGACCGCAAGCAAATAGGCTCTTTGGATTCGCTCGGGATCGTTGGGTGCCGATTCCCGCAAGATTCTTAACGCAAACCCAGCGGCTGCTTCGACAAATATCGGTTCATTCAATCCGGTCAAAGCTGCTAGGGGGGTGTTGGATCGGATGCGTCGTGCGCAAGCGGCATCGCCGTTGGGGGCATCGAAACTGCTCAATACCGGATCGGGCATCGATCGCTTTCGAAACATATAAATGGCTCTTCGGTACCGCTGGGGGCCTTCTGCTGCCTTCCAATACCCAGGAACCACATAGTTGTAATCCAGTACGTTTTGAGGTACGGGGGGAATGACGCTGGGACCTCCGAGTTTATGGTGCATCAAGCCCGAGATGCTCAGCACCAAGTCTCGAACCGTTTCGGCATCGCAACGGAACCTGGGCCCTCTGGTGAGCCAACGGTTCTTGGGGTCGAGTTCAAGCATCATTTTGGTCGCATGGGAGCTGCGCTGATAGGTATCGCTAAGGAGGATTGTTCGCACGAGTTTCTTGAGACTCCAATTCGAGTCCATAAAATCGACCGCAAGTGTATCGAGGATTGCTTGATACTCCGGCACCGGTGCTCGTGTCCCAAAGTCTTCGGAGGTCTCGACGAGTCCTTGACCAAAGATCTCTTGCCAAACACGGTTGACGGCCACACGGGCAGTCAAAGGGTTTTGTCGGTCGACCAACCAGCGCGCCAATCGCAGACGAGCTGGCTGGGGACTGGATTCCGGGGGATGGAAGCTTGCCAAGAACTGAGGTTCGGTGGGACGATCGGGTTGGTCCCAGTTTCCTCGGCTGAGGGTATACGTTTTTCGAGCGCTGCGAGGGTCTCGTTCGCTCATGTGTAGGACGCTGGTTTTGGCATCGGGGAAACGTTTCCACTGATCTTCGATCGCAAGATTTTGATCATTTGCATCTTGGCGTGTGGCCATCCATGCCAGCAGGGTCTTTTCAGAAGGCTCGGCAGACTCGGTCATCATCAAGATTGCATCGTGGTCGATGGCTGGTGCCCTTGGCATCGGAGCATCGGTGATGCTGATCCGGCAAGAACCGATCATCTCTGCTTGCCTCCAGACGATTTTGATTTTGTGGTCTTGGAGATTTTCGAGGGCTTTCTCCAGCTCAAGCACCACGACGGAGGACTGATTTCGCCGTCCTAGTCCACGATCGGATTTCCAGGAAGTTTCATCTTTGCCATCGATCAAATTCGCAACTGGTCCGCTGGAGTTCTTGCCATCGGCTGATTTGACTTCTTGGTTGCTAAAGTCGGCGGTTGCTGTAGCGAATTTTTGTTTCTCCCACTCGGAGCTACCTGGTTTCTGAACCAACAGTTCGATCTCCTTGAGATCAAACATGCCGATATTGCTGCGACCAGGCCCGCGGAATGGGAGTTCGCCATGCGTGAGGACTTCGAACTGTATCCCGGTGATTTTCGGAAGGGTCGCTGGTGCGATCATGAACACATCGCCGCTATGATGTCCGATCATCAAGATCGAGTCGTCGGATTCTTGAACCGGATGATTCAGGCCGCTGATCGTCTCGAGCAACTCGGCTCGCAGCCGATGCCATTTGGGTCTAGCCCCAAGGACTTGCTCTCTCCAGGTTTGGTAGTTGGCAAGCCAATCCGTGTGAGCATCTTGGTACTGCTGGATTGCAGCTTTGATTCCCTCTCGGACCTGTTGGATGCTTGCAAGTTGCTCTTGAGTGTAGACCCACGAGCGAGACTCAAACGTATTGTTCAAAAATGCGAACATTCCATAGTATTCGTCATGGGTGATCGGATCGAATTTATGGGTATGGCACTGAGCGCATTGGATCGACACACCCAGAATGCTCTTGCCGATGCAATCCATCCGGTCAAACATTTCAACCATTCGGAACTGTTCGGGAACAATCGCTCCTTCTTCGTTGATCATGCTGTTCCTTAAAAACCCTGTGGCGATGATCTGCTCCTGAGTCGCATCGGGGAGCAGGTCGCCTGCGATTTGTTCGATGATGAATTGATCGTAGGGCATATCGGTGCGGATCGCGTCCAGAACCCAATCTCTCCAAGCCCACTGATCGCGCTGCATATCTTTTTCGTAGCCGTTGGTATCTGAGTAACGCGCGACATCGAGCCAGGGTCTAGCCCACTTCTCGGCGAAGCGTTCATCGGCAAGCAGTTTGTCGATGGTCAGGGCAATCCCTTCTTTCTGGAAATCTGCGATTTGCTCGGGTGTTGGAGGGATACCGATCAAATCCACATAGACCCTTCGACACAACTCCCAGGGTTTGGCCTCCGCGGTGCTGGGCCATCCTTTATTATGAAGCGTGTCGGTGACGATCCAATCCAAGGCATGTTGGACGATTCGGCCATGGATGGGTTTGGATAAGTCCGCTTCGATGCGCTGGGGTGGTGCAAAGGCCCAGTGTTTATCGTAAGGAGCGCCTTGTTCGATCCAGCGTTTAAGCAATGCGATCTGCTCGGGGCTTAATGGCTTTTGCAGACTCGCAGGAGGCATCACTAGGTCGGCATCCGGTGATAGGATCCTGCTGACCAACTGGCTCTGCGCGGCATTGCCTGGGACAATCGCCGGTACAGAAGAGTCCCCACCAGAGAGTGCTGAATCACGGATGTCGAGCCGCAGAGCACCCTGGCGCGTCGATTCATCCACGCCATGGCATTGCCAACAATGCTCCGAGAGTATCGGCTGAATCTGTTTGCGGAAATCGACTTCTTGGGCTAGCCCAAGGCTAGCGAAAAGAAAAATCCAGCCAAGTTTGGTGCAGGTGAAGTGGAACCATGTTGAGGTATTCATTGGTTCATTGCCTTAGTTGCCTGAGGAGTCCATGATGGAGCAAGTTGCATGTGAATTTCCACTGCATTATCCATGAAATTCGTTTACCGAAAAGCGAAATGCTTGTGAATTCAACATGGAGGGCTTGGAACCACTAGGCAGGGGTTGGCCTAGGAGGGTCAAAGCGAGCTGAGGTCCGTAAATTCGTCGATAACCCAAGTAGCTCGACGTCAATCGAGCATTGATTTCCAGGGGTAACCAACGCCCGCTTGAAGATATTACAAAGTCGATCCCGACCCACCCCTGGGATGGCTCTCCAGAGACAGACCGAGGGATGGCTTGTGCTAGCTTTTTCGCAAAAGCGAATAGTTTTTCTTGATTGCACTCCAAAGGTCCATAACCTCCGATGTAATTCCCTGAATGGGCATCGAAGATCTGCTCAAAGGGGCCAATCACATCGCGCCCAGCAATTGCAAAGCTGCAAGGCTTGCCTGCAATCCAGGGCTGAACAATCCATCGATCCAATTCCTGCATGTTGCCAAGGTGGTCAGCAAGACAGCGGCTTGAACCAAACCGTTTCATGTCGGTGCCCCCGGCAGTTAGCCGTCGCTTAAGGACCCATCCATCAGATTCTGGGTCTGTCGTGGTATGGCATTTGTAAGCGTCTAGCCAATGGCTTGCCAGCTTTGTCTCTATCAATGCGCAATCTAGGAAGGGCTCTTGTACAGACTCGGGGCTTTGAATCTGCCTAGACCAGTGCCGATACGTTTCCCACTTATCCGATGCGGACTGGATGAACAGGTCATCAGGAGCGATCACATGGCAACCCTCTTTGCGCATGGCTTGGATGATCCCTGCGAGCAGTCCATCGAGTTCCGGAGCGATGACGATCGCGCAATCGCAGCCTTGTGCGATGGTGGTCCACTGCTGTGCAACCCTCTGGATGCTTGGGTCTGGGCCATTGGTGATCCCATGCGTTTTGATTTTCTTTAGGATAGATCGCCGATGAGCTTGATGCTCCCAAGCTGCTTGGAGGGTGGGTTCCAAGGCGATACAGACCGTTTGCTGACAACCCGCTAGATCATCGCACAGAGCCAGGAGCATCGCAGCACCTTCGTTGATAAGCTCTGCGTAGGGTCCGCTTGGACCGGAGTCTTGGTAGGCTCCGCTGGAGCACAAATATTCGAAGACTGCAATTCGCAAGCCAGTACCGTATAAGTCTCTGTGGGGATCAATACTCATCGCGTCGCAGATCGAGATTTGATACTGCGAATTTTTGTGCAAACCAAGCTCTCCACTGATCGGTGTTGTAACCAAAGTTCTCTCCGGTCAAACCCGAGAGGGTGGTGAGAACTTCTTTGTGTTGAACAAGGCGTTTTTGGGCTGGAGTAGAACCACCTCCGAGCCCGATGTTGCCATTGCCCACGCCTGCATTGAGTCCGCCGGGATTGCCTGCTGGCCTTACGACTTGCTCAGAGAGCAAGTGGTTGATCAGGATGCTGATATAGCGTTTGTCGACAAAGGGGCTCATGCAATAGGCGGCCCGATCGCGTGTCGAGGGATTTCCGAGTCTTGCTGCAAAAGCAGCGAGGGCTGCTTCTTGGACATTTTGGTCACCGCTTTGCAACATATCGAGGGCTTGGGCGACCAGTCCCATATCGGTTTCCTCCATCGCGATGGAGATCAAAGCCGGAGCTGCAGACTGTATCGGCAACTGTTTGATGAGTTGCCATCCTAATTGCTTCTCGGCAGGATCACCCTCGCGGATGAGCTTAACGATACGGCCCAAGAGCAGCGGGTTGTTGACAGCTGCAAGATAAGCTTCGGCTTCGGCTTTCAGGCGAGGTACGCCGTTGAAAAAAGACTTCAGCTTGCCATCGAACTCGCGTTCGGCATCGCGTTTGAGAAGTTTGGTTTTTTCATCGAAATCAATCAGGGCTTTTTCTTGCCAAGTGTACCACTGCCCTTTTTCACCTTTGATTTTGCCTCGGCGGTACCAAACCACTTCGCGACGTAGCCATTTTCCTGTGGCTTCATCGGGGTAGTACCGAAGCGCTTCCCATGTCGCGCGATCGGCAGGATCCAATTCGACGATCCGTTCGCGATGGGCGTTGGCGATATTGATCATCTGCTCATTGGAGCATTTGTCGACCACGGCGCGATGGTCCTGGATCGAGTCGGAGCGCTGGAGGACTTCCTGCGCGTACTTTTTGTCCCTTTCGAGTGAAATTCGGATACGAGCCAGTTTGCGATCGACTTCGATAAGCGTCCCATCCTCGGCTTCGATTTGAACCATGAGGCCCCCTTGGGGGTTGAGGACTTTGCCGTAGATGACCCCACCGTCCTTGAGCTCGACAATGTCGCCGCGGGTCCAAGCTCCCAAACTCGCCAGGAAGGCAAACAGAGCAAGTCGGACCCCATCAGAGCGTTTGGCTCGACAAACCGGTCTTTGATGAAGCATGATTCTGGAGGCCTTGCAAAACTCGTTGGAATCGAACCCTTCGGTCGATCATTCGACCGGGTGATACAAAGCGTTAAATTCTAAGTGGAATTCTGGGTTGGATCCAATGGAGATTCCGTGGGAAAACCTAAAACCGATTATAATCCCGTCGGAATTTCGAGTGCGATTTTGTATCTCTAACCGATGGTGACACGACCATGCGAAAGTCGTTTTTGATTGCGAATCTGTTCTGCTGTTGTCTGGTATCCACGTCGCTTTTAGCAGAGGACTGGCCCGGATGGATGGGGCCCAAACGGGACAACCAATGGAACCTCGATCGGGCACCTAGCGCGTTTCCTGCCGATGGGCTCAAACCCCTCTGGAGCACCAAGGTTGCAGGAGGTTATTCAGGGCCAGCGGTCGTCGGGGAGCGTGTCTACCTGACCGATATGCTTACCCAAGCCGACGCCAAGGTCGATAACTTTGGTCGCAAAGCCTTTGATGGGACCGAACGCGTTCATTGCATCGACAACAGCACGGGCAAAGTCCTCTGGACCCACGAATATCCCGTCAAGTACGCCATCTCCTATCCAGCCGGACCCCGCTGCACACCGATCGTCGATGGCGATCGGCTCTATACCCTGGGTGCCGAAGGAGACTTGTTTTGTTTCCAAGCAGCCACGGGTAAGGTGATTTGGTCGAAGAATCTCAAAGCCACTTACAAAACCGAATCACCGCTTTGGGGGTACGCCGCCCACCCGCTGATCGATGGGAATAACCTAATTACCCTCGCAGGTGGCGAAGGCTCCCAAACGGTAGCTCTGAATAAAAAGACCGGCGAAGAAGTATGGCGATTTGGAACTTCGAAAGAAACCGGTTATTCACCCCCAACGATCATCCAAGCCGCAGGTGTGCGACAACTGATTTTGGTCAATCCAGAAGCGGTCAATTCGGTAAACCCCGATAACGGGAAACCTTATTGGTCGATTCCATATACAGCCGACAACGGCTCGATCATCATGAGTCCAGTCCGAGCCGATAAATATCTGTTCATCGGCGGTTACTCGAATCGAAACCTGCTGATCGAACTTGGGGGCGACCAACCCTCAGCCAAGGAAGTATGGCGAAACCAAGCCAAGAAGGGGATGTCGCCGGTCAACGTGCAGCCGATGGTCATCGATAACATTGTCTACGGATGCGACCAAAGCGGGGAGTTGATGGCCTTTGATATCGCCTCTGGCGATCGTCTCTGGGAAACCAGCAAACCGATCAGCGATCGGCCTCAAGGTAGCGGTACGGCTTTTATAGTAAAAAACGGCGACCGTTTCTTTCTGTTTAATGAATCCGGCGAGTTGATCATCGCCAAGATCTCGCCTAAAGGATATGAGGAACTTGCGAGGACCAAAATCATTGAACCGACCAACAACGCCTTTGGCCGCGATGTCGTATGGTGCGCACCAGCGTTTGCCAACGGATCGATCTATGTGCGAAACGACGAGCAACTCATCCGAGTGCCGCTGAAGTAGCAAGACGGTTATAAAGTAAAGGATGAAAAGGACATTGAGGACTTATAGGACATAGAATGCTATGGAAGATTCACAAAGAAAATCATTGGTAAGCAGGCGGGGGTTTGGGACAGCAACGCTGGGTTTAGGGGCTATTGCAGCAAGTGCAACTTGCTCAAGTCGAGCCCATGCCACAGGGGAACAAACCCCTGCGACCGACCAGCCTGCCAATGCCAAGTCGGGTCGATTGAACCAGTCGTTATGCAAATGGTGCTACGACAAAAATCTGTCGCTCGAACAACTATGCACCTATGCCAAACAAATGGGACTTGTCGGGATCGACCTGCTAGGCCCCAAAGACTTTGACACGCTCAAAAAACATGGATTGGTTTGCACCATGGTCACCTCCCATAAACTCACCGACGGACTGTGCGATCCGAAATACTGGGATGAGGCTCTGAAATCGATCGATGATTCGATCCAAGCGGCCTCAGCAGCAGGTTTCAGAAACGTGATCTGCTTCTCAGGCAACGCTCGCGATATCGACCGCAAAACAGGTTTGAAGAACTGTGCCGAAGTTCTCCGCAAAATCGTAGGTGTTGCAGAGAAAAAGAAAGTCATCCTCAATATGGAATTGCTCAATAGCCGTGTGGATCATCCAGACTACATGTGCGATCTGTCGGCCTGGGGGATCGAACTATGCAAACAAGTCGCTAGCGATCATTTCAAACTCCTCTACGACATCTACCACATGCAGATCATGGAAGGGGATATCATCCGCTCGATCCAAAACAACCATCAGTACTTCGGACACTACCACACCGGAGGTAACCCCGGTCGACACGAAATCGACCATACCCAAGAGATCTATTATCCACCCATTGCCCAAGCGATCGCTCAGACCGGTTTCGACGGTTACATCGCCCATGAGTTTCTCCCGACCCGGGATGCCATGGAAAGCTTGGCTCAAGCCGTCAAGCTCTGCACGGTCTGACCTCTTGCCCGTTGGGTTTGCTTGCCCTTTTGGCTTCCAAACCCAGAGCCGCAGAATCCACGCAGCAGCATTAAATAAATTAATCTGCCGCTGCCCTTTGCGCAGGACCCTATGCGTAACGCCACTCCTGAACGTTACGAGCAATCCAGGTGGACTGGGTTAAACGCAGGAAGCTGGGAGTTTAGGGGAAATACGAATTCTGCAATTGATTTTGAACCGACGAATTCCCTATAACCCTTAAGGCAACTTTTGAGGAAGGAATCTCGCGGATGAACCAACGCATGCATCGCCAAATACGAGTGGCCGAACCGGTGCTCGATGGCAACGAATCTCTCTACGTCATGGACTGTTTGGAATCCACTTGGATTTCCTCGCGTGGTTCCTACATCGACCGATTCGAAGGGTTGCTGGCCGAGTATTGCCAAGTCCCCAATGCGGTGGTGACCAACAACGGGACCACGTCTTTGCATTTGGCTCTGGTCGCAGCGGGAGTTGGACCTGGGGACGAAGTCATCATGCCAACGCTATCCTACATCGCCACGGCCAACGCGGCGCGGTACTGCCAAGCCACCCCGGTTTTTGTCGATTGCGAACCTAATTACCTTTCGATCGATCCAGGCAAGATCGAGCAAGCGATCACTCCTAGAACCAAAGCGATCTTGAGCGTTCCGCTCTACGGCCATCCGGTCGATATGGACCCGATCCAAGAGATAGCCGACCGGCACGGGCTGATCGTGATCGAGGATGCTGCCGAAGCGATCGGAGCCCTCTACAAAGGGCGTCGGGTGGGTTCGCTGGCCGATGCCTCTTCGTTTAGCTTCTTTGGAAACAAGACCATCACCACAGGCGAAGGGGGGGCGATCACAACGGCCGACGACCAACTCGCCGCTCGCATGCGATTCCTTAGGGGGCAAGCTGTCGATCCGAACAAGAACTACTGGCATCCTGAAGTCGGTTTCAACTACCGGATGACCAACATCGCTGCAGCGATCGGAACAGCGCAAGCCGAACGCCTCGATATCCATGTGCAACGCCGTCAACAGGTTGCCCAGTGGTACTTTGAGGAACTGGCCGATTACCAGGACATTTTTCAGCTTCCGTGGTCTGCTCCTTGGGCGACTCATTCCTATTGGATGTTCACCATCCTGATGCGTCCCAAAATGGCGGTGGTTCGCGACGAGTGGATTCGGTTATTGGCTGAATCGGGTATCGAAAGTCGACCTGTGTTCTACCCGATCCATACCATGCCGATGTACTTCGAGCGATCCGGAGGCTATCCGGTTGCCGAGCAATGCTCGAAATTGGGAATCAATCTTCCAACCCACGGCAAACTGACGCGCGACGATGTCAGCTATGTGTGCAAGCATGCGATTGCCGCTTGGGAATCGTTGCGTCGAGGCCAATCCAAACCGCTGACCAGGGCCGCTTAAGGTTTGGGAGGGTCGGCTCTAAAGAGTTTTACAGATTGACCTTTCTTGAACTGCAACGAGCGGCGATCGGTTTGAGTTTGGAGAATCGCCACCGAGTTCTCTTGGGCTTCGATGCGATCCATGAAAATCCGATGGACCAAATAGAGTGGTTCCTTTTCTCCATCGCTTTGGGGTGGGGTCATTTCCAGATGGATCCATAGCCATCCTCGTTCGCTCTCCATTCCGACCCACTCCAAACGGGAACGTCGCCCGATCGTGCTATCTTGCTGTTGAAGCGATTTGGTCGGCGGAAGATCCGAGATTCGCTTTTGAAGAACTTTCAGGTCTTGCGTATCAGGGCTGCTTAAAAGAAAGAATTGATTCTCAAGAAACTCAATCGCATGCGATGAAAAGTCTTGATCTTCTCGGCTGATGTTCTTTCGATTCGCTTCTGCAATCGCCAACTCCAAATCTCGAGGATGCATCCGCAAGGAGACTTCCCATTTGGAACTCTCGGGGCTCCAACGCATCTGTCCAACGCACACGTGGAAGGGATGGTTTGCATAAGAGTTCCCTTTGAGCAAGATAGCCGCAAGTGCAACGACCAGTGTGCAAAGCAAACCGGAGCGTCTTGTCGGTAGAAACATTCGATCGATTTTCATGGATTTCGAGTTCAACGATCAAGATTCGCTTGGTTGGCTGAGGAGGTTTGCAGAAGCTGTTTATTCTTCTTCTTTTTCTTCTTGGGGCTTTCGGGCTTTATGGTGGGAGTTTGCTCTTGGGCCTTTTGCTCTGCCTCCTTGGCCCGCTTGGCCTGCGCCATCGGATTGTCCTCGGCCCCTCTTCGCTGAGACTTAAAGAGCTGGAAGCGAGTTGGTTCAATGGTTGGCGGAAAATGGTTGTTATCCCGATTGATATCCGCTGTTTCGCGATAGGGATCCAACTCGAATTTGAGGATCGGCTGATCGGTGATCACCAAGGTATCGCATGCATTGGAATCGACTCTCCAGACTTCTGCAGGCAAGCGAATTTCTTTGGTTGTGCCGTCTTGGAGCGTCATCAGCACGATTACGGGCATGACCAATCCTCCGACATTTTTGAACTGCAATCGGTAGAACCGATCGGTGTTGGCAAGCAGTTCCTTTTCGTGCGGGGTCATCTGCTCGAGTGCTTTCTCGTAGGCGGCCCGTTGCTGTTGGGTGACGGCTCGGGGATCGTACTGGTTGTAGAAGTCTTTGAGTTCCGGAAACTGGTCGGCCCGCTTGGGAATGTCTTTGTTGCGTTTTTTGGAAAGTGTCGGCAACTGAGTTTCACGTTTGGCTTTCTCATCGGCGGCGATTTCATCGGGGGTTCTTCGATCCACCATGAAAACATCAATTTTATCCAGTGCGATATCGACATGGTCGGTCGTGTAGAACCAACCTCTCCAGAACCAATCCAAATCCCGCGCCGAGGCGTCTTCCATGGTCCTAAAAAAGTCCGCTGGCATCGGACGCTTGAACTTCCATCGCCTTGCGTACTCCTTGAAGGCAAAATCGAATAGTTCTCGGCCTAGGACAGTTTCTCTTAAGATATTCAGTGCCGTGGCAGGTTTGCTGTAAGCGTTGGGTCCAAACTGCATGATCGAGTCGCTGTTGGTCATGATCGGGACTTGGTTGGTACTTTGCATATAAGGCACGATCAGCTCGGGTTCGCCTCGCTGGCTAGGGTAGTCTTGTTCCCACTCTTGCTCGGCCAAGTACTGCAAAAACGTATTGAGCCCTTCGTCCATCCACGACCATTGACGCTCGTCGCTGTTGACGATCATCGGGAAATAGTTGTGGCCTACTTCATGGATGATCACGGTGATCAAATCGTATTTGGTGGATGCCGAATACGTTCCATCCTCCCGAGGTCTTGGGCCGTTGAAACAAATCATCGGGTATTCCATGCCGCCGACGGGCCCATTGACACTGATGGCAACTGGGTAAGGGTAATCAAACGTGTATCGGCTGTAGACATTGAGCGTGTGAATGATCGCGTGGGTCGAGTACTTGCTCCACAACGGCTCGCCTTCGTTGGGGTAATAACTCATGGCCATGACCGGGTTGTCATTGACTTTGTGGCCTTGGGCATCCCAGATGAATTTTCGGCTGGAGGCAAAGGCAAAGTCGCGGACGGCTTCGGCTCGATAGATCCATGTTTTGGATTGGTCGGTCTTTTCCTTTTCATTCTCTTTGGCTTCTTCGGGCGTGACGATGAAGACGGGTCGATCGGCATGACGCGCTTGCTCGAGCCGTTCTAGTTGGGCTTGGCTGAGAACTTCATTGGGATTTTGAAGCTCTCCGGTGGCTGCAACGATATGATCAGCTGGTGCGGTGATGCGCACCAGATAGTCGCCGAATTCGAGTGTGAATTCGCCTTGGCCCAAGTACTGTTTATGTTGCCAGCCGGTGACATCGGTAAAGGCGGCAAGCCGTGGGAACCACTGAGCGATTTCATAAATCGCGTTGCCATCTTTTTCGAAAGGCTCATAACCGGTTCGGCCGCCGATCAGTTTGGAATTGTTGATTTTGTAAGTCCAACGGATCTTGAGCGAAAACTCTTGTCCGCTCAAAAGAGGTTCTGGCAAGTCGATTCGCATCATCGTATCGACGGTGAACGTATCGAGCGATTTGCCTAGCGCATCGGTCACGCTTTGGATAGTGCAGCGTCCATCGAACTGCGTGGTTCTTTCGAGCAGGGAATCCAGTTCGGACATGGAAGCTCGATTGCCAAACCCGATACGACCTGGGCGGGTGCGATTGGCATCGGAGTCGGGGGCAAAGATGTTAGGGTCGAGTTGGACCCAAAGATACCGAAGGGTATGCGGGGATTGGTTGCGATACCGAATCGTTTCTGAGCCGTGGATCGAGTGGTCGGTTTCGTCGAGTCGAACGTCGATGGTGTAGTCGACACGTTGTTGCCAGTAATCAGGTCCAGGCTCGCCGCTGGCGCTGCGGTAAGAATTTGGAGTTGGGAGGATTTCCTCGAGTTGTCGGAATTTGTCTTCTTGTCCGTATTTGCGGTTTGGGAAAGGTTGGCCATTGGAGATACCTGAGGCAGCCAGCACCGAGCAAAGCAATAGGACGTTTCGTACTACCAAGCGGTTGAGCATGGGAAATTTGGGGAGTTCGAGGTTGGAACTTTAGGTGGCAGGAAAGAGATCTAGTTTGATCTCATTTCTGGAGAAGTCAAAGCAGGCCGCACAGAGTCCCTAGGTGTAATTCGCGTTGTATTTGGGACGTTGTGCGCTGGATCGAGAGCCGCAGCAAGAAAAAAGGGATCGATTGCTTGCAATCGCGTTTGCCGGGCGCAAAATTGGTTGTCGGTTTTGAGGGAGAAAGGAGCGTACCCGCCAGGAGTAGAGCCTGGTGAAAGTGGCTAAACGTCGTCACGTTCAAAGGGTTTTCGAGCACTTTCTCCCCCCAAATCGATTCAACACATCAAAGTGTTTCGACCCCCGCAAGGGGGTTTTTTTATTGGTCCATGGTGTGTCTGCCCTCTGGGCCTGAAAGGCTGGCACATTCTCTGCCGATGGTGATAAGCACCCAGGAGAGGTGAAACCCTAGAGCGACTACTTTTGAGACAGTCCGTCTTCCATCATCATGTGGAAGACCTGCGATACGCTCTTGTTGAAAGGCTCTGTGGAGGTGTTGTACTTCTCGCAAACTCCCAACACTCGACGATGAAACTCGCGAATTTGATCGTCCGTTACATCTTTGCGCAAACTCAATCGACCCGATCGTGGCTCTTTAAGCCCACAACCCTGAAATACAAACTCCATCTCGGTCATCGATAACTTGCCCTCACTGGCGCATCGCAGCCATCGATCGCACGTCTTTTGGATATCCTCTTTCTCGTTGTCGGTGAACCCCTGGGACTGCTTGACATACCGCTGCACATCCTCGACCACCCCCCACTGCAATAGGGTCGAATCGGTTAGCCGGATACCAAGGCGGCTTAGCTGCCTGCTGGTCAGGTCACCCCGATCCATTTTCGAAGCTAGATCGTTGAGCTCGTCGATGATCGCAGCTTGGTCGGTCTTGCTCAATGCCGAATCGTCGACCCATGGGATCAGTTGCTCGCGCAATGCCCGCGCTGCCCGAGGCCCTTGGTTTCCTGTGAGCATAAACGACATGTAGGCCACCGCGATGCAAATGAGCATCAGACCAACGACGAACACGACCAAACAAGCCGGCCCCAATGATACATCTTTATCCCCAGTTGGATCTGGGTTGGTCGTCGGGTTGTTATTGGTACTCACGTCACTTTATCCTTGATTGAAGCTCACTGCCGATGTCAATTCCGTACGAAGTACCCGAAGTAAACTTAGACCTCGTCGAAATGGATCTCGAGGACTTCGTATTTCATCAGTCCACCAGGGGCTTTGAATTCCATGGTCTCGCCCACCTTCTTGCCCATCATGGCAACCGCAAAAGGACTGGTGGTTAAAATCCTACCGGTCTCATAGTTTTCGTCACCTGCACCGACCAAGGTGTACTCTTCCTCGTCGCCGAACTTCAAGTCCTTGAGCTTGACCCTTGCCCCAAATGCCACGCGATCTTTGGGCATCGAAGCGGTATCGACGATGTGGGCGCTGGCCAACTTGACTTTCAGCGAATTGATTTTGGCTTGCATGAGGCCTTGGTTCTCACGCTGAGCATGGTACTCGGCATTCTCCTTGAGATCCCCTTCGGCTCGCGCCTCGGCGATCTTCTCGGCAATGCGGGGCATCTCCTCGTTTTCCAAGCGTTCGATTTCGGCCTTGATTCGATTGTACCCTTCGCGGGTCATAGGCACGTAATCGCTCATTGCAAACTCCTGTTCCGACAGAAAAAAAGATGCGACCTTTTTCGGCTCGTTCAAGCCAAAAGGGTCGCATCAGGTAATGACTGTTTATTTCGACAACAACATATCTTTCACCACCGGTGCAAAATGTCAAGTAGCGAAACGCTAGGAGATTCTATCGCGATGTCGCTTCGTAGATCGGAAGATGCCTGTAAGTGACTTCAAGCGACAGCAAATTCATCGTCGTGACATACAATCGGCCTGCATATTCTCCCCAGGCGTCGGGGGCTGGCCCCATGGGTTCCCACGAACCTGCATAGGGTCCCTGGGTCACCTGGGATTCGATAAGCATCGGGTAAAGGGACTCGTACCACGATTTCCATCGCTGGCCTCCCATGTGGAACAAAACTTGGGTGGCATAGTACCAGTAGTAAGTATCCCGCACGGATGTTTGCGAAGTTTCGTCTGCAGGCAATTTCCTGAGCAACCAATCGGCTCCTTGAGCCATCGCCGGATTGTCTCGCTTCCAACCCATGTACAGTCGCATCAGCAAACCGACACTGGTCATCACCGGAGTCGGTAGCGCTCCATGCTTGGTCTCGGGTTGGTTTGCAAGCCAGTTGTATCGGTACAAGAACTTCTCTCTGGCACTTGCTTGGGAATGATCTAGCCACTTTTCGATCCCTTGGAAAGTCTGCCCAGGTACATATAGGCCAGAAAGTTCTGCGCTCTTGAGGGCCATCATCCCCCAGCCCGTGACGCTCGTGTCGCTGCCTATTCTGGGTGCATACCTCCAACCTCCCTCCTGGCGATCTTGACTATCGACCAAGAAATCGACGGCCCGCTGAGCCGACGCGCGCAGATTCTCGTCACGGGTCATCCCATAGGCTTCGCACAACGCCAACGTTGCAATCGCATGGCTGTAGATCCATCCGTTGCGATCCGACGCTTCGTCCATGGACCGATACAAATCACCGTTTAGCTTTTGGCCAGAGACCAGAAAGTCGATGGCTTTGCGGCACTCTTTCTGGTATTTGAACTGCACATGGGAATATCCTGCTCCTTGAAAGGAAAGCAACGACAGAGCCGTTGCTGCTGTGTCGCTTCGTATCACAGTTTTCTGTCCAAAGTCTTCTAATTTCCAAGAACCATCGCTCCGCTGGTGCTTGGCCAAAAACTCCAGTCCTCGTTCGATGGACTCTTCGGTCTTGGGCCCTAGTGGCCCCATGGCTTTGAGTTCCTCATTGCTCGAATCATCCATGCGGCGGGCCCGTTGCTGGAAAGCCGGTGCCGGGATTGGTACCAGACCACCTGAAGCTTGCTTGTTGCTACTGCTTGCAGGGCGAAAATTCTCCAGTCCTGGTACCGTCCCTCCTGCATCGCTGATTCTCGGTAACTCGATCGAGGATCTTTTGGACCAAGACGATGCTGCCGAGCTGGCGATCGGATCGCTGTAAGCAAGACCTCCAGGGCTGTCGCTGCTCAGGGCCGCAGACGATGTCGGATTGCGACGGGTCATGGATCCTCGATCGCCCAGCAGATCGCCAAGCGATTGACTGGCAGACCCGCCCGACCCACCGGTCGATGGTGCTGGGTCTGTTGCTCTGGGTTCTCGTGGAATCTTGTCCAAGGGTACTGTGGTCGTGATGCCGCTTAGGCTCGCTGCGCGATCGGTCGGCTTGGATGATTTTGGTGGTACATCGGTCGGAGCCTCTGGAGCATTGGTGGATTCAATGGCATTGCTAAGCTGTCTTTCGATACGTACACGCTGCAACGCCATCGCAGAGGCCTCGAGGGAAGCGGCGGTATTGGTTGGGCCGGTCTCTTGAGCCATGGGTTCTACCTGAGGAATCTCGGTGGCCCTCTGGAGGCTCGCTACCGGATCGCTCGCCGCACGATCTACCGACAACGGCTTGGACTCCGGTAAGCTATCTTGAGCAAGTGGGGTCTGCTGGACCGTCGGGGCCTGAATCGCAGCAGGCCGAATCGGATGGATCTGGAATTCAGGACGTTCGATGTTTTGGGCCTCTTGGGCTTGCACTGCTGGCTGGTCCATCGTAACGCTTGCAAGCTGATCGTCTTGAAGAGTTTTGTTGGTATCGATTTTGATCTGATTTGGAGTTTCAAGCAGTTCAAGAGACTCTGGCGGCAAGGCCGTAGGTTTCAGCTCGATGTCGGTGGCCGGATCGATTTGGTTTTGCACCGGTCGCAGATAATCTGGCACAGAGTTGTCCGAGTTTACAGCAGGCACTTGGAAGGAAGTCCCTTGCGACATCGACTTGAGTTTCATCTCGATTTTCTCAGTGCCCTCTTGCCAGAGCCCTGAGAACAAAACGGTATTGATGGCTGCCAAGGTCAAACCCAAGTGGACCAACACGCTCAAGAGAAATCCCGTTTGAATAGACCGTTCGGCATTCTGAGGGATCATCACATGTGCAAGCATCGTCGAGGAGATAATCACCGTCGGAATCGCAAGGCAATACGTCCAAGCGTTGTAGAGAATCCTTGGGTCGTCAAATCGCAATACTCGCAGGACCGTAAACATGACCAACAGGCCCAGCAAGGCGATCCCCAAGTCCAATAGCCAAACGTTGGATGCTCGATTGGTACCCGAAGCGGTCATGGTTGCGACCCTGGGGGCAATTCACTTTGGTCCTTGGGATCTTCAAGCGTTGTGATGCGATACGAAGGGACTTTTAACCGATTGCACAGATCGATCAGCGAAACGACCGATTGGAACTCGACCCGTTTATCCCCACGAAGAATCACGGTCTGTTGGACCGGATTGTCCAAGACCGCCTTGGCCAACAAGGGTTCGAGTTGCTGGATCGTCAAGCGCTGGCCGGCGAGCATGTAGGTTCCATCTTGTCCGATGCTGATGACAAGTTCGTCGGGTTGGACCGTCATCGGCAGTGCGCTTTTGGCCGAAGGGAGCTGGATTGGCAACTGCTCGTCGTCTTGGGAAAACTGAGTTGCGACCAGAAAAAAAATCAGCAGCAGAAAAACCACGTCGATCAGCGGAGTCAGATTCAAGGCGTCGAGGGCTTTCCCTTTTTGGATTTGGAAGGACATGATCGAGCCTAGTTGGGGTTTCAAACAAGGTACTGGGCTGAGCATTTTACCGGCTGGAACCCCAGAAGGCTATCAAAACAAACGGTCTGATCGTGGGGGATCGCCGATCCGGTTTTACCGCAAACTCGGAATAAATTGATTGAACTTTTGGATCCTGTTGGGCCGAAAAAGCACGATAGTCGCAAGGATGCAAGTGTACCGGCGACGTCCAACAAGCCGTATTCTCGGGGGGGAATTATGATTCGCAAGGCGCTGATAGTAGTCGCCCTGGCCGTAGTCGCCAGCATTTCGACCGCTTCTGAATCTCAAGCACAGCAAGCGCAACAAGCCTACGGTAGATCTTGGGGCGGGGCGGCCAGCAACCGCGATTATTCACGCTTCTACCATTATCCTTACGTCTACTATCCACAGAATTTCTACGGCAGCGAGTACTACAAGAGCAGCGATAGCATGTACTATCGGTATGCTCCTGAAGCTCAGATCCCCGTCTACAATCGCCACTGGTATAATGAGTACCCGACCAACCGTCGGTACCATTGGGGCCACCACTTCATTCTCGACGTATTCTAGTCCTCTGAGACGATCCTACGGCGAGCCTTTGAAGGCTGCATTCCATTCCCGCACACCGCAGGTTGCCGTCGGCCTCCTGCGGTGTTTTTGTTTTTGCATTATCCAACTATCGAAATTGGCAGTCGACGCATGTCTGAGGCTCAGCCACAGCGCTCCGTACCCAAACGCCAGATCGCTCGCCTGATCGGATCGTCGGAATACCCGATGTGGGTCTTGTCGGAAGACTCGCAGTTGGTGTTTGTCAACGAAGCATTCGAGTCGCTGTTTCCTGAACTAAGCCCAGAACCCCTAGGACTCAACTGCAAACCGGATTCGCTCGAGCCAACCCCATCGCGAACCACCCTAGCTCGGTGGCTCGCTTTGCCGACAAACGTCTCCGTGGGCACGATTCAATGCGTTGGCGATCAGTTACCTAACGAAGACTCTTCCAAGGATGAATCCCTGTTGCGCTGGATCATCCCGCTGGGGGACGCCAAAGATCCATGTACCTTGTGCGTACTGAAACCCGATCGCGGTGATTTGCAATCGGTCCTCGACAGAGATTTTCATCAGAGGGTCGAAGTCCCCTCGCTTGCGATTTGGGAAAGTCATTCCAATCTCGATAGCGTTTGGTTTCTTCAAGGACAGTCGCTTGCGAGCCAATCCCTGCGAATGCAGTTGCAGTTGGCCATCACAGGCGAGCATTCTCTGGAGCTTACGGGCCAGCCCGGAAACTACCTTGTCATGATCGCTGGGCTGATCTTCAAAGAGCGGCGATTGAAACGGAGCCAACAGGGGACCAAGGCTCAGCCTTTTACGATCGATTGCTCTTTGATGGACAAGGATTTACTCCAGAGCACCATCGAGTGGATCGATGACACGGGGCGCAAAGGGGACACTCCCGAGGTGATCCTGCATCGATTGGAAATGTTGCCACACCAACTGCGCGAATCGCTTGCGAGAATCTGCCGGCAACGCAAGTGGAACTATATAACCACCGTACAAACCGATGCGATGGACCTGGTGAGCAAGAGTTCTGAGCACTGGGACTGGCTAATCGCCAACAGCCGGATCCAAAAAATCGAAGTCTTGCCGTTATCGAGCCGAACCGACGAGATCGAAAGTCTCTTGTTTGCTTGGATGCGTCGATTTCAGGGCATTCAATGGACACCGGCCTTCCTAGACGCGCTCTTGGCTTATTCATGGCCGGGCGATATCGATGAATTGGACCAAGCCCTCGTGCATGCGACCAGGACGGCGACCCAAGGAGTGCTCGAAGAGAGCCATTTGCCGATCTCGCTTCGAACCTATCCTTCGCATATCGAACGGCCTGTTGCCTCCGAGCCGATCGATCTGGACCAAGTTCTAGAGCGACTCGAAAGGATGCTGATCGAGCGAGCCATCTCCTTGCACCCAAGAAACAACACGGCGGCTGCCAAGTCACTGGGGATCTCTCGCGCACGCCTTTTGCGTCGGATGCAGCAATGGGGCTTGGGCTCCCAGCCAGCAGCAAGCCCTGAGTCTGACGAAGTGATCTTCGAAGAACTCGACGAATCCTAAGTCAAGCGGGCCTAGAGTATCGATACGGTGAAGTAGCTTGAGCAAGCTTCAGGGGATTTAGCATCGCTTCGATGGCGTCACTCCCATAGCATGACTTCGCTCACGCCGCTCTTGGCTGGTAGCTTGTGCTTAAAGATGATTCGCAACTTCGAGCTTTTGGCTTTCAAAAAGCTGGCTTGGTTCCATTGCCCTCCGGCTGGTTTTTCGGGCAGATGAACTTCTTGCTGGACACTAGCCCATCGGCCATCTTCCCAGACTTCGATCCGATAAGACTCAGGGGCTTGCACACCTCCACGGTCGTCGTAGATGGCCAGTTCCAAACGACTGAAGGTTTTGGGTTCGCCAAGGTCTAGTTCTAGCCAGTCTTCGCTTTGGGTTGACTCGTAACTGGTCCAGCGATTCACTGGATTGGGGTCGAAAACGGTTTTGCCATCGTTGGCCTTCTGGGGAATGCCTCCGAATCGATCGCTGTGCGAAGCGGAAGCTTTGGGATACTCTTTTTCAGGGGCTCGATAGGCCAAGTTGCCCGATGGTCCTGGAGCGAGTGGATAAGGGCTCGGAGCAGGTCCCCAGGCTTGGATCTCTGTAAGTCCTACTCGTTTGCCGGATTGCGGTTGCATTTGGATTCTGAGACGTTCGAAGGATCCCGAACCCAAAGCGAACTTGGTAGGGGACTTACCTCTGAGGGATGCCTTGGGTAACTCAAGGATCGATTCCCATTTTCCGTTTTTGTAAGCCTCGAGCTTAACGGTTTCGGGGACGGCGACTTGGGCTTTGGCAATGTCAGCCGCTTGGCCATGGCCTTGGCACTCGATGGTATCGTCTAAGAAAAGCAAATGGACGGAATCGATCTGCCGGGCGGTACCAAGCTGGAGTTCGATCCATGAAGGTTCGTTCGATGCGCTTTCCCAGCGGTTGGGTGGATGCTGCATGTACCAATAGTTGCCATCCTGGAGTTTTGCAATCGAGGTCCCTGGTTGAGTGCTGGAGGCTTGGAGTCTTGGGTAATAATTTCCATCGTTGTTGACCAGATGATTCACCCGTGGTCTTTGGGGTGAGCTTGGTGAGCTTGTTTTTGCGGGCAACTCGATCGCGATGGGTTTGAGATCCATTTGCTGGGCGATCTGTTTTCCGTCAACCCATACGGTGAGGCCTTGTCCGCGCCGGTATCGCTGACCGGTTTTATCCCAGAGGATCGACACATCGCGGCCTCGGATGTTGAGTCCATCGAGGGCTAGATAGTCCCACGACTCGGGGGCCAAAGGATGCAGGACCAGTCGATCCTCATGCAGGGGTTGGACGCCAACTAAGCCGGTGATGACCAGGTCGCAGAATCCTGAGTGAAAGTAATGTTCGCTGTGATTGTATCCATCGTGTCCCTCGAACGAACCGGTGTCAGGATGGAGTGCTTCGGCCAAGTAAGGTTTGCCATCCTTGCGATGGGACTTGGCATAGATCCCTAGGAGTTTGACGTAATCCTCTGGAGTGACGAACTTGGGTTCGGATCGCTGCAATAGGTTTGCTAGGGCTTTGAGAGTCTGGGTGGTGGCATAGGGCCAGGATTGACCGCTCCACCAGCAGCAACTCTTTTGAAGCAGGAACATCGGGTCATTGCGTTCCACCGTGGTAGGGCCAAAGTCGGCGTAGAAGCCATCGGTGTCCATGAGTTTGGCCCAAGCTTGTTCATAGGTGCTATTGGGCGGGAGCATTGGGAATTGCCAAGGTACATAGCCGATGAGTTCGCGACCGTGGCTATCACCGGCGAATCTTCCTTCTTGGTAGACCAGAGTGCCTGCGGAGATGTCGTAGCCATCCCGGTTCTCTTTGTTTTTGAACATCGGGAAAAAGAACTTGCGGCCAGGATCCCACAGTTTTGCGAGCATCGTTGTTCGCAGTTGATCGGCAAAGTCGTTGAATTCTTTTTCGATCTCTGGTTTACCATCTTGTGCAGCGATTTGTGCGATGGCACGCGCGTCGGCCCACATGTAAGCGTTGAAGGAGGGACGGTAGCTAGGTGCACCTCGGAGGATGTCTTGGGTTTGCCGGCTTGCGATATTGAATTCCATGCCATCGTCATGGCCTGTTTGCCAAAACAAACCGACGGATTCATCGTAATGACGCTTCTTCCATCCTTGGTAGTTAGCGACAAGTTTATCCAGCAAGCTGCTCAGGTGCTCTGGATCTGGGTGTACTGCATCGACGGCAAGGACCGAATCGGCCAGCCATGTCGAATAATTTCTTGGCTGAGCCCCTGGAGTATCGACCCAGTAGCGCGAGTAGTCTTTGGCGATGGTTCCGTTCCTAAGCCATCGGGATTCGTAGAGTTGGTGACCTGCCGGGCAACTGATGGCACCATAAGCACCCGACCAAAAGGGTCGATCGATGAATTCCGTGAACAGATAGCCGGTGTCCTGATTGCCGTAGGTCAGATGTTTAGTGATCAGTTCCCAGCGGTAGTAGTAGGTCGTTTGAATTTCCGGATCGGGACAATCGAGGAATGGGATATGTTCGACGAACCAATCCCAATCTTGATTGTCGAAGTATCGCTGAGAGCGAATCATCGCTGGCCGGTCTAGGATCGACGATGGACCGGATGGTTCTTGGCCAAGCAGGTTTGTGGTCCACGCAAAAAGCAGACCAGCAATGACAGCGATACGCATTGTTTAATTGGGTTTGTGTTTGGGTTTGACGAACCCGGCTACTAGGTAATAGAAGACCGGCGTGAGGAAGATCCCGAAGAAAGTAACACCTAGCATTCCCGCAAACACAGCGATCCCGAGGGTTTTTCGCATTTCGGCTCCAGCACCTTGGGCTAGCACCAATGGCAAGACGCCCAAGATGAATGCAAAGGAAGTCATCAAGATAGGGCGCAGGCGCATGCGGCATGCTTCCACGGTGGCTTCTTTGGCGGACTTGCCAGATTCCTGAAGTTGTTTAGCAAACTCGACGATCAAGATAGCGTTCTTGCTGGCCAAACCGACTAGAACCACAAATCCGATTTGCACAAAGATGTTGATATCGAGTCCTACCCAGCCAACGCCAAGGACTGAGCACAAGAGGCACATCGGGACCACTAGGATCACCGACAGCGGTAGGATCAGGCTTTCGTATTGGGCTGCCAGGACTAGATAGACCAGAACCACTGCCATCGCAAAGACCAGCAGCGCGGTGTTGCCGGCTTTGAGTTGCAGATAGGTCAGTTCGGTCCATTCGGGTTTGATCCCTTCGGGCAGTTTCTCATCGAGGATACCTTGGATGCCCTTGACCATATCGCCAGAGCTCAGGCCTGGAGCCGAGATGCCGTTGATCGCGGCGGCGACATCGCCGTTGTAGCGAGTGATCATCGATGGTCCAAGAGTTTCGCGCACGGTTGCAAAGGTCGACAGGGGAACCATTTGACGCAAGAGTGTTCGGACACGCAGTTGCCCAACTTGTTCAGCAGTGCGCCGGTACTGAGGGTCGGCTTGGACGTTGACTTGCCAAGTTCTTCCGAACTGGTTGAAGTCGTTGGCGTAGGCACCACCGAGTTGGACTTGTAGGGTGGTAAAGACTTCTTGCAACGGTATGCCGAGTGTTTTGACTTTCTGGCGATCGATATCGACGAACATCTGTGGAGTATTGCTGCGAAATCCGTTGAACATACCGAGGATACCTGGGGTTTGGCCTGAGGAGTTGCTCACATCGTCGGCGACTCCTTGGAGCGTTTCGTAACCGAGATTTCCGGTGTCGCGGAGCATGAGTTTGAAGCCACCGGCGCTTCCGATGCCATCGACAGGGGGTGGTCCAAAGACACTGAAGATTCCTTCGTCGATTTCTTTGGAGCTAAGTTGACGGATTTTTGCTCCGATGATTTGGGCTTTGGTATCGATCGATTTTCGATCGTGGAACGGATCCAGGATGATGAACATGCTACCAAAGTTCGAGCCTACGGCGTTTTGGACGAAGGACTGACCGGTAACTCCGATGGTGTGCTCAACGCCGGGTATTTCTTTGACGATCTTTTCAAACTGACTGAGTGTTTGACCGGTGCGTTCGACGGAAGCAGAATCTGGGAGTCTCAGGTCAACCAGCAGATATCCTTTGTCTTGGGCTGGAATAAAACCTGTTGGGGTGTGGGTCATCCCGTAATAAGTCCAATAGAGGAGCCCAGCATACAGTGCCATGACAACAGCCCGACCGGTGATCAATCGGCCCACGGTGCCTGCGTAGAGATTGGAGCTCCAACTAAAGAAGCGATTAAAGAGAGTGAAGAACCATCCGAGAGTCGCTTTGAGGAGCTTTGACAGCGGATCGGTCTGTTTGTCTTTGGGTTGGAGCAAAACGGCGCAAAGCGCCGGGCTTAAAGTCAGCGAGTTGATGGCGGAGAAAAAGGTCGATACGGCGATGGTCACTGCGAATTGCCGGAAGAATTGACCGGTGATTCCCGCGATGAAGATGCAAGGGATAAAGACGCACATGAGCACCAAAGAAATCGCGATGATCGGACCGGAGACTTCTTCCATCGCTTTGATGGCAGCTTGGTGTGGAGAGAGTCCATGTTCCAGATGGTGCTCGACGGCTTCGACCACCACGATTGCATCATCGACGACGATTCCGATCGCCAGGACCAAGCCAAAGAGGGATAGGTTGTTGAGGCTGTAGCCTATTGCGTGCATGACGGCAAATGTTCCGATGATGGCTACGGGAACTGCTATCAAAGGGATGATGCTCGCGCGCCAGGACTGCAGAAAGGCCAGCACGACGATTGCCACCAGAAGGATTGCGTCTCGGAGGGCTTTGAAGACCTCCATGATTGATTCGGAGATAAACGGTGTCGTATCGTAAACGATCTTGTAGTCGACCCCTGGTGGGAACGAGGCCTTTAGCGAGTCCATTTTTTCTTGGATCATCCGGGCAGTATCGATCGCATTGCTACCGGGTTGCTGATAGATGGCCATCCCGATTGAGGGTTTGGAGTCCAGGGTACAGGCTGTGTCTTGGTTCTTGGCCCCCAGCTCGATTCCTCCGTAGGTGCGTCCATCGGCAGCTTGGCGTTGATCGGTGATGATATCCCTAAGGTAAACCGGGGTACCAGATAAGCTGGTCCCTACCACGATAGCCTTGAATTCATCGGGTTCGATCAAGCGACCTTTGGTAGATAGCGAATACTGAAACGACTGCCCAGGGAGCATCGGTTCGCGTCCTAGAGAGCCAGCAGCTACTTGGATGTTCTGCTCGCGCAGCGATTGCATCACGTCGCTGGCAGTGATTCCTAAGGTAGCCATTCGGGTCGGATCGAGCCACACACGCATCGAGTAATCGAGTTGTCCTAGGAAGCTGATATCTCCGACCCCGGGGACACGGACCAATTCGTTTCGCAGTTGTATGGTTGCGTAGTTGCTCAAATACAGCTGGTTTCGCGACTCGTCGGGCGAGATCAGATTGACCACCAGCAGGATGCTTGGCGATCGCTTCTTGACCGAAACGCCCGTCTGTTTGACTTCGCTAGGAAGGCTTGGAAGTGCCAAGTTGACGCGGTTTTGGACCAACACGGTGGCCATATCCAAATCGGTGCCGACTTCGAAGGTAACGCTGATTGAGCAACCCCCGTCGTTGGTGCATTGGGTCGACATGTAGAGCATGTTCTCGACACCGAGGATTTGTTGTTCGATAGGGACCGCGACGGTTTCTGAGACCACCGAAGCGCTTGCTCCGGGATAAACGCAGGCGACTTGGACCGTCGGTGGCGTGATCTCTGGGTACTGAGCAATAGGTAGTTGCCAGACAAAGACCAAACCTGCCAAGGTGATAAGGATTGAGATAACCGCTGCGAAGATAGGCCGATCGATGAAGAACCTCGAGAGCATTACTGAGCTCCTTTGGGCATGGAATCAAAATCCATGGGAACATCGATTCGTTGGATCTGAAGCTCTGCATCTGGACGTACACGTTGCAGACCTCGATAGACGACTTCAGTGCCCGGCAAGAGCCCTTTGGTGATCACTCTCCAAGCACCGATGGAGCGTCCGAGCTCCACGCTCTGTCGTTGCGGTTTCTTATCGGAACCGATGACGATGACGTATCGGGTGTCTTGATCGACTCCGATCGATGCTTCAGGAACCAGCACCGCATCGTAGGGTTCGGAGACAGGTACACGGATGCGGACGAACATCCCGGACTTGAGCAAATTGTCTTTGTTGTCCAGGACGGCACGGAGTTTGATCGAGCCGGTTTTTTCGTCGATACGGTTTTGCAGGAAATCGAGTTTTCCTGGGTGAGGAAAATCCTTTTCATCACCTAGTTGGACCATGCATGGGATCTCGAACGATTTTAGGTCGCGGGCCGAGTTGCCGCTGGTTCCTTCGTTTTCATTCTGCGTTCGAGTCATGCGTTGGTACCGCAAGACGGCTTGTTCATCGACATCAAAATAAACATACATCGGATCGTTCTTGACGATGGTTGTCAGGAGGGTACCGGTTCCGAGTCCTCCGGTGACGATATTGCCCGGGGTGATCAAAGCTCGGTCGATACGACCACTGATGGGGCTACGGACTTCGGTGTACTTTAGGTCCAAGGCGGAGATCTGCGAGTCGGCTTGGGCCGAGACCTCCTGAGCTTGAGCTTCGGTCAATGCCGCGACATTTTCTTCATATTCCTCTTGGGAGATGGCTTTGACATCGATCAAGCTTTTTGCGCGGGCTAGCTTGCTTTTGGCAAGTCCGACGCGGGCTTTCATCAGATCGATTTTGGCAAGTGCCTGCTGGTGGGCGGCTTGGTAAACATCGGGTTCGATCGAGAAGAGCAGGTCATTTTCTTGAACGACACGACCATCGGTAAAGTGAATTTGCTTGATGTAACCGGTGACCCGAGCACGGACTTCGACGGTTTCTACCGCATCGGTTCGACCTACAAATTCATCGTAATTGGTGATGGATTGGGAGGCTGCCAGGACGGTCGAGATTTTCAAGGCAGGAGCGACCGGTTTGGGGGTTGGCTTCTGGCAGCCAGCAAGAGCCACGGCTATCAAGCAACTCAAAGCAACAACGAGCCGGTAGGATTTCAAAAGCATGATCGGATTCGTAAGTGATGAGGGCGTATTTTGAAGCCTTTGAGAGTATACTCAGCTTAACGGGGAATCCCAAGGGTACGTAGGGCTTCGTGTTGGCAAGTTCCATCAGGCAAGAGATATTGGCAGAGGATGAGAGCGAGTTTTCCATGGCGATTGGTATCCTTGCCACTGATGGGTAGTCTTGCGGGCCTTTTGGTCGCGGCATGGATGCACCGCGCTGAGGATCAACGTTGGTTCTCTCAACAAGCTTCTGAAATGACGCAGGAAGCGAATCTGCTTTCTCGGACCCTTTCAAGCAGCCTGGATCGCCAGCAGTGGTTGCTGCTCGCAGAAGGACTGCGCACGATGAATTGGGGTGAAGTAGAAATCATTTCGGACGCAACACTTGGTGATCGCGCTAGGCAATCGCTAGTCGTTGCACCCACGCAGTGGGTTCAAGAACCCAATCGGTATTACCGTATCGTCGTAAGGCAACCGATCAAGGACCCAACCACGAGTGCTCCGACGGAGTGGATGCTCTATGGGCGACGGGTTCGCAAGCCTCTTTTCCCGTGGGTCTTGCGGTCTGTTGTTTTTGGGGTGCTCGGTTTAGCCGGTGGAGCTTCGTTGGCTTTTGTCCTTTGGCAAACCACGCGCGCGACCAACAACCTACGCGATACCTTGCAAACGATACGATCGCGTGTGAAGCGACCGGTGGAGCGAACTGAATTCCTAGAGATGTTTCCTCAGGTTCTCAACATCGATCCGGTGGGAAGAGAGCTAATCGCGTTATGCGATCAATTGCACCAAAACGCATATACCAACCTCAGTGGATCCGAGACATCCGATGCTATTCTTTCGGCGATGCCTGAAGGGATTTTGGCATTTTCCTCGGATCTTCGACTCCTGTTTGCCAACCGCGCAGCAGTCAAACTCTTGAATCTCGGGACACGCATTCACGATAGCATCCCACTGATCGAGTTGATACGCCAACCCAAAATACTGCAACTGGTGCAAGATGTTCAATCGCGTCGACAGTCGCTTGATTGCGAATTCGATTCAACCGATGCGTCGGAGCAAAATGTGACTCTCCGCATTCGAGCCTACTGCATCAGTCCCGAAAACAAACCGGTGGCTAAGCGCTCGGTACCCTCGCGCCTGAAGAACCACTCTGCAGAACCCAAAGACGCACCTGCTGCCGCTGTGCTTCTGGTCATTAGCGATGAGACACGGGTCAAGCAACTTGAAAACTACCGCAAGGATTTCACCGCGAACGTCTCGCATGAATTGAAGACTCCGCTATCGGCGATCAAAGCCTACTCGGAAACTTTGCTCATGGGCGCTTTGGATGATCCAGATGCCCGCTATCGTTTTGTAACAAGCATCGGCGAACAGGCCAACAAGCTCGAGCAGTTGATTCGAGGTGTTATGCAACTGAGCCGACTACAGTCGATGCCTGATAAGCTGCCGCTGAGCCCTTTGCGATTGGCCGATCTGATCAGTTCGGTCATCAAAGAGCTTCGAACCGTTGCTGACGCCAACCAGATCACCATCGACGATCAAATCGGATCCTCAAGCCAACTGCCAGATCCGATGGTCTTGGGAGACTTCGATTCGCTGCGCACAATCCTTGGGAATTTGCTCAGCAATGCAATCCGTTATTCCAAACCAGGGGGAACAGTGATACTTCGAGCAATCCCCAACGGGAATCGACTAGAGATTTTGGTCATCGATCAGGGGATCGGTATCCCGGCCTCGGATATCGACCGGATCTTTGAGCGATTCTACACGGTGGACAAAGCTAGGTCGCGAGAAGCCGGTGGAACCGGCTTGGGATTGGCGATCGTCAAGCATTTGACGATCGCCATCGGAGGTACCATCGGTGTTGAGAGTCAGTTGGGTGTCGGGACGACTTTCCGACTGTCGCTTTCGCGTCCAAGCACCCAACCCTAATTCGAGGCCTTAGCGTCGAACTCCTCGTCGTCGAGCGAAGCTATCGATTAGTTCTTGCCAATCCCCGGAGGATAACAGCTCTGGCGAGCCACCACCGTGGAAACGGCTCGGGCCAGCATCGCCTGCTCCGCCTGCTCCATCGTCATCGAGAATCGTTCCGATCCCTTGCGAGTCGGAGATCGTTGCACCTGATGCACTCGATAGATTGACAAAGAAAGTTTCGTTGGGTTCGACGGTCGTGTCGTTGCGGACACTGACCGATACGGTCTTTGTCAACTCGCCAGGAGCAAAGGTCAGTGTGCCGCTCAGTGCGGTGTAGTCGGCGGTCTTGCCAGACTTTGCTGTGCCGTTGGCAGTCGCTACACGGACCGTCACATTCGAAGCGCTTGGTCGACTCAAGCTTACCGTAAAGCGGAACGTTCCAGAGCTTTCCAGAGCCGCAACATCGCTTATCGAAAGTTGGGTTGAGTCCTCGTTGAGGATGGTTCCGGTAGCTTGGCTGCTACCTAGGACCACTGCCGAAGAGCTCACTCCGCTGAGGGTGACAAAAAAGGTTTCGTTGGGTTCGACCAACGTGTCGTTGATCAGGTTCACGCGAAGGGTCGCTTGAGTGGAACCGGCGGGAATGGTCAAGATTCCGTTGGAAACCGAGGTGTAATCCAACCCGGAGGTCGCTGTGCCGTTGGAGGTGTTGTAGTTGACCGATATGTCTTGGCCCAGAGGTTCGCTCAGGGTCACTCTGAAATCGATGACTCCGTTGGCTCCATTGACCGATTCTGAACCACTGGCGCTGGAGATCGAAATGGTTGGTGTACGGACATAATTGATCGCATCTAGAACGCTCAATCGTCCACCGGTGAGGGTCTTACCAGCCAAGCTGGATGTGGGAACCGCTGAACCGAGGATCGCTTCGCGAATCGCGGCCGCTGATGCGTTGGGCTTGGCCGCCGCATAGACAGCGATCGCACCGGTTACATGCGGTGTAGCCATCGAAGTACCGCTGTAGGTTCCATAGGTATTCCCTGGCAACGTGGACAGGATGCTCGATCCGGGGGCTCCGATGTCCACTTGGGTTGCACCATAGTTCGAGAAGCTCGATAACCCGCCGGTCGACGTGGTCGATGCGACGGCAATCACGGCTTCATAACTGGCAGCCGGAGTGCCGCTGACTCCGACCAACGTCGAGTAGTTGGAAGGATAGTTAGCCGTTGTGTCGTTATTGAGTGAACTATTGCCAGCGGCTGCCACGAACAGGATCCCGGCGTTGGCGGCTCGGATGATCGCTGCGTGCAACGCAGAAGAGTATCCACCACCACCCCAGGAGTTGTTCGTGGCTACGATGTTTACCCCGTGATTGACCTTGAGGTTCGTCAGGTAATCGACCGCTTGGATCGCTGCGCTGATGCTTCCGCCAGTCGGTCCAAGAAACTTCGCTGAGATCATTTTGACGTTCCAAGCCACTCCGGCTACACCGATCCCATTACCACCGACGGCACCGATCGTACCGGCTACGTGAGTGCCGTGGGTGTCTCCTGAGCCACCGTCGTAGACCGTGTTGTCATTGTTAAAGAAGTCCCAACCGTTGACATCATCAATGCGTCCATTGCCATCGTTATCCACTCCATCGTTGGCAATTTCACCTGGGTTGACCCATATGTTGGGCTGTAAGTCAGGATGGTTCGTGTCTATCCCTTCGTCAATCACCGCGACAACCACCTGGCTGGACCCGACAAAGTTGTTGCCCCAGGCTTCCTCGGCACCGCTACCAAAGGTGTTGGTGGTTCCCGAGCCGCCGAAAGCCACAGGCGAGTCGTTGCTATACATGCCCCATAATTGACCACTTGCATAAAAAGGGTCATTGCTCACGGCGGCCTTCTTGAGGATGTAGTTCGGCTCAGCCGAGAGAACTCCCGGCATCTTTTGGTATTCCTGAGCAATCGACATCAGGTCCTTGCCCACAGGAACACGAACCCGAGCCACGGTCGCAGCGCCTTGGCCTACGGGGTCGATTTCCTGGAGAACTTCGGCACCCATCTGCTGGTTGGTAACCATCATCAGGGGGGCTAAGTCGGCGTCGTACTGGATCACCAACTCACCAGGAACAAAATCTGCTGCTAGGAGATTTCTGATCTCCAGATTCTCAACAAATAGTCTTCGAACGGAACTTACCATACGTCGGTTGCGTCTCATCTTGGGAAACTCCTGTCTCAATTCGGTAGCGACACGTGTGAGAGTGTCTGGACAAATGAAGGATAGCAAGCAGCCCCTTAATGTGGTAATCGGCTCTACTTGCGTAGTTTTACTTGATCCTTGCTACAGAAGCAAACTCAGTGCCAAAAGGTGTCGGGGTGTTCTAAATGGAGCAGGCCTGGGCGATCGCCTCGCAGATGCTCTCCATCGAGGAGCTGGTCAGCCCGGCGACATTGATCCTTCCGGTACCGACGATGTAAATCCCTTTTTCGTTCTTGAGCCAATCGGCTTGCATGGGATTTAGACCGGTGTAGGAGAACATTCCTTTTTGATCGGCTAGGAATCCAAAGTCCTTGCCCCGGGCCTGCATGCCCTGGATCAGCGCGCTTCGCATGCTGTGAATCCGGCTTCGCATCTGATCGACTTCGCCTCTCCACTTTTTTGACAACTGCGGATCTGAGAGGATCGTTGCGACGATCGCTTCGCCATGGCGAGGCGGGTTGCTGTAGTTGCATCGGATCGACGTGCGAATTTGACTCATCACAGCCTCGGTGGACTTAGGCGACCCCGAGATCATCATCAGAGCGCCGACGCGCTCGGAGTAAAGCCCAAAGTTTTTCGAGAACGAGGCGCAGATGACCAATTCAGGGTGTTGTTCCAAAAGAATTGAAATCGGCATGGCATCTTCTGCGAGCCCATCACCGAACCCCTGGTAGGCGAAATCGACAAAAGGAAGCATCTTCTTCTTGGCCAAGACATCCGAGATTTCTTTCCACTGCTCTAGGGTCGGATCGATTCCGGTGGGGTTGTGGCAGCAAGCATGCAAGCACACAACATCACCGCTACGTCCTTCCT
Source organism: Planctomycetota bacterium (assembly GCA_018969045.1). Classification (GTDB taxonomy): domain Bacteria; phylum Planctomycetota; class Planctomycetia; order Pirellulales; family Pirellulaceae; genus JBKCUI01. Next base: position 6,999 of record JAGWZB010000002.1, on the reverse strand, counting down.
GGCTCAATTGATGCAGCATGCCATCGAAGTCCAGACCGGTTTTTGCGGCGTTGAGATAGCGGTAGCTGAGCGTCTCAAAACCCGCTGCTTGGAACACGGCGTTGTGGTTAGCCCAAGTTGGATTGCTGACCCAAAAACGGCTTCCAGCAAGCAACTTCGATAAGGTGTCGGCCCCAGTGCGAAGGGCACCGGTTCCGCCTGGGGTGTGAGCCGTTGCTACACGGGACATGTCGAACTCGGGGCCTAGGACCAGTCGATTGACTTGTTCGATGTAATCTTTGCCTCCTTCGATCGGCAAATAGCCTTTTGTCTTTTGATCTTGGAAGATCTTGGCTTCGGCGAGTTTGACACTTTCAAGGATCGGTGTTCGTCCGGCATCGTCTTTGAATACGCCCACCGTCAGGTTGAGCTTGCCGTCTCGGGGGTCTTTGTCAAAGGCGGCGTTCAAACCGAGGATGGAATCGGGGGGAGCCAGCGAGAAATGCTCAAACATCAACCTTACCCAGGCCACAAAAAAGTTAGTAAACGGAAGCATTAGGAATCCCAGCAGCGTTTCAAGTTGCCGGCAGAGCCCTTGAAATTAACTCAAAAAGGATTTTCCCGGGAGGTCTGAATCACTCTTTTGCAAACTCCCATTCCCCATTTTTTGCGTCGTCGGGGGCGATGAGCACACGCGCCTCGACCAGAAACCGAAGCGAGCTTTGGATATCAAAATCGATTTTGCCAAGCCCTAGTTTAGCGAGCAGTTTTTCGCAAGCCTCATCGAGCGCATCGATCGATTCAAGCAACTGCAGCGCCACGCCCCGATTCTGCCAACTCCTAAGGATGTAGACCAGCACCATCGCCTGGCCTAGACACTGTTGTTCGGCTTCATCCTGAAGTCGAAGCAACACCCCTTTGTTGTTCGATAAGGTCTGGAAATAGAGACTTTGAGCGATATTGAGCAGTTGTCGGTTCCTGGCGTGTCGGTACGAGAAAAAGACCTTGATCGAATAAAGCCCCGCAGCGATGGCAACGGCGATGTACATCCAAATCGCTCGGAAAATTTCGACGGCCCCCAACAATGCTAGGATCCACATGCTGCGTACCAATCGGCTGACGGTCATCGAAAACCCCCACAGCGTCGGTATTCCGATCTTGCCCTGGTCCAACCAGGAAATCTTGACCGATCCTGGCAAAAGCATGTCGACATCGGCATGGGGAATGTTTTTAAACATCCGCAAATGCAACTGACCACTGGGTTGGGTGCGTTCGAAGGCAACGACCAGTTGTCGATAAATGGGAACCGACTGCTCTTGTTTGCGAAACATCCGATACCAACGTCTGGCAATACGGATCCCTACCGTATCGCCCCGCGCGTAAACCCTTAGCCGTTTGTAATCGGAAAAGCGAATTGTAAGTTTGACGCCCCAAGCGGTCGCAGACCGTAGAGCTTGGTAAATCTGGCTGGGTGTTAATCGATGGTAATTGGCTTGCTCCAAGAGTTCCTCGGTCGACTCGATAAGGTCTTTGATCGAGACCGAGGAAGCAAGACTTGCATGAAGGGATCCCTGAACCACTTCGCGGTCTGGATCCAAAAACGTATAGCCTTCGATCAAACCAGCAAATCGTTGATGAAGTCTATGATGGATGTGCTTGGAAAGCTGCGATTTGCGTTGACGAAGGAACTCGCAAGCTTCTTGATCGGAATCCGCATCGGCCAGCAGTGCAGCTTGGAACTCATTGGGATGGACTGGTATGTAGGATTCAAGTTCATCCGCCATCAAGGTGCAGACTGCGCCGACGGCGCTCCTTGCGACGAACATCATCGATCATCCCACTGACGCGTTGGACTTGATCGATCCCTGCTAACGTTAACTGTCCATGGGACCAGTCAGAACTTTGAAGCTGAATTGTACCTACGCCGAGGATCCGCTGAATGATGCCTTGAACATAAGAGACATCATCGATGTCGATCACATCGATACGATCGACAGTCCGAATCAGAATGCCGCGCGAGTGGATGAATCTCTGCGTGGTCAGTTCGTAATGCATGCTGAGCCGGCGATAAATGAACCCAACAATTCCATAAATCCAGCAAAGAGCCAAAACGCCCAAGACGATCCACCAGATGCTTTTTTCGATTGGACCGACTATTTTCATCGCTGGCAAAACGATCATGGCCGCGATGACACCCAGCGATACGGCTGCAAGCGTGATCCAAGTCCCATACATCGCCTTGGGTGAATAACCACCCTCCCACAGTTTGTGCTCCGGTTCCTGAGGCAATGGGACTCGGGGCTGGAATTGAGATTGGGGAGTGTTGGGGTCAGGCGAAGAGGGGTTGGGCTGCGGATCGCTCATGTCTGGATGGGACGAGTTGGGGTTCAGGTCAAAAGACGTACTGCGGGCAACTCCCTAGGCAGCAAGCTTGTTGGGCCTAGGCGCACGACGACCGCAGATTGTACCAGAATCCGACCCCGGTAAATCATCGGATTCAACCCGTCGATCGCTCTGGGGCCTGCAGCCCGGAAACAGCGGATCGATCCTGGCGTTGCCAGTTTTCGGGAAGTGTTTCGAGGGTTTCGTGCTCTCAATGGCCAAAAAACCAGCGTTTTTGATGTTGCCAGGATTCGCCCGGTCGATATATTACCCAATCCCTGGTTTCGGACTCCGGCGGTCTGACCCCTTGGCAACACTGTATTCTGGAGTTTGTTATCATGAAAGTTGTTTCATCCATCGGTGCCCTCAAGTACCGACATGCTGATTGCCAAGTCGTACGTCGCCGAGGCCGGATTTATGTGATTTGCAAGAGCAACCCGCGCTACAAAGTGCGGCAAGGGAACGCCAAGTGCAAGCGTCGTAAGCGATAAGCCTGCCCTGGACCCGATCGCTTCGGGTCCTGTTTCCCTAACCCTGGCTCTCTAGCAACCCTCTAAATACTCCTTCGTCCCAAACGACCTGCGAGCATCTGGCATGCAAGCCGTAGGTGATTTCGAAGGGGAATATGCAAAAGCTTCCAATCGCACTCATCGGTCTTGGATCCGACTGGCAATCACGCTACTTGCCCGCTTTGCGTTCCCTCCGAGATCGTTTCAATGTCGTCGGGATTTATCATAGCGTCACTGCGCTTGCCGAATCAGCCGCCCGCGAACTGGAAGCTTCCAGTTACGATAGCTATCGAAGCCTCATCTCCAATCCCGCCGTCGATGCGGTTTTAATGCTCGAAGACGATTGGTACCAACTGCAACCCCTGTGGGCCGCCTGCGAATTCAAAAAAGGCATCTTCTGCGGATCGGAAGTCGACATCCAGTCCCTGAATTCATCCGGACTACAAGCGGCGATCGCAGACTCCGGAATCCCATTTATGAGCGGCTTTTCCCGCCGCTATGCACCCGCAACCCTTCGCTTCAAAGAACTCATCGCCACCCGCCTGGGACGCCCGCGATTGCTGTTTTGCCACCGACGCCTACCGAGCGAACTTCCAGATGCTGCGAACAACAATTCCCTGGAACGCTACTCCAGCCGAGAACTCCTCGAATTGATCGATTGGTGTAAATACATCGTCGGCGAAGACCCAGATTGGATCCAAGCCATCCGGCACCTGAGTCGACCCAGCCCTAAAAATGCCGACTACCAGATCTTAAGCCTAGGGTTCGGCGACCCAGAATCTGATCCCAACGCAATCCTGGCCCAAATCAGTTGCGGTGCCTATATCCCCTCGGTGTGGGCAGAAGCCATCGCGTTTCGACCTCCCGCGGCCGTCCAAGTCTGCTGCGAAAAAGGTCTCGCGTTCCTCGATCTGCCCTCGACCCTCGTGTGGTTCGATGACGCCGGGCGTCATCAAGAAACCCTCGATACCGAACTGCCCATCGGCCAACAGATGCTCATCCAATTCCACCGCGCCGTAGCGTCCAAGTCCTCTTTTGTGAGCGATTTGCAAGAAACCAACGATGCCATTCGGATTTTGGAAAAAGCGAAACTCAGCACCAAATCCCACCAAAGAGTCCCCCTGGTCGATTCGCCATCCTAAGCCAATCTGTAGCGATCGCAGCGATTCGACTCATGAAATCGGTTCTAACGGGCCGATCCCCCCAAAACGGAATCGTGTTTAAGCGTCTTTGGTACGCTAGCAAATCGATGGGTGGCTCGGATGATCGAATCGTTCTTTGGACTCAAAAGGCGGCCCTTTTGTGTCGCTCCCAACCTAGATTTCTATGTCCCGACAGCATCCTGCCAAGGGGCCATCGAGACATCGGTCCGCAGCGTCACACGTGGCGAAGGCCCTTCGCTCATCATTGGCGGAGCCGGCTTGGGCAAAACGATCTGCGCGATGAAGATCGCTCAGAAGCTCAGCGGCTCGATGCAAGTCGTGCTGCTTTCGAGTTCACAGGTATGCACCCGACGGGCATTGCTGCAATCGATTTTGTTCCACCTGGGACTTGAGCACCAGGAGACTGACGAAGGGACGCTACGGATCGAATTGCATCGACGACTCAGCCCACCCAGTGCATCGAGCCCGGGTGTTGCGATGGTGATCGATGAAGCCCAATCGCTTTCGATCAAACTGCTCGAAGAGATTCGAATCCTGTCCAACACGCTTAGCGATGGCAGGCCGGTTGTCCATTTAGTCCTTGCCGGATCGCTGAAACTCGAAGACACGCTGTCGCATCCACAGATGGAATCGCTTAACCAGCGAATCGTCGCTCGCAACTACTTAAAACCCCTTAGCCATCCTGAAACGCTCCTGTATGTGCGTCGCAAGATTGAATTGGCACAGGGCAATCCCGACAGAGTTTTCGAAGCGGCTGCTTTGGATGCGATTTACCGAGCAAGCGAAGGGATCCCAAGGCTGATTGAACAATTGGCCGATCAAGCCATCCTGCAGTCTGGACTGGAATCTCGAAAGCCGATCCAGGCGGATCGAATCGCAGCGGTATGGACCCAGTTGCACCAACTGCCAAACCCTTGGTCCCAGCAAACTAGCACCAGCGTCGATCCACCTAGCGTTGACACGTTGGAACCAGCCCCTGAGGACCATCTGGGAGATACTCCCATCGAACCGGACACAGAGGCTGCGATCGAATTTTGTGCATTGGACGAAGAGCCTACCAAGCCCAATTTCTTTGAGCCGTTCATCCAAGACCCAGTCAACAAGACCAGTCCGGTGTCCACGAGCGTTGGGGTTTCGACCTCAACGATTGATAAATCTTTCAGGCAACTGGTCCAAGAACTGAACCTTGCAGCCATCGAGCTTCAACCCAGCGATCGGGTCTTTGCCAAAGCCAATCAGGAGGCGAAGCGAATTCCTACGCTGGTGGTTCCAAACAGACCGATCAGCACAACGGCTAGCTGCGAACTGGTAGGTATCTCGGTCGATGGTGATGATCGAGACATGCTCGTGGTGATCGAGGACCAAAGCTGGGTGAATCCTTTTGCGATCCGATAAATGATACAGACCGCCTGCAAAACCAAAGTCCCGGTGGAAGCATTCATCGCATCGCTTCCCAAACGAGCTAGCTGCTGCATTGGAGTTTGCAGCATGGAAGAGCCTAAGCACAACCCTTGCTTAACGCAGGTGTCCATCGAGATTTCTCGCGCTTGGAGTCTTCATAAGCAGCGAGCTTCCTGCGTGATCACAGCAGGCAGCGCTTTTGAGGCCCCGCAGCAGCAGGATGACTTGCCATGTGAGACGTCCTTGCGAAGCTGGAGCTGGCTTGGGCAATCCGATTTTCCGACCGACGGATACTCAGGTCCTGTCGCGCGTGACGTTTCGGGACTGACCAAGCTTAAATCCGAGCACGGATTGATCCTGATCGAACTAGGATCGGTCGAATCGCTTACGGCTCAATTCGCATCGAAGCTTTGCGATGGACTGGTGCTGCTGACAAGCAGTTCGTTAAGCACTTATTTTTGCAAAAAAATACGGTCTAGGATTCGGTTGCTTGAGAGGCCTGATTGCAGATGGTTGGGTTACTGGTGCTTGGAATCGGATCCACGGATCGCTCAAGCCTGATCGGTTTGGACTAGAGGTCCAACGGCAAGATCTTAAACGGGATCCCTTTGATAGCTGCTCCCGGGTTGAAGAAGACTTGGCCTTGATATCCAAGCGCATCGACGGGGCGATGGGTGTGCCCGAAGAAGACTTGCTCAGCACCTGCCTGAGGCGTTTGTCCGACCCATTTCAAGTAGTTACTGACTTGATCGAGAACTTTCTGGTTTGAGTTGGCCACGTGGGCGACGAGTCGGTGGATACGTGTTTTGACAACTGCGTCGTAGAGATGATGGCGCATCGGATGGGGTCGCGGTCGATGTTCATGAGCGATGCGGCGGGCGTCGAGTAGTTCGTGAAAGTCGGCTTCATAAGGTATTTTCGCATCGATGATGTCGCCATGGAGAAACACACTGCGGTTAAGTCGCAAGTAATGTTTGTGCCACTGGAGTTGTTCATTGGCTTGAGCTAGTTGCTCGAGTTGCTGAGTGAAACCCGGTAGCGCATCGTGATTGCCCAGGATGTAGTGGATACGGCAATCGGGGTTGACCGACAGCAGGCCTTGAAGCCAACGAATGCTTTGCTCGATGGTTTTCTCGTGGGAGTCCAGTGCACTCCAGCGAAAGTCAAAGATATCGCCCCCTAAGACAAACGTGTCGGATTGGGCTACGGCGGACTCAAGCGCACGCTGGATTTGGGGCCCAGAACTGCGTCGGGAAAACAAATGCAGATCGGAAACAAAATGGGCTTTGGGAAACTTCATCAGATCATCTTACCGAGCCTCAGGCTCTGCGAACAAGCCGAATCTTAGGAACATGCTGCAATGGCTTGGTCCAAAAGCTCTGGATTGACATCCCACCACCTTTGCAGCTCCAAAAGGGCCGGCTTTAAACGCCTATCAGCATACATCTGTGCAGCTTCGACAAACAGCTCTCCAACATGATCCGATTGCAGGTAGGCAATCAAAGGCTCGATGCCCGCTTGAATCCTCCGCTTGGCAAGTCCCACGGCAGCTTCGCTCCGAGTGT
>JAGWZB010000099.1 GCA_018969045.1 Planctomycetota bacterium | reverse complement strand
TTGCTTGATCGGATTCTTGCTTGGGGTTGCAAACAGGTAAAGCGCATGTCGAGCTCGCGTCAGTGCCACATAAAACAGGCATAGCGCTTCACCGAGTTGTTGGTAGCTGACCTCCTGGCATGCAACCTGCCACTCGATGGGTAGATACACAAGCAGCTTCTTGTTGACATTACGCATGATCGAAATCGGAGGACCGGTGCGACTGTCCCGCATGGCTACAAGTCTGGGAGCTTGGCGAATAATCGGCTGGTCGATTGCAGGGATAAAGACAGCGTCGAATTCAAGACCTTTGGATTGATGGATGGTCATGACTCGTACAACACTCTGGGCCTGAGTCGCCACGCGTGTGGTCGCAATCCTATCGATAAACTCATGGACCACCGATTGCTTGGCCGCATCGAATCGATACGCCTCATCGATCAATTGCTCGAGTCGCTCTTGATCGCGTAAAGTGCAGTGCGGCGCTAGGCAATTGACCAGCGCACTGACGGTCCCACCAAATCCAAGGGTATCGAGTTGGTGACGCAAATCGACCGAAATCTTATTGGCATCCGAAGCGGTCTCTGGGTCCCAGAACGCCTTCAATGGGCAGTGCATGATGTGAAAATAGGCCAACGTGTCTCCGGAGTGCTGAGCCAGCTTCAAAGCGCTTTGAACAACCAGAACCGGAGCCGTATCGATAAGCGGATTGCCTCCCTCCTGACTGGCCTCTACACCCCGATCCCTAAGCAGTGAAATCATCTTGGCCACATCGGAGTTTGTTCGGGTCAAAACCCCAATCGTGATTTGATCACTGCGGCGATGCAATTGAGCAATCGCATCGGCGATGTCCAAATCGATATCGGTAGGAATCGCTTTCTTTACAGCCGATTCACTCTGGTCGTCTCGGTCCTCTCCAGGTCTAGCTTGGGCATTCCAAAACTCAACCACTCCAGGAAGGCTAGTTCTTGCCGTCGAGTGATCGATGAAATAGCGATCGACCCATTTCGAAATGACAGGATGCTCGACCCCATCGCCTCGTTTGGTTGGATCATCCGAAAGATAATTCGGATGCTTGGCTAACCCATGAAAGACCTGATTGACAAAGTCCATGATGATCGGCGAACTTCGGTAACTCTCCGAGAGTTTCTGTTGCTTGATATTCTCGACCTGCTCTCCGACCGATTCGAGGATCTCTGAGACACCACCTCGCCAAGCATAGATCGCTTGCTTGGTATCTCCTACCACAAAAAAAGAGGTCCGTTTGTTGCTGCTGGCCTTTTGTGCGACGATCGCTTCGGCAAAAGGTTTCAGGATCAGCCACTGATTGGGCGAGGTATCTTGAAACTCATCCAAGAGCAAATGATCGATCGAGCTGTCCATGCGATGACTGATGCTCTGCATCTGGGGCAACGGACCCTTTTTCCCTGACTCGTTATGCTGCTCCAAGAGCGATCGCATCCAATTGGCCAGTCGATCCGCGATATCCGAGAACGTCACCACGCGACGACTTTGTTTGAGTTTCTCAAGTGCCCTGTGATACTGCTCGAGCACCTGATGGGACGCTTCATTCTGGATCCTACGAATCGATAGAAACTCGGTCTTGGCCTTGGCCTGCAACACGCGAAGCGCTGCGACCAACTCAGGATCAATCTCCGATCGGGAATAAGTCGGCTGATCGCTTAAACAGGCCGTGACTATCGTCTCCGCGAGAAACTCATCCCACTGCTGCGATCGAAACAGCGCCAAGGCTTTGTCTTTGGCATCCTTGATTTTGGCATTCTTGGGCGTATCTACCTCGACCTTCTTGGCAGCTTGGTGGACCTGCTCTTGGTCTGGGCCTTTGGGGACCTGAATTTTCGCCCAAGCATCTTCAGGCGCTTGACGAAACAACTCATAAGCATCCGTGATCAGATTCTCGACCTCGATGCGAATCCCTCGGACGGCCATCCCTTTGGATAACTGAGACACCAGGGTGCGAAGCTGCTGATGGTCGATGTTATCAAACAACTGCGTGATCGCATCGCGAACGAGAATCTCCTCCTGAGCGGTATCCAACAACGTCCAACCAGGCGGCAGCTTTAGCTCCAGCGCAAAGGACTTGGCAAGCTGCGAATAAAAACTATCTAAAGTGCTTACTCGAAAACGATGCAGATGAGAGCAAAGACGCGAAAGCTGATACCTCGCATGGGCATGCTCTATTTTCATCGGTGCTATGACAGTCTGAAGCCGATAAAGACCCTCGACGCTGCGGCTTGCCTCCGATAGCCACTCGAGAATCCGGTGCAAAATCTCCCCCGCTGCTTTGCGGGTAAACGTCGTTGCAAGAATCGAGTCCAAGGGTTGATCGGTAAAAAGCAATCGGACCGCGCGCGACGCAAGCTGGAACGTCTTTCCAGTCCCTGCCGACGCGAGAATCATACTGGGCTCAAACCACTCATCCAACGCACAGCCTTCTGCAACCACAGGCTCAATCATGATCATCTTAGGCAAGATCGGACCACGATCCTTGCTCGCCCGTTTAGAGCCAGCCGACTGCTGGTTTGAGTCCGACTCGGTCTCGAATTTTTCCTCAGCCGGATCGACTTGGGATTTCTGCTCCTTGTGCTTTGGAACTTGCTCTTCCAACGTCGGGTCCCATGGACGTATGACCGTCCGCTGAGTGATGTAGCGATAATCATCCCACTCCAGCTGGATGTTGTCGCTAGGCGGCCAGAACTGGCCTTGCAGAACTCGATCAGCAAGCTCCTTGGCCGACTCGATCGCAGCATGGTGCTCCTGTGCGGTGAAGTTGGCCGAAACGAACTTGGTCTCAGCGACGTTCTTGGGAAGCAGGATGTAACCAAATCGAACCTGACTTGGATCTTTGTAACCAAGCGACTCAATCAGTAATCCGTAGAGCGGCAACTGCCAATCGGTCCACTCCTGACCCTTGAGATGGTTTTTGCGTGGTTCCTCGGTTGCATCCCCGGTCTTGTAGTCCCAAACAGCCACTTCACCAGTCTTCTTGTTGACATCGATCCGATCGATGCGGCCATGCAGGATCATCTGACCGTGAGGCAGATTCCATACGATGCCTTTGGAGCGGTCCACGTTGTGCTCGATATGTTTGATCTGCCAACCGTCAGCCGCCCACTGCGCTTGATGCTTGGCAAACTCTGCGAAACGCAATTTGGCTTGCTCAACCTGAACGACCAAAGCGGGGGGTAGCACCGAGCCGAAATGGACTTTGACCCAAGCATCCAGCTGTTTTGAAAGCCAATTGCTGATCTGTTGGGGATCGGTCGACTCAGCGACCTCGGAGCTTATGAGTCCTTCGAGAACCGAGTGGACCATGTCGCCGAACCCGCCCCCATCGAGCTCTTGAGGCAGGTGCTCGATCGCATTGGCCCGGCAGAGTTTTCGGAGATAGAACCGATAAGGGCACTCGCTGTACTTTTTAAAGTCGGTGACAGCCATCGCACCCAGACGCTTCGTGGGGTCGGGCCTGGGGATCTGGATATCCGACTGAAGAGGCCTAGAGGACCATCCACCTTGGACACTAGGCGAGTCCTCTTGCTGCGAAATCAGCTTAGCAACCCGATCGGGCAACTCCTCGGTCGGCACTGCCATCATAAGCCGGCTGGGTGTCAGCGGATCGGAGTTGGAACTGAACCTATTCATGATGAATTCGACTTGCTCTCGAGTGTGCAAGCACGCCATCATGACATAGGCATCGCGAGCATACCTTCTGGCATTGTCCAAGAGCCCCAGTTCGCTTCGAAGTCGATTGGGCAAGAAAGCGTCGGAATTGACACTTTCGGGGACAACTCCATCATGCAAGCCTGTCATCATCAAAACGGGGGCGTCATCCAAGGCGACATCCAACCAGCCGAGCATTTCGATCGCAGAATCATCGGCAAGGGGTGGAATCTGAACCCCTTGCAACTGCTGCTCAAGCCACGCTAGCGCCTCTGCAAGCTCGATCTTGAGATTCAACTTTGGTGGAACATTCGCTAAACGATCTAATACCGCGTTGATCTCGCGGCAGCCTCGAAGTATCAAATGGCCATCGGGTTTCGTCCGATCGATCTGTTCGAGTTCCGAAAGACTTACAAAGATCTGTCGCAAAGGCTTGGCCCAAGCATCCAGAGATCGTGCCCCCTCTTGAAGAGGCTTAAGCCATTGATCGATCGATTCGACGATAGCGACAAAGACATCGCGTCCGGGAGCCTCTGGCCAGTGGGGTACCGAGACACTTCTCAAAAGCGTTTGCTTGAGATAGCCATCGACGATCGCAAGAAAGTTCGCTGGAAGCGACTCAGGGTTATTCTGATCTTCTTTCGACGGTATCACCGCGCGTGCAAGCAGCCACGTTTCGATCCAAGGAATCCGAATCAAACTGGAGAAGTTTTCAACATTTGGATCTCGCAGATAGTCCTCGATGGCCCTCAGAACTTTCATCGGAGGAGTGGCGTAAATTGGCATCCCCGGTCCATATCGCAAGGATACTTGGTACTGTGCAAGGGTCTCTTGCAACGCTGGCACCAAGCTCGGGTCAGGCACTCCGATCGTGATGTCGCGGACCGAGCGAGTTTTCCCCAATTTGGCCAGCTGAACGGCAAGCTCCTGGGAGGCTTGAACGGCCGAAGTTCGTACGTGAATTTGCTCTTGGTCGATCGGTATTTGCAGATTCTGCCAAAACGAGGACCTCAACGTGCCGTCCCGATCAAACCCTTGTGCAAAGGTTTCAGGAGCTCCGACGAGCACTCGTACCTTTGGCCCGATCGCACTGAGGAACTGGCGCTGAGCCCGGTTAAGATCGACCGTTCCGATGAGCACCACTTCGTGCTCCACCGGACTGACTTCACCATGCTCTAGCGCGAAACGACGAGCCGACTGAATATCCCATAGTCCCGCTTCGTGAAGGACATCGAGGTAACGTCGCTGCAACTGCGCCAAGATCTGCCAGCGTGGCTCTTCGACGGTTCCTGCGAGCTTGTAAGCAACATCTTTGAAATCCAGGAGATCCGAAGCAAGCTCTTTATGGAGAGAGCCCAAGAGTTTGGCCAGATCCATCCAAACTCCCAACTGCTCGACCGATGGGACTTCGAATAGAAGTGGCTGCAACTCCAGAGCCGGGGTCGAGCGCAGGACCTGAACCCAAGCCATGATCTGCGTGAGCTCGGAAGCAAACGGCAGTTTGGCGTGGTAGAGTTCCTCGGGCAGTTTTCCTAAAGTCAGAAATCTCGGAGGACGCAACACAAGACGCCCCTGGGCAGCCCGCTGGGCCAGGAGAACTTGAAGCCGCCTGCTAGCCATCGAGCCAGGCAAGACCACAAGGACTTGATCCATATCCCAAAGATTCCCCTTGGCATATCGCTCCAGCAGATAGTCGACTGCCGAATGCAATATAGGTTGCTCCCAGCCCAGAAACGACACTTCTGCGACGTTCTGAAAAGGAAGCGCTGGACTTGGCTTGCTAGTTGTTTTCTTCTTAGGCATTTGGCGTATCCTTGCACAAACTTGTTGACCTAGTGGTTATCGCAAGGGGTTGTGACACCTTTGGTCACTGTTCTTGTTGCCAGGGATCAAATTCCCAAATCGATCGATAGAATCCCTGCGTTTCGGTATGCTCGATCCATTCTTGAAAAAAAGCATTTCTCCCAAGAGTCGCTCCGTCGCCGATGACGATCAACTTGCGTTTGGCCCTTGTCATGGCCACATTCATCCGCCTGGTATCGGACAAAAAACCAACTTCGCCATGGCTGTTCGAACGCACCAGAGTGATCAAAACAGCCTCTTTTTCGCGTCCTTGGAACCCATCGACGGTGTCGATTTCCACTTGGCTGTTGCTGCACCGATCCCTGAGAAATCGCACCTGGGCTGAATACGGTGCAATCACTGCAATCTGCTCCGGCTCAAGACCTGCATCGAGCAACGTGTCGACTTGCTTGAGAATCCAGAGAGCTTCTTTGGGATTGAGCTTGCTCTCGCCATTGGGGTCAAGTTCCTCGGTCCAATCCGCTCCCGATGTATCGACAAAGAGCACCGATTGGGGATCGATCGACTCAGCACGGATACCGGGCAGATCGACAAGCGTGTGGTTTGCGACACTTTCATCGGCGATGAGCGAACCGGAGTAAAAGTGATTCGAAGGAAATTCCATGATCGATTGATGCATCCGATACTGAACCGTCAGTTGCTTGGTCGTCACCTTGCCCCAGCGTTCCACGAGCCTTTCCATCATGCTTTTGGCGAGCCCCTCCTGCATGGCTTGGCCGCTGAGGACCGTCGGAGGTAGTTGGCAATGATCGCCAGCCAAGACCAATCGATCGACCCGCAACACCACGGGCCAGTAGCCCGGCTCTGTGCTCTGGCAAGCTTCATCGATAACCCCCAGGTCAAAGGTTCGATCGCCGAGGATTTCTGGGTCGTAATTGGTCGTTGCGCAGATCACCCTAGCGCGATCGAGTTTGGTATGGATGATTTGCTCTTCGAATAGCTTCGCATCGTTTCGCAACCGTCGTGCCTGGTGCTTGAGATCCTCCCGGGCCCCTGGCATCGGTTTGGCCCGGGTCCACCGGCCAGCTTTGCTCGTGAGCAACTCCGCTTCGCGACGCATCTCTCGAATCACCTTCATCGCCGGATCGACATCGACAAGGTAATCTAGCGTGTGCTCCTGAAGCGACTCTAGAACTCTAGCTGGGTGCCCGATTCGAATGGCATCGACCCCCAAAGCCACCAGTTTCTCCAGTAGATTATCGACCCCGGTATTGCTCGGTGCACATGCAAGAACGCGATCACCCCTTTCAACACATTGGCGGATCAACTCGGCAACCGTGGTGGTCTTGCCCGTCCCGGGTGGACCATGGATGATGGCCAAATCGTTAGCTCCTAACGCATGCAAAATGGCTTGACGCTGGGACACATTCAATCGGCAATTGGCCAACGAAGCTTCTGTCTTCTCGATATTCCTCAGTGGGTAGTACCTAGGCTCCTGATCGCTGATGAGCAACTCTCGAAACTGAGCGATTCGCCCTCGACCTTTAGATGCTTGAAGCATCGCATCCTGCTGACGCTTGCGAGTGATCTCATCGGCAGATAGTTCCAATCGAAAAAACTTACCCTCGGGCCAATCATCAAACACAATCTCGACACTCGTGGAATTTCGCCCGCAGACCACTCCGTTGGCTACGTCCATGAGCGTGTCTTCATCGGACGCGACCACCGGAGCACCGACGCGAAATCGGTTCCAAGGCAACAATGCTTGAGGCTGTCGCTTGACGAACGTAGCGATGGTCCGACCACCGAGCCCTGTCCGATGATCACAAATGACCATGTGCGTCAAGGTATCGCCCTGAGCTTCGATCGATCGATCGGACATGCCTCGGGCTTTGCGTGTTTCTCGGCGGGATGCCAGTCGCTCTCGCTCGGCATCAGACTCAAGCTTAAGGAATCGACTCCAGCGATCAAAGTACGCGTCGCTATCGCGGTAACTGTTCATAAGTTTCCGACTGGGGTGCCCTATAGTTTTGGCAAGCGATAAAAGAGCAGGATCGGCAGTAGCATCGCAGCCATCATTGCAAAGACCGACGAGACGGGCCAATTCATCCCCTGAGCGACCTGAATAAGGACTTGGTAGATCGGACCTGCCAAAAGAATGCCCACAAAATTGGCGAAGTTCATGGTCCCAATCAATCGTCCTTTGAGCTCAAGGGGCGGACGCTCTTGCAAGAACACCTGAATGGGAATGACAAAAACCGCCGCACCGATTCCGGCAACAATCAACCCCAGAAACGTGCCGTTGTAACCCAAAAAAACATCGCCATTGGGTCTCCATAGACTGACCATGCACATCGAAAGGATCATGATCAGGACCCCAAGCATCACCTGCTTGTCCTTGGCCAACCGCTTAAGCACCACATTAGCAGTGACGGCCCCGATGATGATACCGATAGCAAGCCCTGCAGTCAGAACACTGGTTTTGGTGTCGGCTTGTTGTAACTGCTCTTTACCCATGCGATTGACCACGGGCATGACCAAGCCCCCAACGAGCCAAAAGACACTCGATACGATCAAAGCCATCAGCAATGGCCTGTCTTTGGAAAGCAAACTGACGATCGATGCCGGCACGATCGAATCGGCAAATTGAAATTTCGCTTGTGGCTGAACCGGCATTGTATAACGCACCAATAGCGAAGTCAGAGTCCCTACCACCGCGACCACCGCACAGGCTAACGATCCGATCCACAATCGACTGTAATCCTCTTGACCTTGTGCATCCAGAGTAACCACCGCTTCCTTAATGGCTCCAGCGAGCACCACTCCCAAAATGATCGCTAAAAACGTCGACATGAGGATCAGCCCGTTGGCCCTAGGCAGATGCTTATGATGAAACAGCTCAGGAAGGATCCCATACTTGGCCGGCCCAAAAAACGTGCTGTGGATTCCCATCAGAACCAGCACCGTCCAAGTCCCATAATCGCCAAGATTTCCGTACATCAGGAATGCCAAGACGGCTAGCAAAGTGATCGCGATCTCTGCCACCTTGCAGATTACAATGATCCTGCTTTTGCTATTGCGATCCGAAAGATAACCAGCCAAGCCACTGAGCAATACAAAGGGCAGCGAGAACGCGAATGTCGCCCAGCCCTGGCGATCATCCTTGATCATCGCCCCGGCCCCACCTACGGCCATCAGCAGCATGAGCTGTTTATAGAGATTGTCGTTGAATGCACCAAGGAACTGAGTGATGGCTAACCCCCAAAACGATCGATCCGCAAGGAGCGACTGCTCGGGGAGCCATTGGTCAGAGGAACCACCTTCTTGTGCGTTGTCCTGATGCATGTGTTGCTGGTTGCTTTCGCGGTTAAATGGAAACTACTTGGCTCTTTCCTTTGCCAGAGCCTGCAACCCTCGAAGATCGAGCTTGCCGGTTCCTAAAATCGGAATCGCATCGACTCGGATGAAGCTATCGGCACCCGGGACGTAGATCGAAGGCAATCCTGCCTCGATGAGCTTTTTGACGATCGCCGATGGCTCTTCGGGCAACTCGTCGGCATAGAGAACCACAAGCCGTTCACCTTTCTTCTCATCAGGCACTCCGCAGACAGCGATCTTTAGCGTATCCTCTGCTCCGACGATCCTGTTGAGCTCTTCCTCAACTTGAATATGCGGAACCATCTCGCCACCGATTTTCGAGAAACGGCTTTCGCGCCCCGTAATATGGATGAAACCATCGGAGTCGATGAATCCGACATCACCGGTGATATACCACCCATCGTTCATCACCTTGGCAGTCAATTCCGGCTGATTCAGATACCCTGCCATGACGTTGGGTCCAGAGATTTCGATCATACCGGTTTGGTCAGGCCCCAAGACTCTCGAATGATCATCCAGCGATACGGTCCTGGCCTTGACTGCCGGGATAGGACGTCCGACCGAACCCTCTTTCAACCCATCCTTGCCAGCTTGATTTCGTGCTCGGCTCGGGGGAACATTGACGGCCACCACCGGGCTCAGTTCGGTCGTTCCGTAGCCTTCGATCGGGCGAACCCCAAATCTTTCCTCAAAGGCGTGGGCAAGTGGGATCGGCATTTTCTCTGCACCGACAACCACCACATTGACGGTTTTGAATTGTTCAGGCTCGATGCGCTTGAGAAAACCACGCAAGAAAGTGGGAGTTCCAAGCACGATCGAACACTTATAAGTCTCGATCAATTTACCGATTTGCTTTGGTTCAAGCGGGTTGTAATGGAACGCCCCAGAACATGGAAGACTCCCGACGGCCCACAGCGTGCCGGTATAGCCAAACGAATGGAAAAATGGCAAGATCCCGAGGAAACAATCCTCTTCTTTTACATGAATGGTCGCGTCGAATCCTTGCACGTTCGATGCGATGTTGTTGAAGGTCAACGGCACCCCCTTGGGGTTCCCGGTCGAACCTGAAGTGAAGATGATCGTCAAGCGATCGTCGGGCTTGTTCTTATGAAGCTCAAACCGAGATGCCAACATGCCTTCGGTCATGAATTTCGACTCAGTAAAGGCGACGATTTTGTCCGCCAACGTCGCCTTTTCTTTGAGGTCCTCAAGATAAACGACCTTGGCATTGAGGTTCATACCAAGCTTATCGATCACTTTACGACTGGTGATGACATGCTTGATCTGAGCTTGCTCAATGCATCGGTTGACGATGGACTCCGAGACGGTGTAGTTGAGGTTCACCGCCACACGTCTTGAAAGGGTCAGTGCCATATTGACCACCACAGCGGGGACTGTCGGTGGCAGCAACACGCCCACATGCTTCTCGTCTTGGAGCTGAGTAAACCTTGATCGAAGCACCTCTCGGTCGATGATTCGTTTCAGTGCTAAGGTTCGCAGGAGCAGTTCATTGCCTGTGAGTTTGACTCCAGAGGTGTCGGCCACCTTGAGCCGATCCCCTTTCTGTCGGCAACGGCGGATGAACAAACGAGGCAGGTTCCAATCCCATTGGAAGTCCGAAGTCGATTCAGATTTGTTGCTCATGGCGATTTACTTTTTGCGTTTGAATTCCTGGGTCAATTCCGGAACAGGGATACCGATGGCGCCTCGTCCTTCCTGAAGACGAAAGTCGACGTCTTCGCGGATTTCCTGATGATCGATGCCCCAAACAACGTTTTGCTCTTCTTGAGTCAGCGATCTAGCCGATCGCACAAGCCGCATACCCACCATCCGCGCCGGGTCGCTGGTAAACCACCAAGGGCTCTTGGGGACATTCGGATCTTCATCTTTCCAATCCTCGTCGACCGACCCGAGCCTGGCTGCAGATCGGAGCCTTTCTGGTGGATCTTGCCAACCACCTCCACGAACAGTCCTTGAGCCTTTCTCTTTAGGCAACGCAAAGGCTTGATGGACCGTAAGCGTTTTGCCTTCGCGACCCTGATAACCATCGGCTGAATAGTGATCCAAAGTCCACTCCCAAACGCTTCCATGCATGTCATGGAGCCCAAACGGATTGGGCTTTTTGCTACCGACTTTGGGGGCACCATCAGGACTGTTGGTAGCAAAAGCAGCGTATTGATCAAGTTGGGATGGATCGTCACCAAACGAATAAGCGGTCGTTGTTCCGGCGCGAGCCGCATATTCCCATTCTGCTTCGGTCGGCAATCGATACTGAGCACCCGTTATGCCACTTAGCCACTTGGTGTACTGCTTGGCCGAATATTGGGTCATGGTCACGGCCGGCTGCTTCGGATCTTCCCCATATTTGTAGGTGAAACTCGGTTCGTACAAGGGCGTTGGAACCGTGATCGCATCGACTTGATCGAGCCCCGAAACTTTTCGGATGCCTTGCCGAGAGAGTCGTTTGAAGATGTCGTAGGTCTTGAGGAAGGTTTTGTATTCGGCCCAAGTCAGTTCGGTTTTGGCCATCCAAAATGGCTCGATCTGAACGCTGTACACCGGAGACTCGTCCTGGCTGTGGCCCGGCTGATCCTCCGGCGATCCGAGGGTGATCGTCCCACCCGGAATCGGGATCATCTCAAAGAGGATGTCCGTGTCCTGGACGCTGTGGGAATAAGGGACCATAAACGCATCGTCGGAAAGTTTGACGAACGGTCCGGAAGCAGGTTGAGTCTTGCTGATCCCAAGAGGATTTGCCCCGGTGGCATCCTGAGAACGGGCGAAACCAAGAGGAACCAGGCAGCAGCAAAGAGAAACACAAAGCGTCTTTGAAAAACAGATGAAGTTCAACTTAAGCATCGTTTGGATAAAACCGAGGGATAGATCGAAGTGGGCAAAACGTGGAAAATACGCACCCAAGCTTGGCTTTAGCGTAACTACTTACAAGGGAATCGAACAGACTAGTGCCCCCCTAGACCTTGTGAATGCCCAGAGATTTGCTAAACAATCGGACTTAAATCGCCACCCATCCATCCGACCACCTTCTACCATCGGAGCACATACAACCTATGGATATTCATACCCTTACGCGCGAACTGCAGTTGGACAACTCTAGCAAAATTGTGATGCTCGTTGCCGACGGCTTAGGCGGACTTCCCATGCAGGCCGGCGGATTGACCGAACTGGAAACTGCCAAAACCCCAAATCTAGACGCTTGGGCGGCTTTGGGTGTCCAGGGAGCCAGTATCCCGGTCAAACCCGGGATTGCACCCGGAAGTGGTCCAGGTCACCTGGCACTTTTTGGATACGATCCGCTGAAGTACCTTATCGGTCGCGGTGCCCTGGAAGCCACCGGTATCGGGTTTGAATTGCAACCCGGAGACGTCGCGATCCGATGCAACTTTTGCACCATCGACGATCAAGATCGCATCACCGACCGCCGAGCCGGTCGAATCAGCAGCCAAGAAAGCGCACCGCTTGCGATCTCCCTGAGGAAAATCCAAATCCCAGGAGTCGAGATTTTTGTCGAACCGGTCAAAGAACACCGATTCGTCGTGGTCTTTCGTGGCCAAGGACTCGGTGGCAATGTTGCCGATACCGATCCTCAGAAAACTGGTGTCAAAGCCCTTGATCCTATCGCTCAAAACCCCGAGAGCCAAAAAACCGCCCAAGTCGCCAAAGAATTCCTCAGGCAAGCCAAGGCGATCCTGGCCGGTCATCCCAAAGCCAATTTCCACACCATGCGGGGTTTTGCAGCCAAACCCCAACTACCCTCTTACCAAGAGGTTTACGGCCTGAAAGCCGCAGCCATCGCGGTGTATCCTATGTACAAGGGTCTTGCCAGACTTGTCGGTATGGATATCGTCGGCAAGGCTCAAACGCTCCAGGAGCAAATCGATGAGCTCAAAGCCCACTGGGAACACTACGACTTCTTTTTCATCCACTTCAAGTACACCGACAGCACCGGAGAAGATGGCGACTTTGTCAACAAGGTCGCAAGGATCGAAGAACTCGACTCAGTCCTTCCACAAATCCAAAAACTCGGACCCTCGGTAATGATCGTTACGGGTGATCACAGCACACCGAGCTACCTCAAAAGCCACTCGTGGCACCCAGTACCCACGCTGCTAGTTTCGGATTGCTGCCGTCCAGATCCGCACCGAACCTTCAACGAGACTACATGCATCACCGGAGGACTAGGGCATTTCGAAGCCCAGTACTTGATGACCTTAGCATTGGCCAACGCCGGCCGACTTGGAAAATTCGGTGCTTAGAGTTTCTCGAGCACAGCCCGATCTTCAGGAAGCAAGTAAACATCACGAAGTGTTTTTTTGTCGATCAATTGCTTGACCGTGTTGGCTTCCTGAACTTTGCCTGCGTTGATTAGGGCCATATACCAGTGGAGGGCCGATCGCGGATCTCCACCTTTCTTGGTCGCAACACTCAATGCTTGGGCCGCTTCATCGTAGCGTTTTAGCAGAATAAGAACGGTTCCTTTGGTATCCAAAAGCACAGCATTATCGGGAATCAGCGCAACGGCTTGATCGATGTATCCGAGTGCTTCCTGGGCGTTCTCAGGGGAGACTTCGATCAATATGTTGGCTAAGTTATTCAGCGCTGCAGGATTTTTGGGCTCTAGTTGGACGATCCTCTTGTAACACATCAGCGCTTCTTTGGTCGCTTTTTTCGCAAGGAAGAAATCGCCCGTGGCGACCAAGGCTACCATGTCTTTGGATTCGCTTTGCTCAAGTTTCCCTGCAAGCAGTCGGACCAAGTCATTGGCCTTGTCGTTGTCGAATTCAAGGACACTGATGATGCTCAGCATAACGCTCAGGTCGTTCGGCGAGAGATTTAATTCGTCCAAACTTCCACAGAGTCGCTTCAAACCTGCGTTTCTAAGACGCGAAACATCATGGCGAAGAAGCGTTTTGAGGTAATCCTTGGCAATCTGAGGATTGATGTCCAGGATTGCATTGAAAGTGCGATCAGCCCCTTGCTGGTCTTCGATGGCTTCGAACATCGCGCTGGCAAAGCCAAGGGTCTCAGGCGAGAGTTTGCTCAGATCAAGCTCCTGGGAGTACTCCACTTTGGCATTTCGTGCAAACCA
>JAGWZB010000539.1 GCA_018969045.1 Planctomycetota bacterium | reverse complement strand
CCTGGACCTGCAAGGAGTAACTTGCTGAGATTGGATTGCCAATCCTCTCTTGTTTTCAACCAAAGTGCGTTTTCTGGATTTCCGACGGCACTGGTCAATCGGGTCCAGGCGGTTGTCGAAAAGGTACGAACCATCTTCTTTTCATCAAGATCGCTTGTGGCCTGTTGCATCCATTTGCTTACCAAAGAAGTCAGATCGTTTCGATGAAGCGCGGTGACGGCCATCAGCCAGTACGGGTCATCTGCTAGGTCGACGGATCGGGCAACACACCAGTCGATAAGCTGGTCGTCGGTTACGGACATCTGGGCCATGTACCATGCCGCTTCGGTTGCTTCTTCCGGGGCTCCGCTTCGGATCGCATTTTTAGCTGCTTGTGTAAGCAATTCCGAGTCCAACTTCGCATTCGTCGCAAATCTCCAAAGTGCGACCCTCAGTGCTGGCTGGCGATGCGAAGGATGATTCTCTTCGATAAGGGGCTGCTGTAGAACTTCAACCCGATTGAGTAACCTGGAGGCGTCGCACAGATACAGCAATCGTATCAGGGAGTCAGACGTTTCCTTCGTCTGTGCAAGAGCTTCAAGTGCGGTTTGCAGTTGCTCTTGGAGCAAATGGATCTGGTCTGGATTTGCTGTAAAAATCCTCTCGTAGAGCAATCTTGTCGCGGTATTTTGTATCCAGGTCCGGGGATGGTTTACCAGATCAATTAATTCATTCGAGGAGCGACTGGAGAGAGGTCGCTCGTGGAGTTGCCTCCAGAGTTCATCGACCGATGGAGCATCATGCCTGAGGACTCGATAAATGCGTCCACATTGATCCCCCCATCGCTCGTCGGGACGCTTCTTTAGTTCCTCGGGAACCCAGTCTGGATGTTCGATCACAGCCCGATGCATGTCGACGACATAAATCGCCCCATCAGGGCCTTCTTCCAGATTCACGGGGCGGAACCAAGGGTCTGTGCTTGCGAGCCACTCTTTCGAACGATCGGGTTCTTCGGCCCGAGCATGCCCTTGGACGAGCCCAAGTCCGACGCGGTGCACCAAGCTCCCGGTGGGCTCACAGGTAAGGACATTGCCGAGAGAAGCCGATGGCAAATGAGTGCTGTGACTGATCAAAACACCGCAGGCGGCCGTGAATTGGCCGGCGTGAAGATTGGAAGTAGTCCAAGCCGATACAAGAGGGTGAACGGTTGACTTCTCACCGGGGGAAAGGACAGGGGCTGTCATTGGAGCAAGACCCACAAGTGGGCTTAAGCTTGCCTGGTAGGGCTCTAGCAAAACCGCATCGCAGGGATTTCTGTTGGTACAAAAGTACCGGTTGCCGAATCGGTCCCAAGTCATTCCAAATTGGGAAGGTCCAGAGATGGGAGTACCCTGGTTCCTCAACCAGTTCCAACGCAAATCCTGGTTGGAAATGGCCACTTGATTTTCTTGAGAAGCAGATGCGATCGTTGCTTGCGATTTGTACGGAGCATCGAGGATCTGGATCTTTGAACTTCGAAGCCCGTTGGCAAGATAGAGCGACCCGTCGATGCCAAAATCGGGATCATTGACTCGAAGCTGAGGGTTTTCCTGTGCGAATCCCTCCAACCAATCCTCACTGGTATCGCAAACAGAATCACCATTGATGTCCCTGAGAAACTTTAGCTTGCCTCCTATGGTGACCAAGGCTCCATCTCGATGAAGTTGCAGTCCGGTAGGAAACAACAGGCCTTCGGCAAATACGGTCGCTTGGTCAAACAAACCGTCATGATTTGAGTCTTTGAGGATTCGGATTCTGCCGAGCCCTTGAGGGCCAGGGTTCAGTGGATAATCACGCATCTCGACGACCCACATGTTGCCTGCATCGTCAAATCTCATCGCGACTGGATCGATGACGTTGGGCTCATGTGCCGCCAATTCGATCCGGTGACCTTGCATGACTTCGAAGTGTTTGAGCGATTCAACAGGAGAGATGGCTGTATTTGGCCCATCATGAGAAACCTCAACGGCTTGGGGAACAGGATGGCTTCTTGAGGAATCGCTCACAAGTTCAGTTAATAGTTTTGTAAGTGTGTCGACCACACGGGATTCGGTCGATTCATCAAGGCAACTTGTGCGGGCACGCCAAGTTGTATAACCGCCTAGTGAAAACTGATCCGCCGGAGGCAGATAGCCCAGCAGATCGTTGGCTAGCCCGATATTGAGGGTGACGTGAAACGGACTCTGCGCCCGAATAGCCAGACCAGTG
>JAGWZB010000098.1 GCA_018969045.1 Planctomycetota bacterium | reverse complement strand
CTGCCAACTACGATCGAATCGTCGAAGAAAAACGCAAGCGACTCAATCAATACGTCGACGCCGTCGGAGCGATGATCGCACAAGAAGAGAACAAAAAGGCCAAGCTCACCCAACTGACCGAAGAAGTACAAAAGCTTGAGAAACTCAAAGCCGGGGCCGCCGCCCGAGCCAAGCAACTTGTCGACAAATACAACGGCGATGCCACCGCCGTCAAGAACGATCCCGAGTACGCCAAATGCCAAGCGGCCTTCAAAGACTTTTCAAGCACCCTTGCCGAAAAGCAACAACGGGCCAACGAACTTGAAGAAGACATGAAGCAACTGGTCCACAACGTGACCAACCACAAGAATCAAATCCAAACCCTCATGCGTGAGCTTGAAAAACTCAAAGAGGAAAAGAACGACGCGGTCGCAGACATTCTTTCTGCCAAGGAAGAAAAACAAATCGCCGACATGGTCAACGGAATCTCCAACGACAAAACCGCTGCCGATCTGCAACGACTTCGCGAAATGCGTCAAAAAGCATCCGCAAGCGCCAGAGTGTCCCGCGAAGTCGCAGGCTTGGATGCCAAACGGGCCGAAACCGAATTCATGGAGTATGCCCAGCAGGCCGTTGCAGATGACGAATTCGATGCCCTGATCGGATTGTCCAAGGATCAAAAGGCAAGCGAAGCTCCAGCTCGCGATGCCAAAATCCCCGAAGCGTAATGACGCTTTGAATCAAGCTTGATGTTCCACTTTCATCGACCGTACCTTTGATCGCCTTATTACTCCCAAGGAGCTGTGCTATGAGAATGGTCTTTCAATCCCGATGGCGATCCGCTTTGGTCGCTTCATTGTGCGTCGGTATCTCGATCGCTGCCATCGGCGGTTGCGGTGGGTCCAAGCCGGCTTCCAATGGACCAAGCAGTGCCTCCGGGGGCTCTGCGGCTCAAGGTGGATCGGCAGCTGTTGCGTCGTCAACTGCCAAACCAGCCACCTTCTCCCTGGCATGGAGCGAGTACCCCTCCTGGAGCATCTTTGGTGTGGCCGACGAAGTCGGACTCATCAACGGCAAGGAAGGAGAAATGGGTTCGATCGAGAAGAAGTACAACGTTGACATCAAGCTGATCCTGGCAACTTACGATAGCTGCATCACGCTCTACGGAAATTCGCAAGCCGATGCGGTGTGCATCACCAACATCGACATCCTTGGCGCTGCAGGATCTCGCAACTCGGTGGGTATCTTGCCGACCTCGACAAGTGCCGGAGCCGACGCATGCATCGTCGCTGGAATCAACTCGCTCGAAGAATTGGCTGGCAAACCCACCCGAGGCTTGGAAAAGAGCGTTTCGCAGTACTGCTTTGAACGCTGCTTGGAAAAACTCAGCAAAAACCCAGCCGATTTTCCATTCTCCCAAATGGACCCCGAGCAAGCCGCCCTGGCTTTTCAAGGCAAGAACGACGGCATCAACTCGATCATGGTTTGGAATCCGTTCGTGATGCAATCGATACGCAGCCGATCGGATTCCAAAGTCCTGTTCAGCTCCGAGACCATCCCCGAAGAGATCATCGATATGGTCGTCGTGGGCAAAGACTCGCTCTCAAAACCAGGGGGCGAAGCCTTCGCTAAAGCAGTTGTCGAAACCTTTTACTTGATGAACAAACGGATGGCAGATCCAAAGACTTCCGACGAAACACTCGTTGGAATTGGAGCCAGGTTTGCAAAACTTGAACTCGATGATATGAAAACCATCGTGCAACAGACCAAGTTCTTCAGCGAACCGACCGATGCGGTGCGACTCTTTGCAGATGAACGGTTCCAGAAGGAAACCATGCCGCTAGTCAGCAAGTTCTGCGTCAAATATGGTTTGACCACCACCCCCGTCGAACTCTCCTTCGGGGATGGCAAAGGTCTCATGGACTTCAGTTCCAAGTATGTCTCAGGCTATCTCGATAGCCTGAAGAAATAGCAAGGTGGATTGCTTTCCATGATCCGTCGAAGCATTCCGACTTGGTTGTTCATCGCGTTGGCTGTCGCTGGGGTTGTCGTACTGCTTGTCAGCTACGAACTGCTGTCCCAGCGACAGACTCGCATCAATCCCAAGCAGACGACCATCCCATCGTTCGAGAAACTCGGAGATGGAGTCAAGCGAATGTTTGCCAGGCAAGGATCCGAGGAAAACCCAAAACCAGCGATGTTCTGGACCGATATGCGAGCCACCCTGTGGCGCCTGCTGTTTGGACTCGGTGTCGGCGTTTTGGCTTCGATCGTTGTCGGTGTCATGATGGGGGCTTATCGGTGGATCGAAGCACCCTTGAGTCCTATTGTGATGTTTCTTTCGAAGATCCCCCCCACAGGGATGATGCCTATCTATTTCGCGATCGCCGGAACCGACCAAAGAATGTTCACGTCGATGGTCGCCCTAGGGATCTTTTTTTCAATGACCCAAGCGATCTATCAATCGGTCCGGGACAATGTGACCGACGAAGCGATCAATAAGGCTTATACCCTCGGTGCCAGCGAGTCCGAAGTCATCTATGAAGTGATCTGGAAACAGATTCTTCCAAACGTGATCGATTGCATTCGGGCTCAAATCGGCCCGGCGATGATTTTCTTGATCGCCGCCGAAATGGTCGTCAGCGATGCAGGATTAGGATATCAAATCCGAATGCAATCGCGCGTCTTGAACATGAACATCGTCTTTGTGTATCTGTTTGTTCTGGGTATGATCGGAGTGGTCGCCGAGTATTCGCTACTGTGGTTGCGGCATCGGATGTGCCCTTGGTTCAAAGGCGCTTGATCGCCCGAGCCGATGTCCTGGTTGGTGTTTTCCATATTTTTAGGAGGTTCTTTTGAAAGCCACGATCGTCCTGCTTCCGGGTGATGGGATCGGACCTGAAGTTACCGGTTCTGCTCATCGCGTTCTGGCACATATTGCCAAACAGTATGGCCACACGTTTGAGTTTCCGGAGCACAAGATCGGAGGAATTGCAATCGATCTGTTTGGGGATCCGCTTCCAGAGGCAACCACCCAGGCTTGTAAGAACTCCGATGCGGTTTTGCTGGGCGCCGTGGGTGGCCCCAAATGGGACGATCCCAATGCCAAAACCAGACCCGAAGCCGGACTGCTCAAGATTCGCAAGGAACTAGGGCTTTTTGCCAACCTAAGACCCATTGTGACGTTCCCGGAATTGCTCGACTCCTCACCCCTGAAGCGTTCGATCATCGAAGGAACCGACATCCTGTTCTTTCGAGAGCTCACCGGTGGCCTGTACTTTGGCCCCTCGGGCTGCGAAACCCTCGCCGACGGCCAACAGAGAGCCTTCAGCACCGCGGTGTACACCACCCATGAAGTCGAGCGAATCGTCCGAATGGCTGCCAACGCCGCCCGAACCCGGAGAAAGAAATTGACGATGGTCGATAAAGCCAACGTCTTGGAAGCCTCCCGGTTGTGGCGTCGGGTCAGTGGCAAGATCATGCAAGAGGAGTACTCGGACCTTCAGTACGAAGTCGTGCTAGTTGATTCCATGGCCATGCACTTGCTCTCTCGCCCCACCTCCTTCGACGTGGTCGTAACGAGCAACATGTTTGGCGATATTCTTACCGATGAAGCTTCGATGCTACCGGGGTCTCTAGGTATGCTCCCCAGCGCTTCGATCGGTAGCAGTGGGCCTGGACTCTACGAACCGATCCATGGTTCAGCTCCGGACATCGCAGGCAAAGGAATCGCAAACCCGCTTGCAACCATCCTCGCAGCAGCGATGCTTTGTCGGCATTCACTGAACTTGCACGACGAAGCCGATCGCATCGAAGTGGCGGTTCGCAAAGTGCTGGCTCAAGGACATCGCACTGCAGACCTAGTACCGCGTGGACAAGCCTCGATCGGTACCGAAGCGATGACCCAAAAAGTGCTCGAGAACCTCTAACGTCTGGTCCGTTGTTTTGATGAACGAGCCAAATCGACGCCCAGAGATCTGCTCGTTCTGTTCGCTCCTGTGCGAACTGACCCCTGAGGTCTCATGCTCCAAACGAATCGCAAGCCTGTCGCAGGTCTCAAGGCGACACGGGTCGCTCGGCCAGTCTGAAGCGGCAGTCGATGGGTCCGCCGAGAGGGCCGCCCAGAGGGCCATCCGGCAGATAGGCAACGCGACAGATGTTTTGATCACAGGCCGGTTCCGCTGCGTGGATTCGACAAGGTCCGCCGTCGAATTGGCACAGCGCTGCAGTGCGGTGATCGACCCATGGGATAGCGATCAGGCCATGCACGCGATCGCTTCCTTGCAACGCTCAGGTGGCTATAGCGTGTCGCTGGGTGAAGCGCGAGACCGCAGCGATCTGTGGATCGTCATCGGCCAGGATCGAATGCTCGATCACACGCCGCTCTTGCCCCAAGCGATCCAACGTGGAGAAATCGTTCCTTTGCTGTTGCTGGGCAAATGGAGCGATTCAAGCATCCGACAATGGCAACAAGCTGGATTCGAAGCGCTGTGCATCGATGCCCACTTGGAAGACTTACCCAGATGCTTAAGCCAAGCCACACGGTTGGGCGCAGACCATTGCGACAGCCAACTTGGGCGCTGGATTTTGCAGTCCACTTACAGTACGGTCTTGTTTGCTCCTGCGACGCTCGAGGTAGCCCAGGTGGATCTTTGGATGGACATGCTCAGCCAATGGATTTTGCGTCAAAACCAAACCCATCGCATTGCGACCCTTTCCTGGGGAGGCCTCGAGTCGACGTTCCATCAAACCTGCACGTGGCTGACTGGCTTTCCGGGTCGAATTCGCTTCGATAAAAAGGTCCCTGGCTACGACCCAGGTCACTACCGAGCCCAGTCTTGGTGCGATCGCAGGCCAAATGCAACCAGCGATCCATCCAGGCCACTGGTCGTATGGGTCGATGATTCGATCGAACCGGTGCCCGAGGAATTCCTCCGTGTGGAGGTTCCGAAAATCAGCATCAGCTCGATCCCGATCGCCAATCCGACCGCACAAGACGTATGGTTACCAAGCGGGATTGCAGGTGTCAGCAGCGCGATGAAGGCATTTCGAGGGGATCAAACCATCTTGGCCAACATCCAACCTGCTTCGAATCAGAATCTCCCGAAGCTTCGATCGCCATCGGACTGGATTGGGAGACTTTTGCAATGCAAGTAACCCGACTGAGAAACGTTCGAATCGTCGATGGCATCCATGCATCCTCCAAGCCGACAGATCTGTACATCGTCGATCAGACGCTGGCTCGAAACGTCCCAGCCGAAACAAAAATCAACCACGATTATGATCTCCAAGACCATGTGGTGATGGCCGGTGGGATCGATATCCACACCCACATCGGAGGAGGCAAGGTCAATCTGGCAAGATTGCTATGGCCAGACCGCAAAGCGCGATCCTCCGACGAAAAACCATGGCTTGGCCCACTCAGCGCTCCGGTCCCAAGCACTTGGGAAACCGGCCAGCGATACTTGCAGATGGGTTACACCACTTGCTTTGAACCTGCGATGCTTGCTGCCAATGCTCGGCAGTCGCATATCGAGATGCGAGATACCCCTTGGTTGGATACCGGTGGATACGTGGTCTTGGGCAACGATCGGATGCTATTGAACATGATCGCCCAGCGATCCGGCCAAGACGCAATCAATGACTATGTCGCCTGGATGGTCGCTTCGAGCGCCGCGATGGCCATCAAGGTCGTCAATGCAGGTGGAATCGATGCGTTCAAGTACAACCAGAGGCAACTCAATGTCGACGAAGCCCATCCGGAATTGCCCGTCACGCCACGAGATATCCTTTGGTCGCTGGCAACGGCGGCTGAAGAACTCGGCTTGGCCCATCCACTCCATGTGCATTGCAGCAACTTAGGGACCCCCGGCAACATCGTATCGACCCTCGCAACGCTCGATGCGATCGAGGGGCGTCGGATCCATCTGACCCATGCACAGTATCATTGCTATGGCAACCAAGGCCCGCACGGATTTAGTTCCGAAGCTTCGAAATTGGCCGATCGAGTCAATAGCTCCAGCCATCTATCGATCGATGTCGGCCAAGTTCTCTTTGGGCAAACGATCACCCTGTCGGCCGACACCATGCACCAGTTCGCCAATCGCAAATTAGCATCCCCGCGAAAACAGATCTTCCAAGATCTCGAATGCCAAGCAGGTTGTGGACTGTTGCCGTTCCGTTACCAAGAGGGTCAATATGTTCACGGTTTGCAATGGGCCATCGGATTGGAACTGTTTTTGCGAATCCAAGATCCAACGCGAGTGTTTTTGACCACCGATCATCCCAACGGCGGCCCTTTTACCGGTTACCCGCACTTGATCCGATTGCTCATGGACTACGACTTCCGGATGTCAATTTTTGATCGATTGCATCCGGATGTTCAGAAGACTTCGTCGCTTCCGAGTCTCAAGCGCGAGTACCGTCTGGACGAGATCGCAGCCATGACCCGTTTGGGACCTGCCCGAGCGTTGGGTTTGCAGAGTCGCGGCAACCTAAACCCTGGGTCTTTGGCCGACGTGGTGGTCTATCGCAACGATACCAATGCTGAAACCATGTTCTCGAGCCCTGTAATGGTTTTTCGCAAAGGACGGATGGTCTTGAAAGAGGGCGTGTTCTTAGAAGATTGTAATAAAACCGTTTTGGTCAGCGATTTCCAAGCTCGCCAAGAGGCTTTGGAGTGGGGCAACCGGCCAGCAAACGCGCAGCGTTGGCAAAAGCAGTACGGGTACTCACCCTGGCTGACAGCCATCGACCCTGAGGAATTCGCCGACGAAGGGTTGAGCGTCGAGCATGCCCACTGGCACGATTAGATCGATCATCTGCAATTCGATTTCGCCTCCTGCCTGGATTTGGGGTAAACTATTCCCATGCGAAACCAAGAGATCATCCAACCCAATCAAAACCTTTCTGAGATCGACCCAGTGCTTGCCTGGTCGGCTTGGGAACCCAGTCCCCAGGAACCCTGGGATGCCAGACGCCTCCGGCATTTGATGCGTCGAGGCGGTTTTGGCGCGAAGCCCTCGGAGGTCCAGACGCTCGCCAACGGTCCTGTTTCCAACGCCGTCGATGCTTTGTTTGGAAAGCACACCGCCCAGTCCAGCGAAGCCTTTGAGCAAGAGTCTGCCCAAATCGCTTCTGGAGTTCGCTCGGGTGGGAATATCGAAAGCATCGCCGCGTGGTGGCTCCACCGCATGCTGCATTCACCCAGCCCATTGATCGAAAAGATGACGCTCTTTTGGCATGGGCATTTTGCCACCGGTGCCGACAAAGTCAAAGACACCGAGTTGATGGTTCAGCAGAACCAACTGCTCAGAGTACATGCCTTAGGCGATTTTCGAAAAATGGTTCACGAAGTCTCCAAAGACCCGGCAATGCTGCTGTATCTGGATTCAGCCACCAACCGGAAAACCCATCCGAACGAAAACTACGCCAGAGAACTCATGGAACTGTTCTGCTTGGGCGAAGGGAATTACACCGAACAAGATGTCCAGCAACTCGCCCGATGCTTCACCGGTTGGGAGATCCGTCGCAAGTCCTTTCGATTCAATCCTTACCAACATGATTCACTCACCAAGAAGCTTTTTGGCATCGAAGGTATCGAGTCTGGGGAACAAGCGATCGATACGGTACTGGCCCATCGATCGATGCCGACATTCATCGCGGGCAAGCTGGTTCGATTTTTCGTTTGCGATGAACCTAATCCCACATCAGAATTCCTCGAACCGCTTGCGGAAGAATTCAGGAAGTCCGATTTTTCGATCGAACCGCTCGTGCGAAAAATCCTTTCTAGCAAACTGATGCTTTCGAATTGGAGCATCGGAAAAAAGGTTCGTTCCCCGATCGAATTTATGATCGAGTCGATGCGCAGTTTGCAGATGACGTCCAACTTGGACCGCTTGTCAAAAGGCCTTGAAGGGATCGGCCAAGCCCTCTTCAATCCACCGAATGTCAAAGGTTGGGATGGGGGGCGATCATGGATCAATTCCTCGACCTTGATCGGTCGATCCAACTTGATGGTCGACATGCTCAAAGACCCGGCGACTCGGTTTGGTCGAGGGGATTTGGACGCTTGGTTAAAATCGCAGCAACTGAGCAATCCAGACCAGTGGCTCGATTGGCTCGGAGAGTCGCTCCTGTCGGTCCAGCTGGACTCAAGCGACAAGCAGCGATTGCTCAGTGCGACCGAGAAATCCGAAGTCGGATTGGATCGTTGGAGAAAAACGCTTGTGGCGCTTTCCCAAAACCCCAAGATGCATTTGTCTTAACAAGACGACCTAGCGCAGATGGAATCCATCATGAAACGAAGAAATTTTGGACAGTTAGGTATCGGAGCTTGCGCAGGGTTGGCGATAGGTTCTGGGCATCCGGGTCGATGGCTCCAGACGCTAGCCGGAGAGCTAGCTTCGCAAGAGGATCGCTGGTTGCATTCCGATAGGATCCTGGTCGTGATCCAGCTTACTGGTGGCAATGATGGGCTCAATACGGTGGTCCCCTATCGGGACGAGCTTTATTCCAAAGCCCGCCCGAAACTTGGGATTCCTACCAGTGACCTGATCAAGATCGGCGATATGGGCCTGCATCCATCCTTGAAGCAGCTCGATGGTTTGCTCTCGGAGCATCGATTCATGACGATCCAAGGGGTAGGGTACTCGGCGCCCAATCGTTCCCATTTCGAGTCGATGGATATATGGCATTCATGCCATACCAAAAAGGATCGCACGCAGTCGGGATGGCTAGGTCGCATGATATCGCAGCAGGGTTCCTCATCGAGCGATTCGCCTGTGATCCATTTAGGTTCTGAGCCACTTCCATTGGCGTGCCAAGAAAAGGGAGTGCAAGTCCCCTCGCTTGCATCGCTTGAGCAGATGCGGCTTAAATCCTAGATTCGTCAGGGGGGCGATTCGGACCTGCAGTCCAAGCACATGGAGTCCGATCGGGGGCGATCCGAGGCTGCCAGTCTGTTGGATTTCGTATCGACCAGT
The DNA here is from genome assembly GCA_018969045.1 of Planctomycetota bacterium. GTDB lineage: Bacteria > Planctomycetota > Planctomycetia > Pirellulales > Pirellulaceae > JBKCUI01. The sequence continues at coordinate 4,988 of JAGWZB010000098.1, read as the reverse complement.
ACGGTGGCTGCATTGGAAGTCAGCCAGAGGCTAGAGAAGATTTTAGCGCAGCCGGATGCAACGGGTGATTTTCCCAAGACCGGATTGGGAGAGAAGTTACGAGCCGTATCGCGATTGATTTTATCGGGGGTCAAGACCCGTGTGTATTACGTCACGCTCGATGGGTTTGACACCCATGCCAATCAGCCCCAGGTGCATACGAACTTGCTAAGAGAATGGTCTGAGGCATTGTCAGCTTTTCTTGTGAGGCTCGAGCAAAGTGGTCAGCAGGACCGCGTGCTTGTGATGACCTTTAGTGAGTTTGGTCGTCGCGTATCGGAGAATGCGAGTTTGGGGACCGATCATGGGGCTGCAGCACCGATGTTTTTAGCGGGACCGCGATTGCCGAAAATCATCCATGGTCAGAATCCCGACTTATCGGATTTAGAGGATGGAGATTTGAAATACCAGATCGACTTTAGAAGCGTTTATGCCGCGGTGCTTGATGGTTGGATGCATACTGACAGTCGCCAGGCTCTGGATGGAGATTACCAGGCTGTTGGTCAAGCGTTGGAACTTTTCGCTTAGGAAAAATGCTTGATGGACGAGGAATCGGCGTTGGCCTTTGCGTTGAAAGCGACTGCATATCACGAAGCTGGGCATGCGGTGATGGCGATGGTATTGGGTCGCGCGATCCAAAAGGTGACGATTGTGCCTGGTCAAACGCATTTGGGAGCGCAGCGGTTGGGAGCTTGCCATTTGCAGAAAGGCAAATCGCGTGGGTCGGGCGACTACTTGGAAGACGAAGTGATGATCTTGTTGGCGGGGATGGTAGCAGAGTCGCAGATCACTGGGCAGTACTGCCATCAGGGGGCTGCGCAGGACTTGCGTTATGTGCGCAGGATGTTGCTTACTCGCAACGATGGCCAGCGACAGATCCAGCGATTGGAGAAGCGGTTGCTGAGCAAGACCGAGCATCATTTGTTGGATGCCGACCATTGGCGAGCGGTTCAGAGCATTGCGGCCGAGTTGATCAAGAGTCAGACCATTAGTGGTAGGGCGGCCAAGCACCTTTACGAGCGATCGCTTAGTGAGGAAGCCTGATGAATTCGATTGTGATTGCGGCCAATCCCAAGTCGGGTTCGAGCAGTGGATTGGTCAAAGCGCGGGGGTTGGCAGAGGCGTTGGAGTCTGATGGTTGGGAGGTTGAGCTGACGACGGATTTGGATCGGATGCAGGAGTTGGTCTTTAGGTACCATAGCCAGGGTCGATTGCGTACGGTGGTATCGGCTGGAGGCGACGGGACAGCATCGGCGGTGTTGAATCGGATACCGATTGAGGTACCGCTAACGATTTTCCCGCTTGGTTCTGAGAATTTGTTAGCGCAGCAGTATCGATTGCCTCGCGATGTGGAGGCGGTGCGATTGATGGTTGGGGGGATGTCGGTGCGCAGTTTTGATTTATTTCGGGCCAATGGTCGGTTGTTTTTGATCATGGCCAGTGTGGGTTTTGATGCGCAGGTGGTACGAAGTGTGCATGAGAATCGCAGGTCGCACATAACTAGGTGGGCCTATCGGTTTGGCATATTGCGGGCGATAGGGACGTATCGTTGGCCGGAGTTGGAGGTGGAGGTCTTGGGGCAAGGGGGATGGGAGTCGTTGGGTACGTGTCATTGGTTATTTGGATTTAACGTGCCCAAGTATGCGGCGGGGATACACATCATGGACGATGCGGATGCGGATGATGGGTTGTTGGATGTGGGGATGCTACGGGGTGGCAACGTTTTGATTGGATTTTGGAATTACTTAACCGTAGCGATGGGGATCCATCGTCGTGGGGATCGCTGGAGTGAGAGACGGGTCCGGGGATTGCGGGTCAGGAGTCCAGCGGGGCAGGGGGTGTATCAGGTTGATGGGGATTATGGTGGGCCTTTGCCTTTGGAGATCCTCTACACTGGGACCAAAGCGACGCTTGTGGTACCTAGTTAGTGTCACTGCGGGTGGTTTCATGAGAAGGGGCAAGAAAGACTGGGTTTGCTAGAATGGCCTTGGTGCCCAGGAGAAAGTAAACTTCTGCACTGTTTAAGAAATTCGTGGCTCGAGGTGATGTGTTTTGAATACAGAGGTAAACCATGTATCCATTTGAAAAAATCCACATCCGGGGATTTAGACGGCTCGCAAATGTGTCTCTTTCCTTGAGACCGCTAAATGTTTTGATTGGTGCCAATGGCAGCGGCAAGACATCGTTGCTTGACTGCCTAAGCCTCCTAGCGGCGTCAGCGTCTGGAAACCTAGTCGAAGCGGTTTCGGAACTTGGTGGATATTCGGCACTACGAACGAATCTTTCCGACTGGGGGTGCGCTGCAACGGAGTTTGATTTGGTTCAAAATCCTGCATCGGAAAATCCATTGACGTACCAATTGCGCATGGAGGCCAGAGGGGTCGATTTCTCCATTTCGGAGGAGTCACTGAAGCAAGATCGGGGGCAAGCAAGCCCGTTTTTGCATATCACTGCTAGCCGCGGCAACGTTCAATATTATGACTCAGTAGATCAGCGTAAACTGGTTCGTCCCAACTGGCAGATCAATCCATTCGAATCTGCGTTGTCTCAAGTTCCCAAAATGTTTAGCGAGCCGGAGGAGTTTAGAAAGAACCTGGCTTCCTCGACGCACTATCACGTCCTGGATGTGGGTCCTAAAGCACCGGTTCGTTTGCCGCAACCGATGCGGACAGCAGCGTTGCCCGGAAAGGACGGGGAGACGATCGTATCTTGCTTGTACATGATTCGTGAAACGGATCATGATCGCTTCGAATGGATTCAGGACACATTGCGGGCGGGATTTCCAAGCTTTGATCGGCTCAATTTCCCTCCGGTGGCAGCCGGCACACTTGCTATGACGTGGAAGGATCGCACAAGTTCGAATCCGTTTTACATGCATCAACTGTCGGAAGGTACGCTTCGATTTTTGTGGCTTGTGACGCTTCTTAATAGCCCGGAGTTGCCGGCAGTCACTATGATCGACGAACCTGAAGTGAGTCTTCACCCGGAACTTTTATCGGTGCTAGCTGATTTGTTTCGCGAGGCGTCTAATCGTACTCAGTTGGTCATCGCAACACACTCAGACAGGTTGGTTAGATTTCTCACCCCTGATGAGGTGATCACGGCCAATATGGAACAAGATGGTACGACATCATTTCGATGGGGGAGCGAGTTCGAACTTGATCAATGGCTCAAGGACTACACTCTTGACCAGCTTTGGGGAATGGGCCGCATAGGAGGACGAGCATGAGAATCGCTATTCTGGTGGAAGGAAGGACCGAACGGGTGTTTCAGCCATTTCTGCGATCGTTCTTGAGCGTACACTTACAAGGCCAGATGCCGAAGCTGGATTTTGTACCTCAAGATGGAGGTATACCCACTAATGATAAGCTACTGAGAGTCGTCGAATACTTATTGAATGATCGTAAATCTCCTGCCGATGCCGTAATTGCACTTACTGATGTATACACCGGGAAGAACCCACCAGTTTTCTTAGATGCAAATGACGCCAAACAAAAGTTGCATCAATGGGTGCGAGGAAACCCAAACTTCTATCCGCACGTGGCATTGTATGATTTTGAGGCGTGGCTTTTGCCTTATTGGTCGAAAATTCAACGGTTGGCTAGAACCAATCGGACTCCGCCATCGACAAATCCAGAAGCGGTAAATCATGGGAATCCTCCCGCGTATCGACTCCAGGAAGTCTTTAGAACGGGGGGCCACAAGAAATCGTACTCAAAGACAATAGATGCCCCGAGGATTCTAAATGGCGAGGATTTACTGGTATCGATCAACGCATGTTCTGAATTGAAGTCTTTCGTCAATCGCATCATTGAACTTTGTGGTGGAACTCGGCTTTTATGATTGGCTTTTCCGCAGAATTCGTGGGAGAAAAGCCTAAGATTCCCTTGGGGCGCGTTGAGCAATCCAGTTAGCACAGGTAGTCGACAAGCACGATCGTAACGCTTCATCTAAACGGCTCATAGATTGGCTGCCACTTGCCTTTGGCCACAATGCGATAAATCCCGGGGGTTTGAGGGGAGAGCCACCAAGAACGTCCAACATCTGTAACCAAAGCAATCGGGCCTTTTGTTGTTGAAAGGTATTGCATGCGCACATCGATGACCGACTGCTCCGACTGCTTACCCCGAGTTCTGTATCAGCGTCCATCAGCGTCCATTAGCGGTCCAAAATAGAAGCATGGGCAAAGCCCAGTTTCATTCGGTTTGAATCGAATCGATTCTCGAGACTCTTGCAACATTTTGAATTAGCTTGGATCGTCCGATGCTATCGCACAGTCTAACCATTGCTTGGAGGGTAGTCGGGCAAAGTTCTCACATGGATCATTCTTGGGGTACGAATGAACTCTTTGGAGTCCAGAATTGGTCACACGGGTCTCGAAAAGGTATTATGACGATGCAATGGTGATTGCTACCCCTTTACCTTCTCTGCGATCGCGGTGAACTGCTCAAGTGCGGTTTGTAGATCGTCTGCAATTTCTTGGGCCAGAATTTCTGGCGCGGGCAAATCATCGGAGTCTTCAAGGCTTTGGTCACGCAGCCAGAAGATGTCGAGGTTGACTTTGTCCCGTTTGATCAGATCATCGTAATCGTAGGATCGCCAGCGACCTTCCGGATTCTCGTCGCTCCAAGTTGCCTTGCGCAGATGGCGCTTGCCGGGGCGATAGAGCGACACGAACTCATCTAAATCTGACCGCTGAAGTGGATTGGTTTTCTGCGTAAAATGCATGTTGGTTCGCAAGTCATAAACCCACAGCGTCTTTGTCCATGGATTCTCTTGTGCTGGCTTGGCCTCAAGGAAAAGGACATTGGCTTTTACTCCTCCGGCGTAGAAGATGCCGGTGGGCAATCGCAGCAGGGTATGCACATCGCATTGCTTCATGAGATTGCGACGAACGGTTTCACCTGCGCCACCTTCAAACAACACATTGTCCGGTACAACGATGGCGC
>JAGWZB010000097.1 GCA_018969045.1 Planctomycetota bacterium | reverse complement strand
GATTCTGCGGCTTTGGAACTGGCGCGATTGAATGTGGAGCGATCGAAGAACCTTCCGGCCGGAGGAACACTTTCTCAGCAAGAACGCGATGAGCTAGATGCGGTTTATAAGCAGGCCCAAGCATTGGTCGATGTCGATCGAGCGTTGGTTTCCAACGCTCAGCTTCAGGTCGCTTATTGCAACATCACCGCACCGATCACTGGTCGAGTTGGGCTTAGGCAAGTCGATCAAGGGAACATGATCCAAGCGAGCAATCCCAACGGAATTGCGGTGATAACTCAGTTGCAGCCGATCTCAGTAGTTTTCTCGATTCCTCAGGATGAAATCCTCAGGGTGCAGAAGCAACTTTCCGAGAATGCGCAAGTCCCGGTCATCGCCTTTGACCGCACCTTCCAAAACCAACTTGCTCAAGGAACCCTTGCGGCGATCGATAATCAAGTCGATCCGACCACAGGGACCTTGCGGCTCAAAGCAAATTTCGAGAATGTGGAAGGATTGTTGTTCCCGAACCAATTTGTCAACATCAGGTTGTTAGTCAAGCAGTGGTCCGATGCGGTCGTTATCCCTTCGTCTGCGGTACAGCGCGGTGCCGACTTTCAATATGTCTATGTAGTTCAAAGCGACAACGAAACGGTCGATATCGCCAAGGTCCAAGTTGCATTTAGCGAGGCGGGCCGTGCGGTCGTTTCGCAAGGCTTGCAAGCAGGGGATCGCGTTGTGATCGAGGGGACGGACAAGCTGCAGCCCAAAGGTAAAATCTCGTTGCCCGGAGCAGGTCCCAAACCGCAATGAACATCTCTAAGATCTTCATCATGCGGCCCATCGCGACAACGCTCTTGATGGTCGCGATCATCCTTAGCGGCGTGGTTGCTTTTCGGCAACTTCCTGTCTCGGCGTTGCCTCAAGTCGATTACCCGACGATCCAAGTCGTGACTTTTTATCCTGGGGCAGGGCCTGAAGTGATGGTCTCGTCGGTCACGGCCCCTTTAGAAAAGCAATTCGGTCAAATCCCCGGACTCTCCCAAATGACTTCCTCGAGCACCCAAGGTTGCTCGGTCATCACGCTGCGATTCGTCTTGGATCTAGACATCGACATCGCAGTCCAGCAGGTACAAGCTTCGATCAATGTGGCAGGCAATTTTCTTCCGAGAGAACTTCCCAATCCCCCGATTTACTCCAAGGTCAATCCTGCCGACGCACCGGTACTGACCCTTTCGCTTTCCTCGAAGACCATCCCGTTGCCAAAGATCCAGGACTTGGCCGATACAAGACTGGCCCAAAAACTTTCGCAGGTCAAAGGGGTGGGCCAAGTGACCGTTACCGGCGGTCAAAAACCTGCGATCCGAGTGCAAGCCAACCCGACCAGCCTATCGGGGATGGGGCTAACTCTGGACGATCTGCGAACAGCGCTAATTGCTGCCAACGTCAATCAAGCCAAAGGTAGTTTTGACGGACCCAAACAGTCGATCATCATCGGGGCCAACGATCAGCTGTTTACCGCCGAGCAGTTCCGTGAGTTGATTGTTGCCTATCGCAACAACGCACCGGTGAAGTTATCGGAGGTGGCCAATGTTATCGATGATGTGGAGAATATTCGCCAAGCGGCTTGGAGGGATACCACACCGAGCGTATTGCTCAACATTCAGCGACAACCTGGAGCGAACATCATCGAGGTGGTCGATCGAATTCAAGCGATGATGCCGCAGCTCAGAGAGTCTCTCCCGGCAGATCTCCAAGTCGACGTATTGACCGACCGGACCACCACGATCCGAGCTTCGGTCGAAAGCGTTCAGCACGAATTGCTACTGACGATCGGGCTGGTCGTTTTGGTGATCTACTCGTTCTTGCATAGCTTTCGAGCGACCGTGATCCCCAGTGCAGCGGTCCCATTGTCGATTGTCGGCACGTTTGGAATCATGTACTTGATGGGCTATACGCTCAACAATTTGACATTGATGGCCCTGACGATCTCGACCGGTTTTGTGGTCGACGATGCGATTGTGATGATTGAAAACATCATGCGTTATGTCGAGGAGGGGATGGACCCTCTTTCGGCATCCCTCAAGGGAGCTTCGGAGATCGGGTTTACCATCATCACCTTGAGTGTTTCGCTTGTCGCGGTCATGATCCCGCTGCTGTTTATGGGGGATGTCATCGGACGATTGTTCCGCGAGTTTGCGGTGACTTTGAGTGTAACGATTTTTGTTTCGGCGATTGTTTCATTGACACTGACGCCGATGATGTGCGCCTTGCTCTTAAAGACGCTTCCCAAAGGTTCAGGCAGCAGCCATGACCATGGTACCCAAGGATGGCTCTTTATTGGGTTGCTGAGATTTTACGAGACCACGTTGCGATGGACGTTGAAACACCAAGGTTTCACCATGCTGGTCTTTTTGTTGACTTTGGCGGCAACCATTTTTCTCTACATACGAGTCCCTAAAGGATTTTTTCCGACCCAAGATACCGGAGTGATTTTAGGGATTACCGAGACCGATCAGGACAGCTCTTTCTCGAAGATGCAAGCCAAGCAGTCCGAACTCAACGGCGTGCTATGCTCGGATCCAGCCGTCGAGAGCATCGCTAGCTTCATCGGGATCGACAGCATCAACCTGACCTTGAACTCAGGTCGGATACAGATCAACCTTAAACCTCACCAAGAGCGTCATGAGTCGATTCAGAAAGTCATGGCGAGGCTTTCTGAGAAAGCCGCTGCGGTAGCTGGTATCCAGTTGTTTATGCAACCGGTCCAAGACCTTTCGGTCGAATCCAGGGTTTCGCGTACCCAGTACCAATACTCGCTGGAAACTCCGGATCCAGTCGAACTGAGTCAATGGGTTCCTCGGTTGGTATCCAAGCTCAAGGAGCGGCCAGAGTTGCAGGATGTCGCAAGCGACCAAGCGGTCTTGGGGCGGGAGGCCAAGTTGGTCATCGATCGCGATACCGCTTCGCGATTGGGAGTCACTCCGCTGGTGATCGATGATGCCTTGTACAACGCCTTTGGACAACGACAAGTCTCGACCATTTTCACGCAACTGAATCAATACCGCGTGGTCTTGGAGGTTGCTCCTGAATTCAGGGATTCTTTGAGCGATGTCGGTTCGCTTTACGTCAAAACCAATATGGGTAAACCTGCACCGCTTGAGTCGCTCACGAAGATCCAGTTCCAAAACGCTCCACTTGCGATCAACCACCAAGGACAATTTCCGGTGGTCACTGTCTCGTTTAACGTAGCCCCTGGGGTTTCGTTGGGTCAGGCCGTCGAAGCCGTCGAGCAGACAGTGCGAGAGATTCAAATGCCAACCTCGATCGCAAGAGCGTTCCAAGGGTCCGCAGAAGCTTATCAGCGTTCCCTGTCGACGACTCCACTTTTGATCCTCGCTGCGCTGGTTACCGTCTATATCGTCTTGGGTGTCCTTTACGAGAGTTTCGTACATCCGTTGACCATCCTCTCGACGCTGCCATCTGCTGGAGTTGGGGCTTTGATCGCGCTGATTTTGTTTCGGCTTGACCTAAGCATCATCGCACTTATTGGAATCATTTTGCTGATCGGAATCGTCAAGAAAAATGCGATCATGATGATCGACTTTGCGTTGGAGGCCCAGCGGAATCAGGGTCTCAGTGCCGAAGATGCGATTTTTCACGCCTGTTTGTTGCGGCTCAGGCCGATTCTCATGACCACCATGGCAGCTCTCTTGGGAGCCGTTCCTTTGGCATTCAGCGGTGGTGTTGGTTCCGAGCTCCGGCAACCTTTGGGGATCTGCATCATCGGTGGTTTGATTTTCAGCCAAGCCTTGACGCTGTATACAACCCCGGTGATCTATCTGTGGTTTGACAAGCTAGGACGACGTAAAAACCCCTCGGATATCGGAGCTGCCCAGAGCGCATGATCTCCTCAGGAACCAACTTTTCTGAACCATTTATCCGCCGGCCTGTGGGTACGACGTTGCTGACGATCGCCGTGACCCTCTCGGGACTAATCGGTTATTTCTTGCTGCCCGTTGCACCACTTCCTCAGGTCGAATTTCCAACGATATCCGTGAGTGCCAATTTGCCTGGAGCCAGTCCCGAGACGATGGCTTCGGCAGTCGCGACCCCCTTGGAGCGCAGTCTGAGTCGGATTGCTGGAGTCACCGAGATGACTTCCAACAGCACCCTTGGCTCCACCTCGATCACCTTGCAGTTTGAACTCGATCGGGATGTCAACGCCGCGGCGCGTGAGGTTCAAGCCGCGATCAATGCGGCTCGAAGCCAATTGCCGCCGACGTTGCCCAACAATCCCTCGTACCGAAAAGTCAATCCTGCAGATTCGCCGATCATGCTTTTGACGTTGGTCTCTGAGATCTACTCAAAGCCTCAGATGTACGAGTTGGCCTCAACGCTTGTTCAGCAAAAGCTATCGCAGATCAAAGGGGTTGGGCAAGTCTTTGCGACGGGGGCTTCGAACCCCGCAGTCCGCGTGGAATTGAATCCGACCGTCTTGAATCAGCTTCAAATCGGACTCGAAGATGTGCGAGCGGCTATTGGAACGTCGAATGCTAATCGGCCCAAAGGGCTTGTCGAGGAAGGAGCGACGCAGTGGTCTCTCAACACTACCGACCAGCTCATGACAGCCGATGACTATCGTCCCTTGATGATCGCTTATCGCAATGGAGCTCCGGTGCGATTGGGGGATGTGGCCAACGTGAGCGACTCTCTTGAGGACATTCGAAATTTTGCGTTGGCCGATGGGAGGCCATCGATCAGTGTATTGATTTTCCGTCAACCTGGTGCCAACATCATCGAGACGATCGAGAATGTCAAATCGGTCCTGCCGCAATTGCGAGCCCAGCTCCCTGCGGCGATCGATCTGGATATCGGGATGGATCGCTCGACAACGATCCGAGCATCGCTGGAGGAAGTTCAAAAGACACTTCTGATCAGTATTTTGCTGGTGATCGTCGTGGTGTATTTGTTCTTGCGGGATGTGCGAGCGACGATTGTACCGACGATCGCAGTTCCGGTCTCATTGATCGGCACGTTTGGAGTGATGTATCTGCTTGGATACAGCTTGGACAATCTCTCGTTGATGGCCCTGACGATATCGACAGGCTTTGTGGTCGACGATGCGATTGTCGTGACCGAGAACATCAGTCGGTATTTGGAGAAGGGGCTCAAGCCACTGGATGCTGCGATCAAAGGGGCAGGCGAAATCGGCTTTACTGTCGTCTCGATCACACTATCTCTGATCGCCGTTTTCATACCGATTCTCTTGATGCGAGGAGTGATCGGTCTGTTGCTGCAGGAATTTGCCGTCACGCTCTCGATCGCCATTTTGATTTCTTTAGTGATCTCGTTGACGACCACCCCAATGCTCTGCGCAATCTTGCTCAAACCGCACAAAACGGCAGAGCACTCTGGACGCTACTGGATGGAAAATACGTACGGTCGCATCCTCGATGTGGTCCTGAAATTCCCTGGTTGGACGATGGTCGCTCTGGGATTGATCATCGCCTTTAACGTTTATCTCTATGTGAAAGTCGCCAAAGGTTTCTTTCCCCAGCAAGACACCGGTCGATTGGTTGGCAACATTGTCGCCGACCAAGGTACTTCGTTCCAAGCTATGGTCGATTTGTGCGAGAAATTCGCCAAGGCAGTTAGCGACGAGCAGGCCATCGATCGGGTGTTGGTTTCGACCGGTGGAGGGGGACCTGGTGGAGGGGGAACCAACAATGCTCGGATGTTTGTGACCCTCAAGCCCTTGGAAGATCGCACACAAACCATCGATGAGCTGCTTGCAGCGATTCGCAAAAAGACCGGTGGGATCAGCGGAGCGAATCTGTTTATGCAAGCCGTTCAGGACTTGCGAATCGGGGGGCGACCTTCGGGGGCTCAGTTCCAATACACCTTAAGGGGTGGCGACCTGAAAGAGCTTAACGAGTGGACGCTCAAGCTCATGGCGGCGATGAAAAAAATCCCTGAGATCACCGATGTGAATACCGACCAGCAGGATAAAGGGCAACTGTCTCGTTTGGTCATCCATCGAGATTTGGCCTCGGTGCTAGGGCTCGATATCGCGACGATCGACAACACCCTTTACGATGCCTTTGGTCAACGTCCAGTCTCGACGATCTATCTGCCGATGAATCAACGGCGCGTCGTGATGACACTTCAAAGAGACTACATCAAGGGACCAGAATCGCTCAAGAATATCTATGTTCGAACGCGGAACAATTCCCAGGTCCCACTCCAAGATCTTTATTCGCTCGAAAGTCGAAACACATCACTTTCGGTGGCCCATTCGGGCTTGTTCCCCTCCTCGACCATTTCGTTCAATCTCAGTCCAGGTAGCGCTCTGGGGGACGTCGTACCTATCATCAAAAGCGTCAGTTCCGAAATCGGGATGCCTTCGAGCATCCAAGGCAACTTTCAAGGGACGGCTCAAGCTTTCCAAGACTCCCTTTCCAACCAGCCGATTCTGATTCTCTGTGCGCTGGTGGCTGTCTACCTCGTCTTAGGCATCCTCTACGAAAGTCTCATTCACCCCATCACGATCCTCTCGACACTGCCATCGGCTGGGGTCGGTGCAATTCTTGGACTGATTTTCTTTCGCATGGATTTGAATATCATCGGGATGATCGGTATTTTGCTGCTGATCGGCATCGTCAAGAAGAACGCGATCATGATGATCGATTTTGCAATCATGCTTCGCAAAGATCGAGGTTGGGGACCGCGTGAGGCGATCCATGAAGCCTGTTTGCGACGTTTTCGCCCCATCACCATGACGACCTTGGCAGCGATCCTGGGCGGCGTTCCTTTAGCTCTAGGGCGAGGGGACGGGGCCGAACTGCGTCAGCCTCTGGGAATTGCGATTGTCGGTGGTCTGATCGTCAGCCAATTTGTAACGCTCTTTACCACTCCGGTGATCTATCTGTACATGGACCGGTTATGGTCCTGGTTTCAGTCGAGCAAATCGGATCCAGCTGTGGTAGAATTCAGTCAAACCGCTCACTTACCCCTCCCCTCCAAAGGAACCTAATCCATGAGCCAATCTTCCCGCCGCAGTTTTCTCAAGAAATCCGCAACTGCCTCTGCTGCAATTGCCAGTGTGCCTTACTGGTCAAGTTCTACCGAATCGGTCGCTGCTGCGTTTCAAGACCGGATGAAAATCGGATGCATCGGTATGGGAGGCATGGGTACCGGTGATGCCCATGACCACAATCGCTTCGGGGATATCATCGCGGTGTGCGATGTGGATGCGAACCATCGCGAGCGAGCTCGAAACGACGAACGTATCGGAAAAAGCAAAGCAGAAAGCGTCGAAGACTATCGCAAGGTGCTCGATAACAAGGACGTCGAAGTCGTCAGCATTGTCACTCCAGACCACTGGCATACCAAGATCGCGATCGAAGCTCTCCAAGCTGGCAAACATGTCTTCTGCCAGAAACCTTTGACCCTCACCCTGGCCGAGAACTTGGCCATCCGCGCCGCCTGCAAAGCCAACCCTAAATTGGTTTTCTTCATCGGTACTCAGCAACGCTCCGACAAGCGTCTCTTCATGCGAGCTGTCAACATGGTCCATCAAGGACTACTTGGAGACATCAAGAAGATCACTTGCGGAATCAACGGTAGCCCAACGGGTGGCCCCTTTGCCAAAGCGGCTGCACCAGCAAACTTGAACTGGGACATGTGGCTCGGACAAGCCCCGAAAGTCGATTACATCCAGCAACGTTGCCACAACGATTTCCGTTGGTGGTACGAGTATTCGGGTGGCAAATTCACCGACTGGGGTGCTCACCATATCGATATCGCCCTTTGGGCAACCAAGATGACCGAGCAAGGCTCCGGGCCGGTCGAAGTCGACGGCACCGACTGCAAACACCCCGTCGATATGAAAGACGGAAATCCCCTCGCCGACGATCGATTTAATACTTCCCACGATTTCAACATTGTGCACAAGTTCGCAAACGGTATGGAGATCCATGTCACCAGCCGTGGCGATAACGGACTGCTCATCGAAGGAACCAAAGGTCGAATCTTCGTCAACCGAGAACGGATCACCGGAAAGCCGATCGAAGAGCAATGGGACAAAGATGTGTACGGGGATGAACAATTGCAAGCTCTGTACAAAGGCAAGCCACACGAAGGGCACAAAGCCAACTTCTACCGCTGCATCCGCGAGGGTGGTCTGCCTGTATCGGATGTCTACTCTCACCTGCAAACGATGAATCTTTGCCATCTGTCGGCAATCGCCGGTCGTTTGGCTCGCAAGATCAAGTGGAATGCATCGACCGAGAGAATCGAAGGAGATGAGGTCGCCGCCTCCATGCAAGCCCGTGCCCAACGCGCAGGCTTTGAAATCCCCAAGGTCGGCTAAGAATGCTCTGCAACAAGTTCTGCCGATCGTTCTTTGGGACCAAGTACTGGCTAGGTGCCTTGTGTTTCCTGGCCAGTTGCTTGGCGTATCACCCAAGCATCGCCCAAGAATCCACTTCTGGGCCAGATTTTGCTTCGCAGATCAAGCCGATCCTGGCCAACCACTGTTGGAGCTGTCACGGACCCGACCAGGAGTCCCGCAAGGCGCAGCTTCGTCTGGATCGCCGCGACGAAGCGTTGGCCGCCGGGGCATTGGTCCCAGGCAATGCTTCGGACTCTCCGATCCTACAACGGATTGAATCGAGCGATCCGGACTTGGTCATGCCTCCCCCAGCAACCAAGAAACCTCTGACTCAAGAGCAACGCAAGCTGCTTAGCGATTGGGTTGAAGCTGGAGCCAAGTACACCCAGCACTGGTCGTTCGCTCCGCCGAATCGAACCGGTTTTGCAAACAATGGATTGGCTAGACCCGCCTCGGAACGAATCGATCAACTGGTCGCTTTGAAACTCCAAGCCCACGGGCTAGCCCCATCAGAGCCTGCTGATCGAGCAACCCTATTAAGACGAGTGAGTCTGGATCTTACCGGACTGCCTCCTACGATCCAGCAGATCGATGCCTTCCTGAGCGATTCTGCTCAGAACGCCTATGAAAAGGTGGTCGACCAACTCCTTCAAAGCGATGCCTATGCCGAACGCATGGCATCGCAGTGGTTGGATCTATCCAGGTATGCCGATACCAACGGCTACAACAATGACGAAGACAGGCAGATGTGGCCTTGGCGAGACTGGGTCATCGAAGCCTATCGCAGCAACATGCCCTACGATCAATTTCTCACCCAGCAACTCGCAGGGGATATGCTTCCAAACGCAAGTTTGCAAGAGCAAGTCGCCACGGGATTCCTGCGCAATCAAGGGCACAATACCGAAGGAGGAATTATCCAGGAGGAGTATCGCATCGAGTACGTTGCCGACCGCGTCCATACCGTTGCGACGGTTTTTTTAGGATTGTCGATGCAGTGTGCCCGATGCCATGACCACAAGATCGATCCGATTTCCCAAGCCGAGTACTATCAATTTTTTTCTCTGGTCAACAACCTCGAAGAAAAACAAGCTAGCTATAGCAATTTTGTAGGTGCAGAACCCTTTGTCCGCGTTCCTACCGCAGAACAAATCCAAGAGAAGAAAGAGGTTGCTACCAAACTCGATGCGATCAAGCTTCAGCTAGATCTCAAGGAAAAGCAAATCGAGCAAGCTTGGTCGGACTGGATTGCTTCGAATTCCGATCGGACCATTGAGGAGACGTTGGGAACTAGCCTGATCGACTCTATCGATTTCGAGGAGACCAACTTTCAAGGAACGCAGAAGACTTGGGATTCAGCCGATTCGATCACTTATGGTCCTGGCAAACAAGGCACGGCGCTGGTGCTCGATGGTGGACGCTATTTGGCATCCAAGGACTTGGGTAAGCTCGAATCGGATCGACCTTTTTCGATAAGCCTCTGGGTCAACGTACCTAGTTTGGGAAGCATGGCGATCTTGTCCAAGATGGACGAAGGGATGAACTTTCGCGGCTATGACATGCTGCTGGTAAACGGCAAGGTGGAAGTCCATCTGGTAGATACTTGGCCAAGCAATGCGATCAAGGTCAGTTCACAGCAAGCCATTGCACCCAACCAGTGGCATCATCTTTCGGTGACTTACGATGGATCCAAGAAGGCTTCGGGAGTGCAGATATACATCGATGGAAAGTCGACCAAATTTGATGTTCCCAATGACAACCTGACCGGTAGTTTGGAAACCGAAAAACCCTTTCATTTGGGGCGACGCGAGAAGTCGCTTCCGCTAACTGGATCGATCGATGAATTGAGGTTCTTTCAAGGTGTTTTATCAGCGACAGATATCGAGCGGTTGGCAAAACTAGAAACGCTCGAGCCCAAGCTCACGTGGGTTCGAAAGCACTGGCAGGATCTGAGCGAAGACCAACGCAATTTGGCCAGAACCTGGACACGCCAGAAAATCGACCCCGCGCATGGCGAGCTTCAATCGCAAGTAGAACAGACGCAAAAGAAAATCGCCCAGATCGATCAATCAGCCCCAGCGGTGATGGTCATGCGAGAGATGAATCCTCCGCGCGAGACCTTCATTCTTAAACGAGGGCAATATGACCAGCCGACGACCAAGGTTTCTCCTGGGATCCCTGAATCACTCCGCATCGAGGGTGTCGATCCACCTAGCAATCGTTTGCAACTTGCAAACTGGCTGACCCATCCAAAGAATCCGTTGACGGCACGGGTGGCGGTTAACCGACTTTGGGAACAGTGCTTTGGCGTAGGGCTGGTCCGAACGAGCGAAGATTTTGGAGGATCGGGTGAGTATCCTAGCCATCCGGAGCTTTTGGATCAGCTCGCTCTGGATTTCATCCAAAGCGGTTGGGACACCCGAGCGATGCTCAAGCAGATTGTCTTGAGCAAAACCTATCGGCAGACCTCAAAGATGACGCAGGAGCATAAGCAGAAGGATCCTGAGAATCGACTTTTTGCCCGAGGGCCACGACACCGGCTCTCTGCCGAAACCATTCGCGACAACGCCCTTGCGATCAGCGGTTTATTGGTCCGAAAGGTCGGTGGCCCCAGCGTCAAACCTTATCAACCTCCCGGTTTGTGGGAGGATGTGACGGTAGAACGAAGGGGCAAGTATGTTGCTGACACAGGTGAGGGGCTGTTTCGCCGAGGGATGTACACATTTTGGAAACGGACGTGTCCACCACCCTCGATGGTCAGTTTCGACGCTCCGAATCGTGAGGTCTGCGTCGCCCGGCGATCGCGTACCAACACGCCGCTACAAGCGTTGGTTCTGATGAACGATCCGACGTACATCGAAGCAGCTCGGGTGTTTGCCAGCGACGTTTTACGCTCTGGTAAAGACGATGAACTGGCTCGGATGAATTACGCGTATCGCAAGGCCCTTGCTCGGGAGATCTTGCCCCAGGAGGTTCCTGCAATCAGAGAGTTGTTGGACTTAGCGCGAAGCGATTTCGCAGAAGATCCTGCCAGGGTCGACCAGTTCCTGGGTGTTGGGACGGTGTCGGTTCGGTCCGACCTGCCCAAGCTCGATTTAGCGGCTTGGACCGTTGTTTGCAGCGCTATTTTGAACCTCGATGAAACGATCACCAAGCACTAGAGAACCTCTCAACTACAACCATGAAACATAGAGATTCGGATGCAGTTGGCTTGGCCCCTCGGCGAGGGTTTCTCAAGCACTCGGCTCTTGGTGCCGTGGCGCTGACAGAGTTGCTTGCGGGTAAGGCACCTGTTGTCGCTTCGGAACATCAAACGCATTTTGCACCGATGGCCAAGCGAGTGATCTATCTGTTTCAGTCCGGGGGTCCGTCCCAGCTTGAACTCATGGACTACAAGCCCCGGCTCAAGGATCTGCATGGAAGCGAATTGCCCGAGAGCATCCGCAATGGACAACGCCTCACCGGAATGACTTCGGGCCAGAAGAACTTTCCTGTCGTGGCACCGAAATTCAAATTCCAGCAGTATGGTAGCAACGGAGCATGGTTTAGTGAGTTGCTACCACATACCGCATCGATCACCGACGAACTGTGTATCGTCAGGTCCATGAACACCGAAGCGATCAATCACGATCCAGCCATTACGTTTATGCAGACCGGTTCCCAGCAACCTGGGCGTCCATCGCTTGGAGCTTGGCTCAGTTATGGCTTAGGCAGTGAGGCAGAGGATCTGCCTGCTTTTGTGGTGATGATCTCGCACGGTAGCGGAAACGATGCCAACCAAGGCTTGCTAGACCGTCTTTGGGGAAGTGGATTTTTGCCATCGAGTCACCAGGGAGTGAAATTCCGGAGCGGTTCTGAACCCGTCTTGTACCTGAGCGATCCTCCTGGATTGCGACGGTCGGTGCGTCGTGGGATGCTCGATCAAATCGGTAAGCTCAACCAACTGGAGTATCAGCGGCAGCAGGATCCTGAGATCGTCTCTCGGATCAAGCAGTACGAAATGGCTTTCAAGATGCAGATGTCGGTTCCGGATTTGACCGACATTTCCGATGAGCCGCAGTCGGTTCTTGAGATGTATGGCCCGGAGGTCAAAAAACCGGGTAGTTACGCTGCGAATTGCTTGATGGCCCGAAGGATGGTCGAGCGAGGGGTCCGCTTTGTTCAATTGTACCATCGAGGATGGGACAACCATGGTAGTCTGCCATCGAATATCCCCAAACAGTGTCGCGATATCGATCAGCCTCAAGCCGCGTTGGTAAAGGATCTTAAGCAACGAGGGTTGCTTGACGATACGATGGTCATTTGGGGTGGAGAGTTTGGAAGAACCGTCTACAGCCAAGGCTCATTGCAAGACGATTATGGGCGGGACCATCATGGTCGATGTTTCTCGATGTGGATGGCAGGAGGTGGATTCAGGCCTGGTGCACTGATCGGGCAGACCGATGACTATGGCTACAACATCACCGAACAACCGATTCACATCCACGACTTCCATGCCACCTTGCTACATTGCTTGGGCATGGACCATGAAAAGTTAACGTATCGATACCAAGGCCGAGACTTTCGACTGACCGATGTGCACGGCAAACTGGTAGCTCAGATGGTTCGAAATCACTGAGGTTTCAGTTCGATTTGAATCTGCTGAGGGCCTTTGGAAACTTTGATTTTTATCTTCGAGGTTTCCGGCAAGTAATACCGCTCGGGGATTTGAACCCAACGGTCCGAAACCCTCGAGGATGCCTTGGTGCTCTCGGAGAGGCTTTTGCGGACATCTGCTGGAAGGTTTTCTCCGGGAAGTTTCGCAGGACCGGTTGCGGGCATGGGTTCGAACTCTCGATTGTCCACACCCACCATCACCTCCCCTACGGGCAGCTCGATCTTGAACTTACCATCGCGAGCCAATTCCGCAGAGCCTTCGACAGAGAGTTTGTCACGAGGCCCGATCGACACAAAGCTCAGCGAACCTCCCGGCAAAGGCTTACCGTCCAAGAGAACTTCGCCTTCGACGATTCCTTTGGGGCGTTCACAGCCTACGAGCACGCAAAGGCCAGCGACAAGAGCCAGCCACGATAAATTCTTCATCGCAATCTCCGATTCCAAGGTTGAATCATTCGGGCAACATGGCGACTTCGCCACCGTCGGGTGTTAAGCTCCAGAACCACACGCGAGAATCCATATTCCCCGAGAGTCCTGTGATTGACCCGTCGGCATAAGCCACATGCATCAGAGCGTGCTGGGTCGTGGCCAGTCGCCTATCGCATCGGCCTCCGTTGGTGGAGTTTTGAAGTGGCAAGATTGGGTTGACTTGGAAACGCGATGCAATCCCGTAGGTAAAGATCACACCGTCGCGTCCGCGGCCTCCTCCAAAGACCGCCGAAAGTCGGTCTCCAGGATAGCTATCCACGGGCACACCCGAGTTGGGTTGCGAACCTCCAGAACCACCGATTCGGAAGATACCTCGCATCCACCAAGTCCCTCCGGGTGCACCTGCACCATCGCAACGCGAGAGCTTTTCAGCAAGCATGATCGTGTTGGATGAGCCATCCTTGATCGTCGAGAACTTTGCTTTTCCGTCCCAGCAAGTTTCCCAAGGAGCGGCAGTCGTTCCACACACCGCAGTCCGGTTC
>JAGWZB010000096.1 GCA_018969045.1 Planctomycetota bacterium | reverse complement strand
CCTGGTTCGTCCAGGTAGGCATCTGGTTCTAGCAAGATTTGCGGATCAGGTCAGGTCGTTGGTACTGATTGCCCCCTACCCTGTTTCATCCGTTCGCAAGATCCCCGGTGCATCTTGGATCGATGGCCATATTGATGAATTGCTCGATCAAGCCAACGTGAGTCCAACGCCGTTGGTTGATGATTTAACGTGGTTGCGCCGAACCATTTTTCACTTGATCGGTCGATTACCGACTCTTGAAGAAATCGAGTTTTTCGAGCAGCTTGATCCCAGCGGTCGAAAACCGATGATTGTCGATCAAATGGTCGGGTCTCCAGAGTTCGGCGTTTTTTGGACTTACAAGTTGGCTCGCTGGATAGGGTTTAGGCCGATTGCTAACGAACCCCAGGCGACTGTTGCGTTTCATAAGTATTTGAAAGCTCGGGTTTCTACGAAGCATTCATGGAAGCAGATCGCCAAGGAATTGATTCTCAGCACGGGTGATTCGCATGAGGTTGGAGCTGCGAATTTTTCTCGATTGTCTGCTGACCCTAGGGCCCATGCGGAGTTGATCAGCAAAGTGTTTTTAGGAAGTCGCCTAGGGTGTGCGAATTGCCATAACCATCCATTGGATCGTTGGACGCAAGACGATTATCATGGCATGGCAGCGATTCTTTCTGGGCTTACGCGAACGCGCCAAGTCTCCATTGTCGGAGGGGGGCAAGTCACCAATTTGCGGACCAAAGAACCTGCGATTCCCAAGCTTCCTGGGGGTGCATTTCTTAATGTACAATTGGGTGAGCAAGTAGCTCAGGGGAATCTTGAGCAACTGACAGAGTGGATTTTTGATCACAAGGATCCCAAGTTCGCAAAGGTACTTGCGAATTGGTTGTGGGCTTCGATGATGGGCAGGGGGATTGTGCAGCCCGTCGATGATTTCAGAGTGACAAATCCGCCGTCTCACCCTCAGTTGCTGGAACGATTAGCGACCATGCTTATCGATTCGGACTATCAGCCTGCCGTGGTGTTAAAAGCCATTGCCTTAAGCGATACTTACGCCCGTGGGGAAGCCCAAGGGGATGGCGATTTGACGGATCCGAGTTTCTTTGCAGCGCACGACAGTAAGGTGCTTGCGCCCGAGGTTCTCTACGATGCCATTGGAGATTCTCTTGGGGGTAAATTGGATGATCAGACTAGGGCCATCGAGTGGCTCGATCCGACGATCGCTTCGGATGCCTTGGATTTGTTGGGACGCTGTGGCAAGGCTACCGCATGCGAATTAAGTAACAATCAGAGTCGACAGAGTCTTTCACTCCCCCAGCAACTGCACTGGATCAATGGTTCTTTGGTCAACCGAGCCATTGAGTCTAGGCTCGGTTTTTTGCATCAAGAGTTGGATCAAGACGTCGAAAATGAGGATATCCTTGTGCGGATGAGTTTGAGATTGCTGACCAAGCACCCAAACCAGGAGGAGCTACGGCGATGGACTGAGCAGATTCCAGAGGACGCACAGGAAAGGAAAGCTTGGTTTGAGGATTGGACATGGAGTCTAATTAGCAGTCATCGGTTTTTGACGAATTGAACCAGCTTTGGAAAGCTTCTAAGCATGAGGTGATAGCAAGATGGGTGGCGTGAATCAGCATTCGAATCGTCGGAGTTTTTTGCGTATTAGTTCGACCGCCCCGTGGTGTTTTGCTGGTGCATTGGGAGTTGGGGAAAGAGCTTTAGGCGAATCGACTATAGATCGCCCGTCCTTTGGAACTGCGAAGTCCTGTATCTTGCTGTGGCTTGATGGAGGTCCGAGCCATTTAGAGACCTTCGATCCGAAACTCCAGGTCCCCAGAGAAGTCCAAGGTCCATTTGGA
The DNA here is from genome assembly GCA_018969045.1 of Planctomycetota bacterium. Lineage (GTDB taxonomy): Bacteria > Planctomycetota > Planctomycetia > Pirellulales > Pirellulaceae > JBKCUI01. The sequence continues at coordinate 12,179 of JAGWZB010000096.1, read as the reverse complement.
ACGGTGGCGACAAGTATTGCTGGTGTGCATTTCTCCGAGCAGCTACATCGATGTGCCAAGCTGGCCCATCGCATGACAATTCTTCGATCGATGACGAGCCCCTTGGGTGAGCATGGGTTGGCCAATCAGTATGCGTTGACTGGATACCTACCTAGCCCGAACTTGCAGTACCCAAGTCTAGGATCCCTTGCGATCCATCAGCGACGATCTGAACCAGAGACTCCGTTGCCGCCTTATATTGGAATCCCTGAGCCTCGAGCTGGTTTGGGAGCCGGTTTTCTAGGTGCCGCCTACGAGCCCTTTTGGGTGGGATCTGATCCTGCGGGTCCTAGGTTTCAGGTTCGTGATTTGGATATCTATCCGACCCTGGATCCAAATCGTTTGCAACGACGGCAAAGGATGCTCGAGGAATTGCAGCAGGGATCACCTGGGAAGGATGCTTACCAAAGTGCTTTTGCGATGATTTCTTCACAGCAAGCAAGAGGGGCTTTTGATTTGAGCAAAGAGTCCGATGAAATCAAAGAACGCTACGGGCTGCGTTCTTTCGGACAAAGTTGCTTGCTTGCGCGTCGATTGATCGAACATCATGTGCCTTTCGTGACCGTTGTGCAACCAGGTTGGGACACCCATGAGAACATGATTGTCCCCTTAAGAGATGGATATTCGGGAGCGAAGGTCGGAGTGGGATTGATACCTACGTTTGACCAAGCGGTAAGTTCCTTGATCGGAGATTTGAGCGACCGAGGATTGCTTGAGCAAACCTTGGTGATCGCTATGGGAGAGTTTGGCAGGACTCCAAAGGTAAATACGCGAGGTGGCAGAGACCACTGGCCACGCGTATACAGCGTGATGCTTTGTGGCGGAGGTATGCCTCAAGGTCTTGTTTACGGCAGTAGCGATCGAGTTGGGGAGAGCCCTAAAGACAATCCGACGACACCTGCAGATCTTCTTCGAACACTGTTGATCCGATTAGGAGTGGATCCAGACCAGAGTTTGCGAACTTCGGATGGACGACCTATCGCGATCAATCAACATGGCAGGCCCATCGATGCGTTGCTTTAGAGTCCTTTTGTTCCTTGCGTTGAAATCCAATTTATTAGGGGCAGTATTTCGGTTTGACGCAGCAGTCATTCTGTTCGTCTGGACCCCGGTTCTACTGGCTCAGCGGTCCGGCATCGATAAATTCAGCGGTATCACCGCCGGGGATATCGATGCGCACGGCGATCAGGTGATTGTAGCTACCGAAGCGACCTTGCATGGGTTTGCACTGAAGGGATCCGTGAATTCTGAAGATCGAAAGAATTCTGATTCAAAGCGTTCCAAAGAGTTGGATTCCTCTGGTTTAGAGACCTCCAAGGGATGGTCGATCGATATCGGGTTTTCTCAGATCAATGGATTGGAATTATCGCCAGACCAAAAAACGCTGCTGATTGCTGGAGGGGATCCCGGGCAGCGAGGTTGCGTGCAGTGTTTGGCTTGGCCTGAATTGACCAAAGGTGATGTGATAGAAACTCAGGTTGGGAGCAATCCCATGAGGGATGTGGTCACCGATGTTCATTGGTTCCCAGATGGGAACTGGTGGATCGAATCCCATTGGAATGCACTGGCTCTGGTGCGCCGACGCAATGGTACGGTCGTAGGTGCTTTTTCTGGGCACACTGGTCCTGTCACGTGTGCGATTCCATGGACTCAGGGGTTAGCCATCTCCTGTGGGATCGATCAAACGATCAAAGTCTGGGAGATTGAATCTGGGACATTGGTTCGAAGTCTCGATAATCATACCGGTCCGGTAATCGCTCTTGCTCGTTGGATCGCCCCGGAGGGTAATTCCCTATTGATTTCTTTGGGTAAGGATCGCACTTTGCGGCTATGGGATCCAGGGATTGGGCGTTTGGTTCGTTTTGTAAAGCTTCCTCAGGTCCCGCTTCGAATGAAGATATCTACGAGCGGTTCGGTGCGCGTGCTGTTGGAAAACAACTCTGTCGCCAAGGTATCCCTTCCGATGCTAGGGATTGAGCAGGCCGAAGTGTTGGATCCTACAGGCTTAGGGGCTTGGTTTTGCAAGTAGGACATCGGCAAAGGCTACCAAGTTGGATCCGACATGGCGTTTTGTTCGAAACCGCGTGCGCGCAGCAAGCATGAATCGCAGTGCTTGCAAGGGTTTCCCTCTGAGTCTGGATCGTAGCACGAGAGCGTCTTGGAATAGTCGACTCCAAGCTCGATTCCCTTACGGATGATTTGGGACTTGGTCCACGTGATCAGCGGGGCATGGATGATCAGTCGATTTCCTTGGACCCCAGACTTGGTTGCCAAATTCGCCATGGTTTCGAAGGCCCGGATATACTCGGGTCGGCAATCCGGGTAGCCGCTGTAGTCCAAGGCATTGACCCCGATGTAGATGTCCTGAGCCCCGAGGACTTCGGCCCATGCCAGCGCATAAGACAGAAAGACTGTATTTCGAGCTGGTACATAAGTCAGAGGGATATCATTGCCCAGCTGGTCAGCCGAATCGTGTTTTGGGACGTTGAGATTGAGATCCGTCAGCGCGCTACCTCCAAAGCCTCCCAGGTCCAGGTTGACAATCACATGCTTTGCGACTTGTGCATCGATTGCGATTTGTCTAGCCCGATCCAATTCGATGGCATGGCGCTGACCGTATCGAAAGCTGATTGCGTAAGGGACAAAACCAGCCTCCTTGCAGATCGCCAGGCACGTTGTCGAGTCGAGTCCACCGCTGAGCAGTACGACGGCTTTTTTCGGGCTGATTGCAGTTGTCATCCAAGACCCTCGTTTAATTGGTTAGAGACCGTATAATCTCGATCCATGTCTATTATCCAAATCGATCAACTGACCAAATCCTACCGGGTTTATCAAAAAAAGGAGGGGCTCGCCGAATCGGTTCGGGGGCTTTTTCGCCGCGAGTACAAGACCGTCGAAGCGGTTCGAGGGATTTCGTTGCGTGTTGAGCCCGGGGAGTTCGTCGCCTTTTTAGGCCCAAATGGTGCGGGCAAGACCACGACCTTGAAGCTGCTCTCGGGGGTGATCTACCCCAGTAGCGGCAGCGCTAGTGTGATGGGGTTTGTCCCTTGGAAACGGGATATGGAATACCGACGTCGATTTGCGTTGGTCATGGGCCAAAAGAACCAGCTGTGGTGGGATCTTCCGGCCCAAGAGTCCTTTCGTCTTCACCAGCAGATCTACGCGATCGATCGGAATGATTTTGATGCCAATTTGTCAGAATTGACGTCACTGTTGGATGTTCAGAAACTGCTAGGGCGTCCTGTGCGTGAATTGTCCCTGGGCGAGAGGATGAAGATGGAGCTGATCGCTGCTTTGCTCCATTCTCCTGACGTTCTGTTTCTGGATGAACCGACCATCGGATTGGACGTGATCGCTCAGCGGAATATTCAGCAGTTTCTTAAACACTATCAAGAAGAACGCAAAATCACGATCCTGCTGACGAGCCACTACATGAAGGACGTATCGGCACTGTGCCAACGGGTGGTGGTGATCGCCCAAGGCGTCCTGCAGTACGACGGATCTCTCAGTGGGATCATCGATAGTTTTTCGGGTTCGAAGGTCATTCAACTGCAGCTTGGACTCCAGCAATCTTCACTTGGCTTGGAGCGATTTGGAGAGATTCTCAAGACCGATTTACCTAGGGTTTCGATTCGGGTCCCGAGGCAAAATGTTTCACGAGTCCTCGCAGAGATTCTCAATAATTACACCGTCGATGATGTGGCCGTCGAAGACCCTCCCCTTGAGGAGGTCATCGCTAGTCTGTTTCATTCCATCTCCGAGTCGACTTCCCAAGCAAGTTGAGGATTGAATGCAGGGATCTAGAGAGCAAAACCGTTGGCTTCATGCTTGGGCTACGCGGTGGATGATCGTCAAAACAGCGCTGGCCGAGAAACTGGCCTACCGAGGCGATTTCGCTTTGGGCACCCTAATGCGTTTTCTGCCGATCATCACGCAGATATTTTTATGGTGGGCCGTCTTCGAATCGCTATCTCCACAAGACCCTACTTCCGGACGTATCAGCGGGTATTCGTTTCACGATATGGTGGCTTATTATCTGCTCACCATGGTCGGAAGAGCTTTTTCCAGCATGCCAGGGCTCTCATCGAGTATCGCTAAGACCATACGAGACGGTGAAATCAAGCGTTATCTGGTTCAGCCGATCGACTTGCTCTCGTTTTTATTTTGGTCCAGGGTTGCTCACAAGTTGGCTTACTATGCGGTGGCTCTTGGCCCTTTTGTGCTTGTCTTTTTCCTATGTCGCGGATACTTCACCTCGGGCTGGCCCGATCTGCTGACACTAGGCTGTTTCATCGCTTCGTTGATTTTAAGTTTCTCGCTTGGTTTTTATCTCGAAGCATGCCTGGGATTGGTCGGATTCTGGATGCTAGAAGTTTCATCGCTGCTTTTTGTCTACATGTTGTTCCAGTTTTTTCTCTCCGGACACATGTTCCCGCTGGATTTGCTACCGGCACCTTTCGATACGATCGTCAACTACTTGCCGATCAAGTATCTGGCATACTTCCCTGCGGCTGTGTTCCTGGGAAAGATCCAAGGCGCTGCGTTGGCCATCGACATGGCGATGCTCGTGATGTGGGTGGTCTTTTTTTACCTGATGTCTAGGTGGATTTTTGCGCGTGGACTGGTTCGCTACAGTGGGTTTGGCGGTTGACGGCTTCTTAAGTGCGCATGCCAGTAATGGTTGGTTTTTGCCACTGCCGTGATGACATTCTTGATTTCCTTGTCGATTCGGAAATCGGGACCCGCAGGTAGAAACAGCTTATCATCCTCTCGTCGCACCGAGATGTTTTCGACCAAGATCGCGCGCATCAGCCAAGCGGCCATCTGCTGGCTATCGCACTGGACGCAGACCCAGCCTAGATATGGGCTGTCGCAGGTCTTAAGGCTGCTTGCTAGGGTGATCCCGCGTCGTATCTCATCGACCACCAAGCGGTACTGCTCTGGAAATTTCTCGATAGCTTCGAGTCGCACGGGTTCCAGCAACTTGCCTCGATGGGGTGGCCCACCTGCCATCGCCAAATCGCAGAACGAGGTCCAAATCTTGTCCCAAGGAATTTTACCAGAGTCGTCGGTTAAGATCTTTGCGCTGCCCATCGATCTAGGAGAGACTTCGTCGAGCCTTTGCGAATATTCCGAAGGTAGTTGTTCGCGGAGATTTCTATGAAGGCGATTGAGGATTGGCCAATCCGAATCGGATTGGTCGTTCCAGGGAATGGCGCGGGATTGGACAGCCTTCAAATAACGCTGAAGCAGCCAAGTGGCGATGTCCTCTGGATCGATCTGTTCTTGGGTAAGGATATCCGCAGGGCGCTGGTCATGTGTTGGTGGGCTCTCCAGGAGCACGACTGCATGCGGCTTTACTCGGTTGGCCCAAAACGCGATCAGAACGATCGTCTGGACATCGTGCAGGCTGATTTGATTCAGCGACAATCCAATCCCAGGAGTGCTTGGATTGTCACCAGGTTCTGCACGATTTCCAAGCCACTGGCCAAGTTCTTTGGGGGTCCAAGGATCAGCAACAAAGATCGAGTTGGCTATGGGTAATCGTCCAAACCACCAGGCTTGACGTACATCAGAGAGTTTCAGCGGATGGAAACCACACGGGATGATGACGATTCGCTCGAAGGACTCGGCATGGGAATCGTCTAGTTCGGGGCCCCCGATGGATTCTGAATCGATGGGATCTGTCAGAATCGCTTTGCAGTCGATTCGTTGGCCGAACAAACAGCATGATGATTGCAGGAGGGTCGGAGCAATCAGGACTGGTCCCGATGTAGGAACCAGCAGGACAAGATCCCGACTAGGAGTGTTCAGAGCCATTTTGCTTTAGCGTCCCACTCCAGTGAGTGTGTACACGGCGAAGGTTCCGAGCCAATGCTCTCCTTCGTAGTGCCCGCTGAAGACATAGCTCAACCCGGCCTCCAGGTGGGCTTTGGCTGATCGAGCAAGTCGATCTTTCCATGGAGAGCTCTCAGGGAGCCCACGGGAGATCGCATCCATAGTCCAGGATCTTGATAGGTTCAGGCCGGCAAGGTGCACGAGTTTACCATCAGTGACATCCGAAACGACGACTGGAGTTAGCAATTTCAAGTGGGAGGATTCGTCGTCGTAAACCAAGAATCGTTCGATCCACTTGGCGAATTCCTCCTTATCGAGGATTCTGCGCATCAGATCCGCTTCGTTGAGCGAGGGGGAAAAAAAGTCTTCTCCGGAGGGTTCATACTCCGAGGTGTAGTTTTTGTCGTCCCCGAAGTATTCCAAAGCACGTTTATGGATGGTTTGTTCAAGTTGCACGTTATGGACAACTCTTGCGTAGTCGAGGATTTGGCCCAAGGCAAAAGCAGTATCGGGATGGACACCGGTTCGGATGGGGGTGGAGAGTCGAGGAAGATATCCCATAGTCAATGAAACGATTTCCGCCTCGAGTGGCTTGAGGTTATCAAGCCACTGTTTGGCTTGCGGATCCTGCCATGTTTGCAGCTCTGAAGCGAGCCTAAGCAACCAAGCCCAACCGTACATGCGCTCGAAGGAACGATTTTCTTTGACACGAAAATAAGCGGTCTCGGCGTCGATGTTCTCTTTGGTAAGGCTCGTGGCAAGCCGCTCACGGGAAATTTGAGCTAGGGCATGGGTTGGGTTGGTTTTGAGCAGGCGTACAAGCATCCAGTGGCCGTGCACGCTACTGTGCCAGTCGAAGCAACCGTAGAAGGCCGGGTGAAGTGCTTTGGGGCTCAATACATCCTTTGGGCCGAGCAGAACATTGGAAGGTTTGTTCGGATACTCGCGGTCAAGCCCATCGATCGCAAGTTTTGCAAGCGAGGCTGCTTGGTCATCTCCAATGCTCGTCGTAGAGACTTGGCCAACCAACGTCAGATTGGAACCCAAGGTGACAAGGCACGCAGTCAAGAGGTTGGCGATAAGCCTTAAAACAGTTAATCGGAACATCTTGCCTAATCACAAAGGAGGTTAAATCCGTCCGTGTCGAGCCAAACGCTTAAGTCAAAAGTATAGCGGTTTGCTTTTCGATGGACTTGAGCTGTTCTGAAACAATTTTAGAGAAACGCCACGAGCTGAGCCTTGAAAATGGAAAGCTGTTGCGATTGTGTTGAAAGTGCAAGCGAAAGATTTTTATTCAAGCCGCAACTAGGATCAAAAAAACAGCCGTTGCGAAAACTTGTTGCAACATTGAGCGTCGTCGGCAATCCGGTATCGGTTGGCCTGACACAGAAGTTTTCACGCAGGTCATTTCGTGCGTTTTCGTATTACTCATGTCGGAGTGTAAGGATCATGTTGCTCAGAAGGCAGCAAAGGCAACTAGAAGACAGTTATCTTGGTCAGTTAGAGCAGATGCTTGTTGGTCGATTGCGTCGTAGGGACGATGGAGCCCCGCTACGATCGCGAACAAGCTTGCGGCGTAGTTCCGAGTTGTCTCGCTTTTCGCTTGACATCAACGAGGAACTTTGCCGGCTCGAACAGATGATCGAGGATTTTGTTTGGTAGATCGCTTCAGTCATCAGGCGATCAATCATGCCCATGAAACGGAAAAAGCGGTGGTTTAACAACCACCGCTTTTTCCGTTTTGTATGCAGACGAGGAAGGATACTGTTGACAGGATCCAAAAAGCATCGTCCCTATTCGTTAGGTTCTGGGGTCACGTTGTTGTCAGCGATCGCATTGAGTCGCAGGTAAACGCCATAGTTGATGTTTTGCGATAGGGTTCCTGCGCTGCCATCTGCTCGGGCAGCTTGGATCAGCGGTCCGTGGAAGCTAGACGTACCTGGCCATTCGGTGTTGATACCCCAAGCGCAGATGTAGGTAGGTTCGTAAGCGTACGCAGCGGCCTTTCGCCAATTTCCAGCTGCCTGTGGGGCTGTTCCGTCTGGCTGAATGGCACCTGGGTTACCACCTTCGTTGGTACCCCATCCGGCGTGAGAGAATCCTACGAAAGCAGCTCGGAAAACACCGCTCGTGTAGGGCGCGCGACGAAGGCCAGTACCTGTGGTCATGAATGGGCCGCCGTAGAAGTTTGCCGTATCGGTTTCCGCGACAACGATGGTGCCTGATGTACCGTCGGTAATGTCACGCATTTGGTTAGCACGAGAGGGGGCGAACAATCCGGACAAATCTCCAAGAGCTCCGATACCCATGGCTGGACCACCCCAGCCTGGGCCCACCCCTGCATCTGGCCACCAGTGGAAACCTTGGCTACCTGCGTAGCTGGTCGGAGCGATATTGTGCTGAGCGAATACTTTTTCCACGTTGGAATCCGAAGGGCAAAGCAGGTTGGCGACTCGAGTGCTGACAATGGGTTGCCCCCAAACGCGCAAGTTGTAGTTCACATTCGAGGAGATCGTCGAGCCTTCCATCTGCGGCAAGATGGCTGCAAGCCACGTGTGGTGATAGGCATGGAATTGCTGGCGACCACGTGCAGAGCCGTAGTTGACCGACATTGGAAAACGCTTGTAAGCGCTTTCGTAGTTCTGAAGAGCCAGTGCGATTTGGCGAATGTTGCTACCGCACGACATTCTCCGTGCTGCTTCGCGGGCAGCTTGGACGGCTGGTAGGAGCAGTCCTACCAAGATTCCGATGATGGCGATAACCACCAGTAGCTCCACGAGTGTGAAGCCGCTTCGAGACGACCTTTGAACTTTGGTCATTGTGAAGAACCCTTTAAGAAAAGACGAAAAATGAAACAAAATAGAGATGTGGCTTGAGACCGGAAGTTCCTGCGTTTAGTTGGCTAAACGAATTATTCCCACGCTCAATGCCCACAAGGAGGTTTTAAACCTCCTTTGAGTCTACTGGAACGCAAACACCTGCGTCGAAGAATTCCGAGGATTCCGACTGATTTTTCTGGCAAATCTGGTGCTCAGTCGGGTGGTCATCTACTTGCTTGCGTGAAAACGAAAAAGGGGTAGCTGAGAGCAGCTACCCCTTTTTGGAAATTTGGTTCGAGGCTGGCTCGAAGCCAATCTAAATGCAATGTGTTTGTTGCGCTAGGTTAGTTGCTTTGTGCAGGTTTGGGTGCCTCGGCTCCCATCTTCACAGCGCCTGGATCCATCAACGTTTTTTCCTGGAAGTTGGGATTCGCTTTGGGATCTGGGCCCTTGTTGCAACCTACCGAGACGATGGACAAAAGCCCGATCGCCCCGAGACTCAAGACAAAATTCTTCATAGGATGCGTTTCCTTTTTATAGTGGGAATTCGAGAGACTACTACTCGGTAGGTTCTGGGGTGACGTTGTTGTCTGCGATCGCATTGATCCTCAAGTAAACACCGTAGTTGATGTTCTGCGACAACGTACCTGCACTACCATCAGCACGTGCAGCTTGGATCAACGGGCCGTGGAAACTGGATGTTCCTGGCCATTCGGTGTTGATCCCCCAAGCGCAAATGTAGGTAGGTTCGTAAGCATACGCACCGGCGCGGAACCAGGATCCGGCAGCTTTTGGACCAGAGCCGTCGACTTCCAAGGCACCTTGGCCACCACCTTCGTTCGTTCCCCAACCTGCGTGAGAGAATCCTACGAATGCAGCTCGGAATACGCCGCTGGTGTAAGGAGCGCGACGAAGGCCAGTACCTGTGGTCATGAATGGTCCACCGTAGAAATTGGCCGTGTCGGTTTCAGCGACAACCACGGTCCCGGAGGTGCCGTCGGTGATGTCCCGCATTTGGTTGGCACGCGATGGTGCAAACAATCCAGACATGTCGCCCAGGTTGGCAAAGCCCAAGCCGCCCCATGGAGCCCAGTTTCCAACGGCAGCATCTGGCCACCAGTGAAATCCTTGGCTACCTGCGTAGCTGGTCGGTGCAATGTTGTGCTGAGCAAATACTTTTTCCACATTGGAATCCGAAGGGCAAAGCAAGTTTGCGACTCGGGAGCTAACGATCGGTTGACCCCAAACGCGAAGGTTGTAGTTGGTATTCGAGGAGATCGTCGAACCTTCCATCTGTGGCAGAATGGCTGCAAGCCAAGTGTGGTGATAAGCATGGAATTGCTGACGACCACGGGCAGACCCGTAATTTACCGACATTGGGAACCGCTTGTAGGCACTTTCGTAGTTCTGAAGTGCTAGTGCGATCTGACGAATGTTGCTGCCGCAAGACATTCTCCGTGCTGCCTCGCGGGCCGCTTGGACCGCTGGTAGGAGCAGCCCTACCAAGATTCCGATGATGGCGATAACAACCAGCAGTTCCACCAGAGTGAAACCCTGGCGAGCCGACTTTTGACCTTTGGTCATTGTGAAAAACCCTTTCCGAAAAGATGAATCTGAAAACTCTCATGCCCCAGGGCGACCGCATCCGAGCCGAACTAGCAACCAAATAATAACAATTTGTTTAACATTAAGGCCTTCTAACGCGGTTTTACGCCCCATGTATACTCTACAACGTGGCGTTGTGACGCGTCAACCATTACGGGGGGTGTGTCAGGAATTATTTCAATGTTTTAACCTCTTACCCCCTTGTCAACGTGGATTAACAAAGGTAATCGAGCCCCCGAAGTTGGGTTTCCTAAGGCAACTTACCTAAGGCAACTTTGGAGCGCTCCGGATCCTCTGTGTGTCAACCTATCTGTAAACTTACGAGTATGAGCTTACCTCAATCGAAACCCTCGGATCGAAAGTCTCGGAGCACTTGGCAAGGCTTTCGATTGCCAATTTTGCTCACGATCTTGGCCTGTTTATCCTTGGTGGCTTGGAGATCCTGGAGTTGGAATCAAGCAATCCAACGCGCAAAGTCGCTTTTGCAGTTGGAGGAAAACCGACAAGCGATTCGAACGCTTGATGCTTTGAAGGATCAGTATGGGGACTCGGCACAAGTCCGAGGGATGCTGGCTCAAGCCTACCGACAACTCGGACAAAAGGACGCCTTCGAAAGGCAACTTGAACTTGCGGGCTCTTTGGGGCTTCGAGCCGAAACTGTCCAAGGGGAAAAACTGCTCATGGACGCGCAGCTAGGACTGCTCAAAGCACCGGAGTCTCAAGTCGCGAGCTATTTAGAGGCCAATCCGGAGGATTTCGATGACGCGGCTCGCGCGCTGGTCTTTGGACTGCTTCGCAATCAGGATCTCGAAGCAGCAAGTCGGTTTCTGGATTTATGGCAGACCCAGTCGCCCAAGGCACCCTGGATTCCAACGTTTCGCAGCATGATGCACCTTGCGCGCCGCGATTGGAAAAATGCGATCTTGGAAATTGAGCCAGCTTTGAAACAGCACCCAGACTTCGTTGCCTTGTATCTTCAAGCCGGCATCGCTTATCAAGGGGATCAGCAATTGGATTTAGCTGAGTCGATGTTGGATCGATTCTTAGCCAGCCAACCCGATCATGCCGAAGCGCTTCTGCGCTACAGCGAAGTCCTTCGCAAGCTCGGTAAAGCTCCCGAAGCGCTCGAGCGTATCGAAGAGAGCATCAAAACACTTACCGACCCTGGGCGGTCGATTCAACCGTCGCTTCGGTTGCAGATGGCCAAACTCTACTTGGACGCCGACGAGAACCAGAAGGTCATTGATGTGCTTGACCTGCTGTCAAAGAAATGGCCTGAGGACGTGGAAGTAGCCTCGACGCTCAGTCAAGCTTATCAAAGACTAGGAGACGAACAGCGATCGAGTGTCCTAGCGGAAATTGCTGACCAAGGACAGAAACAGACGGTTTTGGCGGATCGAATGCTCTTTGAACTTTTAAGCAACCCCAATCGAACGGCCAGCCAGTGTTATGAGTTAGGGCACTTGCTCTTGCACAAGCAATCTCGAGAGAACGGTGTTTATTGGCTTGAAGCTGCTTTGAAATTGGACGAAAATTTTGCGCCAGCCCACCAAGATTTAGCGATCTATTACGACCGCATGGATCAGCCTCAGTTATCCGCGGTCCACAAACGCTACCTCGCGTCACCCGCCAAGCCTTAGCCGATGAAAGATCTCTGCAAACCCGCCATCGAATTTGATTTGCTTTGTAGAGCCTGCTTGGCTTCGATCGCCCTTTGGGTAGCCTGCGGCTGCTCAAAGCCTGTTGATCTGCCACCTAAAGAATCGATGCCTTCGAAGGGTTTGTCCGGCCAAGTGTCTGATGGTAACGACGCGGCTGGCAGTGATCCGTCTGGTGCGATCCGTTTTATTGAGATTCAAGGCGCCCTTGCTCGAAGCG